>CAYNBQ010000069.1:9207-20128 GCA_964395275.1 uncultured Verrucomicrobiota bacterium
CCAGGCACTTTCCGCCCCGCAGGTCGATTCCGTAAAGGGACCGGTCCCCGGCGCGGGGGTCGGCCGAGCGGGATTGGCCTCCTACTTTCTCGGGCGCTTTCCGTCGGCATCCGCCGAGGAGGGTCCTTGGTAAGAACTTCCTCAGTCCTGCAGCCGGATCCGGAGGACCTGCAGGGGGTCGGAGGCCGACCGGGAGACGACCTTCTGCAGGGTGTTCTCCCCGGCGCGGGTCTCCTCGTAGGGACCGCCGACGGCGCTCCACGGACCGTCCATCCCCGGAGCCTCCTCGATGACGTAGCTGCGTCCGCCGACGCTCGTCCACTCGATCCCGGTGAGATCCGCGCTGATCACGACGTCGACGATGTGGAGATAGGAAGCGCCGTCTTCCGGATCCGTGCCCGCACGGTATTCGTCGAGGTTCGTGGCGAGATCGCCGTCGGGATCCTCCGCGGCGTCGTCCGGGTCGTTCGGATCCAGGATGTCCGGGTGAGCCGATTCGTAGGGATCGTGGATCTTGTCGCCGTCGGTGTCGCGCGGCGTCAGTTGGAAATCGACCGTCGTCGTCTCGCCGGAGGCGACCTCGATTCCGCTTCTGGTCTGGGGGTAGTAGTAGGTTCTCGAGGCGGTCACGCTGTAGGTGCCGGCGGGGACGTCGGCGATGGAATAGGCGCCGTCGGAGCCGGTCACGCCCGTGAGATCCTCCGGAGAGGTTCGGACCACCGCGCCGGAGACGGGGCCGCCGAGCGTGCTGCGGACGGTGCCGGTGATCGTTCCCGGATCGGGCGAGGAGGCGACGGTGAGCTTGAATTCCAGCCGGTAGTTCACGTGGAGGTTGCACGGCATGCCCATGCCGTTGACGCGGTCGCTGACGCCGTCGACGTAGCCGGAATAGGGCCCCGGGGGCGGAGCGGCGGGACACCAGTTGCCACCGCTCATGGGGAGGTTGCCCCAGTAGTTGTCGAGCCCCGGACCCTTGGTGTAATCGGAAGCGGCGCCGCCGGGCCAGGCCATCCAGATCTTCTGTCCCTGGATCGGCTGGTCGTTCTGGTCGTAGCAGCGGATGTAGATGTTGTGGTTGCCGCCCGACTCGGTCTCGTCTTCGTACCAGGCGCGGATCAGCCGCCAGTAGAGCTGGCCGGGCGCCGGGGACGCGGGTTCGTAGGACGCGTACATGTCATCCAGTTCCGGGTCCCAGTCGAGGTCCTGGGCGACGGCGCGCTGAAGGGCGCCGCCGGTCGAGACGAAGACGATCACGAAGATGAGTGCGACAAAGGGGATCCGCCGTGCGGTCGACATTGTTCCTTGCTCCCTGTCCCCGTCGCTCGGTCCGGGCGGCCCGCGACGGCGAGGTCCTCGCGGCCCGGATGCGGGACCCGGGCCGGCGAATTGAAGGATTCGATACTCGGCCGATCCGTTCCACGGAGTCAAGGGCGTCCTCCCTCCGGGGAGAATCCGTTCTTTTGCGAACGTTGCGGATCGAGGATGATCGGCGGCGGGACGATTTCCCTCGCGAACCGGGGCGGAGATCGCCGGGAAAGGAGGCGCGGTCATGAGGCGCCCAATGAGGATTGCGGGATGTTGCGTGGGGGCGATTTCGATCCTGTGGGCGGGAGGTTGCCGGATCGAACCGACGGTCACGGAGACGGCCCGCGGCCGGGAGGCGCCGGAGGCGCGGATCCGGGCCGAACTGGCGAGCGGATCGGTGGGCGAGATGGTTCTGGAGAACGAAAGCATTCGCGTAGCGGTGTTGCCGGACCTGGGGGGCAAGATCATCTCCCTGCGGGACCTGCGCAGCGGCAGGGAATGGCTCTGGCAGAATCCCCATGTCCGACTGCGGCCCGCGGAACCCGGATCGGCCTACGGCGATTACGACATGTCCGGCTGGGACGAATGTTTCCCGTCGGTCGGCAACGCGGCCTATCCGGAAGCCCCGTGGAAGGACGTTCCCTACGGGGACCACGGGGAGGTCTGGTGCCTGCCCTGGGACGTCTATACCGAGGGGGGCGACCTGGTGTCCGTTGTGGACGGTCGAAGGTTCGCGTATGAACTCACCCGCCGGATATCTCTCGCCGGCGCGGGGACGGTCCGGCTCGATTACCGGGTGCGCATCAGGGACGACGTTCCGTTCAAGGCGCTCTGGGCGGGGCACGCGCTCTTCGCGGCGGAGCCGGGCATGCGGATCGAGTTCCCGCCGGGCACGCGCATGAGGATCCGGTCGGAAGAAGGGACCCTGGGAGCGCCGGGAACGGTCTTCGACTGGCCGACGGCGCCGGGCCGCGAACGGCCGGTCGATCTGTCGAAGGTTCCGCCGGCGGAAGCCGGGTGGTACGCGAAGGTATTCACCGAGGAACTTCCCGAACCCTGGGTGCGTCTCGTCGCCCCGGACGGCGCGACGATGACGATGCGACTGGACCCGAACCTGGCGATCGGTCTCTGGCTCAACTACGGGGGAATCGGAGGCGCCGGACAGCCGGCCCACTACAACATCGGGATCGAACCGACGACGGTGCCCGCGGAACATCCCCTGGAAGCCGAGGCCCGGGGGATCGACACGTCGATCCGCGGCGAGGCTGCGTGGAGCGTCGTGATCGAACTCCGTCCGGGCGATTGATGGTTTCCGCGGGGGCGGACGGAAACCGGGGGGAAGCGGTGTCAGGCCGGCGGCGACGGATCGAGAACGCCCTGGCCGGCGCGGCGGTCGGCTGGGCGTTGATGCTGGCCGCGGCCCGCTTCGGATGGAACCCCTGGGATCCGCCCCGGTGGTGGGCGGTGGTGTGGGGATTCCGTCCCGCGACGATCCTTCTGCCCCTCCTCGGGGCGATCGCCGGCGCCTTCTTACCGGCTGGAGGGCGGAATCCGGGGTCGAAGGGATTCCTTTCCCTGCGCTGGCTCCTGCTCGGGGTGCTGGTCCTGACCCCGTGGGTGACGACGCATGCGCGGTGGCCGTTCCTTTTCGGGGTCGTCTGGCCGGTGCTGCTGGTTTCCTCGGTCTTTTCCTGGGGAACGATGCGCGGGGACCGGGCGGCGGGCCGCAACGGGATCCGACGGGGACTGGTCGTGGTGGTCGGGGTGACGGCCCTTCTGCAGACGACGGCGTTCGTCCGCTTCCTGCACGCCCGGGGCGCCCGGTCCGGGGACGAGGTGCATTACCTGATCCAGGCCCGGAGCCTCGCGGAAGATTTCGACACGGATCTTCGGAATCAACTCGGTCTGTCCGAAGGCGAATCCGGCACGGAGGAGTTCCGGAGACACAGTCACATTTCGATCTATTCGGCGCCCGGCCGTCTCTATTCGGCGCATCCACCCGGCGCGGCGATCCTGGCGGCGCCGCTGTGGGCGATCGGCGGGGATGCGGCGGCTTCGTTCCTGGCCGTGATCGCCGCGGTGCTGCTGGCGGCGAACCTCTATCTGGCCGCGATCGAGACGGGGTGCCGCCCGGCATGCGCGCGGGATCTGTGGCTGGCCTATGCCGTCGCTTCGCCGTTCGTGGTCTTCGGGGCGCGTCTCTACCCGGAGATCGTCGGCGGCCTCTGGGCGTTGTACGCGGCGCGGGTCGTCGCGCGGCCCGGCAGGAAGATGTGGCGCTGGTTGCTCGCCGCCGCGGCGGTCGGCACGTTGCCCTGGCTGCACAACCCGCGGTACTGGCCGGCGGCCGGGGTGTTGGGGATCTGGGGGCTGGCGACGGCGCTGCGGGCAGGGGACCGCCGGCGCTGCTTTTCGTGGGCGGGCATCGCCTTCTTTTTCTGGATCGCGCTGCTGGGGTGGAACGCGATCCGCTTTTCCGGGAGTCCGGGCACCCCCGCCGTTCCCGGCTCGGTGACCGGCGGATACGCGCCGAGCACGATGGGCGGACCGTCGTTTCTGGGGTTGCCGGGGATCCTCTTCGATCCGAACAAGGGCCTGCTCTTCCTGGCGCCGAGCCTGGTCGCCGTCGGCGTTGCGGCGGCGGGCGGACTCTGGAACGGGCGCAGGGAGGCAGCGGTCGTCGTCCCGACGATCGCGTTCGCCGCCGGCGCCGCGCCGCTTCTGGCGACCTGGGCGTGGTTGGGGGGATTGGCGGCGCATCCGGGGCGGCTGTTCATCGTCGGGTTGCCCCTCCTGGTCTTTCCCGCGGCCCGCCTCTTTCGGGACGGGGAACGTCCCCTCGCCAATCCCGCCTGGCGCACCGCGACCGGGGTATCGGTCCTGGCGACCGCCTGGCTCCTGGTTCATCCGGGTCTGTTCGATCGGCCGATCCTGCTGTTGCGGCGTACCAACGCGGCGGCGGAGGCGTTCTTCGCGGGGCTGCCCCGGTTCATCTGGTTTTCGAACCCCTTCGTGCGGCATCCGGGCGCGACCCTGCTCGTCTTCGCGGTCCCGGCATGGTGGATCGCGCGGGGAATCCGGCTGGGGCGATCCGGGGCGGTTCGGCGGGATCTCCGGTTGCCCCTGGGAATCGTCATGCTGCTGGGATTGCCCCCGTCGCATCCGCCCGGCATCGAGAGTTCGGCGAGCGGTTTCGCGGCCTCGGGCGTCGTGGACGCCGCGGAACCCGGCCTGTGGTTCACCTGTACGCCGTCCCGGGGGAGAGCCGTTTCGTGGAAGAGAGTTCTTGACGCCCGGCGGCTGGGCGGGCGCATCGGACGGGTGGAGGGCGAGGACGGCGTCGCCGCGCGCGTCGCGGAGATCGGATCCGGAGAACCCGGCGGCTGGGTCCTGACGGGGCCGGCGGTGCGTCTTCCCGGGGGGCGGTTTCGAATCGGCGTTGTCCTGGAGGAGGTCGGGGCGGGTTCGTCGTTCGCCTGGGACGTCCGCGTGAAGGGCGGCGGAAAGGTCCTCCATACCGGAGCCGTGGATCAGGCGGAGGAAGCCCGGTGCCGGATCCTCGAGAGCGAAATCGTGCTTCCGGGCGCAGCGGACGTAACGGTCCGTCTGCGCCTCTTCCGGGGCCGGGTCGCGATCCGGCGGGTGGAGTTCGAACGGCTCGTCGACCGGGCGACGGAAGAACGCCTGGAACCTTCCCGCCTTCCGTCGATCCGGATCGTCGGCCCCGGCGCAAGCCGGTCCTGATTCGTTACGCGTCGGGGTCGAGGATGGCGCCGGTGCCGGCCGAGGTCGCCATCCGCGCGTACCGGGCCAGCCACCCGTAGTTGATCTTCGGCTCGGGCGCCTCCCAGCCGGCCTTGCGCGCGGCCAGCTCGTCTTCGGAGACGAGCAGATCCAGGGTGCCGTTGGGGATGTCGATCCGGATGCGGTCGCCGTCCCGGATGAAGGCGATCGGTCCGCCTTCGGCGGCCTCCGGCGAGACGTGCCCGATGCAGGCGCCCGCGGTTCCGCCGGAGAAGCGCCCGTCGGTGATCAGGGCGACCTCCTTGCCGAGTCCCATGCCGCGGATATAGGAGGTCGGCGAAAGCATCTCCTGCATGCCGGGCCCCCCGCGCGGGCCTTCGTACCGGATGACGACCACGTCGCCGGCCTTCACCCGTCCGCCGAGGATTCCTTCGCAGGCCTCCTCCTGGGATTCGAAGACGACGGCCGGCCCCTCGTGCGTGAGGATCTCGGGATCGACGCCGGCGGTCTTCACCACCGAACCGTCCGGGGCGAGGTTCCCGTAGAGAACCGAGAGCCCGCCCGTCGGGCTGTAGGCGTTGTCCAGGGGACGGATGACCTCCGGATCGAGGATCTTCGCCTCCGAGATGTTCTCGCCGAGCGATTTGCCGGTGACGGTGATCACCGAGGTGTCCAGCAATCCTTCGATCTTCGAGATCTCGTTCAGGATGGCGCTGACGCCGCCGGCCCGGTGGACGTCTTCGACATGATAGGGGCTGGAAGGGGAGACCTTGCAAATGTTGGGGGTGCGCCGGGAAAGTTCGTTGATCCGGGCCATCGTGTAGTCGATGCCGGCCTCGTGGGCAACGGCCAGGGTGTGAAGGACCGTGTTCGTGGATCCGCCCATGGCCATGTCGAGGATCAGGGCGTTGTCCACCGAGGCGCTCTTGACGATGTCGCGGGGTTTGAGGTCCTTCCGGACGAGATCGAGGATGCGGCGGGCGGCCTCGCGGTAGAGCTCGTCGCGCGCGGGATCGACGGCAAGGATCGTGCCGTTGCCGGGCAGGGCCATGCCGAGGGCCTCGCAGAGGCAGTTCATCGAGTTGGCCGTGAACATGCCGGAGCAGGAACCGCACGTGGGGCATCCGTGCCGTTCGAGCTCGCCGAGGCGCTCTTCGTCGATGTCGCCCTGTTTCAGGGCGCCGACGCCTTCGAAGACGCTGATCAGGTCGACCGTCGTTCCGTCGTCCGTCTTCCCGGCCGCCATCGGGCCGCCGCTGACGAAGATCGTGGGGATGTTGCAGCGCATGGCCGCCATGAGCATGCCGGGGACGATCTTGTCGCAGTTCGGGATGCAGACCATGCCGTCGAAACAGTGGGCGCGGATCATCGTCTCGACCGAGTCGGCGATGAGTTCGCGCGAGGGCAGGGAATACTTCATCCCCGTGTGCCCCATGGCGATGCCGTCGTCGACGCCGATGGTGTTGAAGATGAAGGGAACGCCGCCGGCCTCGCGAACGGCTTCCTTGACGAGCTGTCCGACGCGGTCCAGGTGGACGTGTCCGGGAATGATGTCGATATAGGAGTTGCAGATCGCGATGAACGGCTTGTCGAAATCCTCGTCCCGCACGCCGGTGGCCCGCAGCAGGCTCCGGTGAGGAGCGCGTTCGAATCCCTTCTTGATGGTATCGCTTCGCATGATCTTCCCCTTGGCGGTCCCGCCGGACCGATTGGCTGATGACGATGCGGTGCATGGTACGTCTGCGGCCGGGACGGCGCAAGCCGACGCGGCCGGCACAATCTGACGCACACCCCCGGCGGCATGCGACATTATGTCGCAGTTCGCGATTTGCGTCGTGGCGGGAGGGAATTTCGTAACATCTTGATATGGGAATGGTTATGGATCAACATGATTCACCAGTCCCGGGGGCTCGCACGGGACATGCTTGAGGCAGGCGGGAACGCGGGCGGCGGGAGGGCCCTTTTGCGCCATGTCGGTCAAATACAAGGATTACTACGAGACTCTCGGGGTTTCCCGGAGCGCGTCCGAGAAGGAGATCAAGGACGCGTTCCGCCGGCTTGCGCGCCGGTGGCACCCGGACCGTCACAAGGGTTCGGACAAGGCGCAGGCGGAGGAGAAGTTCAAGGAGATCAGCGAGGCATACGAGGTCCTGAGCGATCCCGAGAAGCGGAAGAAATACGACGAACTGGGGGCGTACTGGCGCGACGGCAGCGAGTTCCGTCCGCCGCCGGAATGGGGCGAGCAATTCCGCGACATTTTCTCCCGGGGCGGGCGGACGCGACGGGCGGCCTCGAGTCCCTTCAGCGATTTCTTCGAGATCCTGTTCGGCCAGGGGTTCGCGGACGGGGCGGAGACGTTTCACTTCGGGGCGGCCGACGGCGAGGATGTCGAGGCCGTCCTGGAGATCGGCATGCGCGAGGCGTTGCAGGGCGGACGCCGCCGGATTTCGATCGACCTGCCGGTCCTCTGTGATCGTTGCGGGGGGACGGGCCAGCAGGGGGGGCGGATCTGTCCGGCCTGCGGCGGTCGGGGCGAGGTCCTGCGCCGGCGCCAGGTGGACGTGACGCTGCCGCCGAACGTCTGGCCGGGGCGGCGGATCCGGCTTGCGGGACAGGGCCGGCCGGGCATCGGCGGCGGCCGGGACGGCGACCTGCTGTTGCAGGTTCGGATCCGCCCGGAGCCGCCCTTCCGGCTCACCGACGGGGGCGACGTGGAAGTCGACCTCGAGGTTCCCGCGTGGGACGCGGCGCTGGGCGCCTCGATCGAGGTGCCGACGCTCGAAGGCACGGTTTCGGTGAAGGTGCCGGCCGGGTCGCGGTCGGGTTCCCGCCTGCGGCTGCGCGGCCGGGGCCTGCCGAAACCGGGAGGGAAACGGGGGGATCAGTACGTGCGGATCGTCGTCACGGTGCCGCGCCGCCTGGACGCGGAATCGCGAAGGCTCTTCGAGGAGCTTCGGCGGTTGCACGAATCGAAAGGGAAAGGAAAAAGACACTCATAACGCCGGCGGATGACGCCGGCGTTTCGAGGCGGTGACAGAATATGAACATCGAACGATTCACGCAGAAGGCGCAGGAGGCGTTGCAGGCCTCCCAGGTTGTCGCCACGCGTCATCATCATCAACAGATCGAAGGTCCGCACCTGTTCGCGGCGATGCTGGAGCCGGAAGACGGGCTGGCGCGCCGGATCCTGGAACGGATCGGGGTGTCCGTCCCGGTTCTTCAGAGCGAGGTCGAGCAGGCGCTGGATCGCTTGCCGGCGGTGACCGGTCCCGGCGCGGGAACGCCCCAGTTGTCGGCGGATCTCGTGCGGCTGCTGGACCGGGCCGACCGCGAGGCGCGGCGAATGAAGGACGACTACGTCAGCGTCGAGCATCTGCTGCTGGCCTTTGCGGAGGAAGGGCGTCGGGGCGAGGTCGGCCGCATCCTGGAGGAGCACGGGGCGACGGCCGAGGCGATCCGCGGGGCGCTGGCAGCCGTGCGCGGGAACCAGAGGGTGACCACGCAGAACCCGGAGGCGACCTACGAGGCGCTGGAACGCTACGGACGGGACCTGACCGCGGAAGCCCGCAAGGGCAAGCTCGATCCGGTGATCGGCCGGGACGACGAGATCCGCCGGGTGATCCAGATCCTCTCCCGGCGCACGAAGAACAACCCGGTGCTGATCGGGGAACCGGGCGTCGGAAAGACGGCGATCGCGGAGGGGCTGGCCCAGCGGATCGTCCGGGGCGACGTTCCCGAGGGATTGAAGAACAAGCGGATCGTGGCGCTCGACATGGGGGCGCTCGTGGCCGGGGCGAAGTTCCGCGGCGAGTTCGAGGAACGGCTCAAGGCGGTGCTGAAAGAGGTGCAGTCCTCCGAGGGCGAGGTGATCCTCTTCATCGACGAGCTGCACACGGTGGTCGGCGCCGGGGCCGCCGAAGGCGCGATGGACGCGAGCAACCTGCTCAAGCCGATGCTGGCCCGGGGCGAGTTGCACTGCATCGGGGCGACCACGCTGGACGAGTACCGCAAGCACATCGAGAAGGACGCCGCGCTGGAACGCCGGTTCCAGACGGTGCTGGTGGACGCGCCGAGCGTCGAGGAAACGATCTCGATCCTGCGCGGGTTGCGCGAGCGCTACGAGATCCATCACGGCGTGCGGATCAAGGACGGGGCCCTGGTGGCCGCCGCGGTGTTGAGCAACCGGTACATCACGGACCGGTTCCTGCCGGACAAGGCGATCGACCTGGTCGACGAGGCCGCGGCGCGGTTGCGCACGGAGATCGACAGCATGCCGACGGAACTCGACGAGGTGAGCCGCCGGGTCATGCAGCTCGAGATCGAGCGGGAGGCCTTGCGCAAGGAAAAGGACGCCGCCTCCAGGGAACGGCTCAAGCGGATCGAGAAGGAACTGGCCGACCTGGAGGAACGGCGCAAGGCGCTCCAGTCGCAGTGGGAGAAGGAGAAGGAGGCGATCACCGAACTGCGCGATTTGCGCCGGCAGATCGACGAGACCCGCCTGGAACTGGAACGCGCCGAGCGGGAGGCCGACTACAAGAGGGCCTCGGAGATCAAGTACGGCAGGCTGGTGGAATTGACCCGTCTGGCCGACGAAAAGGAAGCGGAACTGGCCTCCGCCGAGAACGCCCTGCTGAAGGAAGAGGTCACCGAGGAAGACATCGCGGCGGTGGTGAGCCGCTGGACCGGCATTCCCGTTTCCAGACTGATGGAGGGGGAGAGCGAACGTCTGCTGCGGTTGTCCGACGAACTGCACCGGCGCGTCGTCGGCCAGGACGACGCGGTCGACCTGGTGGCCGACGCCATCCTGCGCGCCCGGGCCGGGGTGAAGGATCCCCAGCGGCCGATCGGCAGCTTCATCTTCCTCGGGCCGACCGGCGTCGGGAAGACGGAGCTGGCCCGCGCGCTGGCCGAGTTCCTCTTCGACGACGAGCGCAACATGATCCGCATCGACATGTCGGAATACATGGAGAAACACACGGTCGCCCGGCTGATCGGGGCGCCCCCGGGGTACGTCGGCTACGAGGAAGGCGGACAACTGACCGAGGCCGTCCGGCGCAAGCCGTATTCGGTTGTGCTCTTCGACGAGATCGAGAAGGCGCATCACGACGTCTTCAACGTCCTGCTGCAGATCATGGACGACGGGCGGCTGACCGACGCCCAGGGCCGGACGGTCGATTTCCGCAACACGATCATCATCATGACCTCGAACATCGGCAGCCAGCGGATTCTGGACGTGACCGAGCGGGCCGGCGCCGAGTACGAGGAGATGAAGACGGAGGTGCTCGGGCAGCTCCGGCAACATTTCCGTCCGGAGTTCCTGAACCGGGTCGACGAGATCGTGGTCTTCCACGCCCTGTCGCGGGAGGATCTGGAGAGGATCGTCCATATCCAGATCGACCGGTTGCGCGACCGGCTGAAGGAACGGCGGATCGAGTTGGAACTGACGGACGCCGCGGCCGCGGCGCTGGCGGCGGAAGGCTACGACCCGGTCTACGGGGCGCGGCCGCTGAAGCGGACGATCCAGCGCCGGATCGAAACTCCTTTGGCGCGGATGATCGTCGCCGGCCGCGTGCCCGAGCCGGGGATCGTCCGGGTCGACGCCCGCGACGGAGAGATCGTCCTGGACGCGGGTCCGGTCGTGGAAGATCCGGAGGGAGATCGGGCGGCCGACGAGGCCTGATGCCGTGCTCTCCGAGGATTGTGGAATCGCCGTTCATGAATGCTCCGGGCTGGCAGCCCGGAGCATTCATGAAGGTTGAGAACCCGGGTCTGAAAAGAACGGACTTGGAGCGAAAGTAGAGAGCTTTCCGGTGTTTCCTGCGAGACGGCAGTCCGCGAGGTTCGGAGAACCCGACAACCTTCCCCGAAGGCG
>CAYNBQ010000070.1:0-19528 GCA_964395275.1 uncultured Verrucomicrobiota bacterium
GACCTCGAAGAGATAGGAAACCCCGGCCGTCGCGTCGATGGTCTCGATCGATCCGCGGCCGTTGCAGCCGTTCCCGCAGCCGCCTTCCTCCGGGGGCGCGTCGTCCTGGCAACCGAGATCGACCCGGAACTCCCCGCTCTTGCGCCAGGCCTGCACCACGGTGTCGTAGGTCGTCTCGGGGGTGCAGGTGCTGAAGGTCACGGAACCGTCGACCTCCGGAGTCACCTCGAACCAGACCGTGTGCCCCGGGTTCGCGTGGCAGCTCATCGAAACATCGCCGCCGGTCGCGTACGCGACGTCCATCTCCACGTGGTATTCGCCCGCCGAACCGGGAACGACGTAGGGGTAGTCCGGGAGATCGGAGGGGTTCACTCCGCATTGCGCCCCGAGGGTGACCAGCAGGCCGAGGCAGAGATCGCACGAGGCGATGTTGTCGTTGTACGACCCGACCTCGATGTAATACCGCGTTCCCGCGTCGGCCGGAAACTCGACGGTCGCCCCCCGGCCGCTGCATCCGTTGTCGCACTGCGGATCCGGCGTGTCGTCCAGGCACGCGACCGGCGCCAGCATTTCGCAGGAAGCCCCCTCCCACACCTGCACCACGGTGTCGTAGGTCGTCGAACGATGGCAGGTGCTCGCCGTCACGAGCCCGGAAACGTCGGGGACGAGCATGAACCAGACGGTGTGCCCCACCACCGAAACGCAGTCCGCGTCGCGATCCTGCGTCGCGGAGCCGACGTCCATGACGATCTCATGGACGCCCGGGCTGCCGGAGACGACCCGCGGGTTCCAGCAGGAATCCGCGGCGGCTTCGCCGCACTGGCCGGAGACGGTCGAAACCGGGATGCCCCACCCCGCCGCAATGATGACAAGCGGGAGACCGACGGATCGCAACATCGACATGGCGCCTCCGTGAGACGCCTCTGTTGAGCGGATCCCCCGATCCGCGGCCTCTCACCCCGTATCGTCGCAGAGAGGCGCGAGGAGTGTCACGCCCCAATTTGGCCGATCGGCCAAGAACCGGATCCGCCGCCGCTCCGCCGATCCCGAGGATCCCTTGACCGATCCCCGGCTCGCCTCCATCGTGGGGGGAACGATAACCCGGACGCGCCGGGAGGCCGCATCCGTCGGAGGGAAAAAGAACAAGCCATGGGACGGAACAACGCACGAACACGACGATCCCGACGTCCGCTCCGGGATCTTCTCTGGATCCTGCTTCTCGGAGGAAACCCCATGATCGCCAACGGTTCCGCAACGGACATCCGGTACGATGTCGTCAAGACGCAATTTCCCACGGAGGACGTCGTGATCGCCGGCCGCGTCCTGGCCCCTCCCGAAAACCCTGCGAACGATGCGACTCCCATGATCCAGGCCGCCATCGACACGATGGCCGCGGCCGGAGGCGGCGTCGTCTTCCTGCGGGTCGGCCGGTATTTTCTCGGCCGTCCCCTGGTGGTCCTGGAGGGCGTCACCCTCCGCGGCGATCGTCCCCTCTCCCCGGCGACCGGTCCCGTTGCGGGAACGATCCTGATGCCGGTCTCCCACCGAGGCAACGGCCGCGCAGCGGCCGCGATCACCCTGGAACGCGGATCCGGCATCCGCGATCTGAACATCTGGTATCCGGACCAGGATCCCCGGGCGACCGTTCCCTATCCCTGGACGATCAGCACCTCCCGGAGGGCCACGGGCGACAATACAACCGTCGTGAACGTGACGATCGTGAACGCCTACAACGCGATCCGCATCGGGCCGGAATGGAACGAACTGCACACGCTGCGCAACGTTTCCATCACGGCCCTGCACACCGGAATCTTCATCGATACGACCACGGACATCGGCCGGCTCATCGACGTCGAGATCGATCCCCGGATCTGGGAGGACTCCGGACTCGAAGGGGCGCCGGTCGCCGAAGAGAT
Source organism: uncultured Verrucomicrobiota bacterium (assembly GCA_964395275.1). GTDB lineage: Bacteria > Verrucomicrobiota > CALLYA01 > CAYNBQ01 > CAYNBQ01 > CAYNBQ01. The sequence continues at coordinate 1,917 of CAYNBQ010000070.1, forward strand.
CCGGCGCGCCCTGCGCCGGCGTCTGCGCACGGGGACGACGGGTCTCGACGTCGGCCGCAGCGACTGGGAGTTCTTCTACCGGGTCCGCGTCCGGGGCTGCGAAACCGGCATCCGCTTCCGGCGCGGTGAAAAGGGCGAGACGAACGCCGTGATGTTCGGATGCGAGTTCTCGGAGACCGGAACGGCCCTCCGGATCGACGCGCTCAACGACATCGGTCTTGCCGCCGCGGCGTGCGGCTTTTCCGGCAGCCGGGAATCCGTTCTGGCGCCCGAATCCTTCTCGACCGTCGCCCAGTTCAACGCCTGCGAGTTCCGCGGGCCGGGCGAGGTTGCGGTACGCCTCCTCGGGCGGGGTCTCCTGAGCTTCCAGAACTGCCGATTCGAGGGATGGACCCGCACGGGCGTTCTCGCCGCATCCGGTCGTCTCACCCTGCTCGACTCCGATTTCGCCCCGGGATCCGTCCATGTCGAACTCGGCAGGGACATTCAGCTCGCCCGCGTGCTGGGAAACCGGTTCGCCGGTTCCCCGCGGATCGTCAACGAGGCGACGGCCGCGGACGTCGAGATCAGCCATCGTCCCCTGGAATGCGAGCGTCTCGATCCCGCCCCGCATCGTGCCGCACCGATGCCGCGTCCGGCGACGGATCGCCTGGCGGTCGTCACCGATTTCGGCGCCGACCCGGGTTCCCCCGACAACACGGCGGCGTTTCAGAAGGCCCTGGACGATGCCGGAAAGGCGGGCGGCGGAACGGTCTACGTGCCGGCGGGTTTCTACCGGTTCGAAGGCGAACTCGTCGTGCCGACGGGCGTCGAACTGCGGGGATGTTTCGACGTGCCCCATCACACCGTTTCCGGGGGATCCGTGCTGCTGCCGACGGCGGGCGCTGGAAACGCCGACGGAACCCCGTTCCTGCGGCTGAACGAATCCGCCGGACTGCGGGGGATCACCGTCTGGTATCCCGACCAGCGCACCGACGCCGTGGTCCCCTACCCCTGGACCATCCAGGGGCTGGGGCCCCGCTGCTGGCTGGTCGACGTCACCCTGGGCAACGCCTTCCGCGGCGTGGATTTCTGGACGAACCGGAGCGACGGCCACATCGTGCGATACCTGGCGGGGGCGATGCTCGATCGCGGCCTGTGGGTCAGCAAGTCCGACGGAGACGGGTGGATCGAGGATGTGCAGATGAATCCGCATTACGAACTGCGCATCCATCCCTCCCTGCCGCATGCCCCCCGGAAAAGGCCGGCCGAGGCACTGCGCACGATCGTCGACGTCCAGCGACGCGAACTCGACGGCATCGTCCTGGGCCGATGCGCCCGGGAACATATGCGCGGGACCTTTCTCTACGCGGCCCACGACGGTCTCGCGTTCCGGGACGACGACGGCGGGACGAACGCGCGGGTCTTCCTGCACGGAACGGATACGGGAAGCCGCGGGGCGGTCTTCGAACGCGTCGGGGACCGGGGCGTCGACTTGATCCTGGCCCAGCTCGTGCCGCACGGCGACTACGTCGAAGGCGCCATCCTGACGACGGAATCGTTCAGGGGACGGGTCCGCTTCTTCAACACCCAGGTCTGGGCCGGACCGCTCACCGCGAGAATCCGCGGGGACGGCGGGCTTCTGATCCAGCAGATGAACACGATCTCCGGCGGCATCGAGATCCTCGGCGGCCGTTGCCGGATCGAGAACGTCCATTTCCGGCACGCCCTCTCGCCCCATCTGCGGATCGGCAACGACGTCCGGAAGGTCGAGATCCTTTCCTGCATCTCCTCCGGCGGCCTCGGGATCCTGGACGTTGAGAACGCCGCGGGCGAACGATGCCGTCTGCTGGGCAACGGCGCATCGTTTCCGTCGGAAATCATCGCCCGGGGATCCGCGGGAAAGGGACCCGTCTCCTTCGCGCTCGGGTTCGACGATGTCGACGCTTTCCCGGAGATCACGCAACCCGCCCGCCCCGGAGGGGGGATCGGAAACGTGACCGACGCTTCCTGCGCTCTTCTGGAGACTCCCGAGGCGCACGGCGGCGCCGGCGTTCTGCGGATTCGGGGCGCGGTCGCCGATCCGGCATCGCACGCCTACGTCTATTTCCCCGTGGCCGACGGTCCGTTCGCCGTCCGATCCGATTCGGTCCTGACCTACTGGATCCGGCCGGCGGATTCCGGCGGGCGACACGTCGGAATCGATCTTCTCTTCACCGACGGGAGCACGCTGCGCGATTCCGGCGTCCCGGGCGCCCATCCGAGCCTCGAACGCGGCGCCGTCGGCGAATGGACCCGGATCCGCCTGCCGATCGGCGCGAAGAACGCCGGTCGGACCGTTGCCCGGGTCCTGTGCGCCTTCGACCGGCGCCCGGGCGGCGAGGCATTCGAGGCATGGGTCGACGACGTCCGCCTGGAATCCCGCCTGGCCGTCGGCATCGACCGGCGCGTGACGATGATCCCCGACGGCGGCCCGGTGCCCCCGGGAACCGCCGTCCGACTCGAATGCCCGGGGGCCGAAGGAATTCGCTACACGACCGACGGATCCAACCCGACCGGAGATTCTCCCCTCCACGCGGCGCCGATCGCTCTCGACCGCCCCGGCGTCGTGGAGATCCGCGCGGCGCCGGCCGCGGGAGACGTCGTCAGTCCGCTCGTAACGGCGCGGATCTTCGACGTCGGCGAATCGCGAGACTGATTTCCGGCGGGGATCCCGGCGACGGCGCCGCGATCAGAAGGCCGCCTGGCGCCGATCCAGGCGGTAAAGCCCGTAACCTTCGGCCAGGGCGAGGGCCCGCCGGTATTCCTCCCGCGTCGGCAAACGGTCCAGAGGGGGAAACTCGCCGGCGCGATGGCACGGACGGTACTGGCTCATGATATTGACGTACGTGTCGCGCGAGATCTCCTCGGCGATGAACCGCAACACGGCGTCCGTACCCGCCAGATTCCCCGGCAGAACCAGGTGACGGACCAACAACCCGCGCCGGGCGATCCCCTGATCGTCGAGAACCAGATCTCCCACCTGCCGGTGCATCTCCCGGACGGCCTTCCGGTTGATCTCCCAGTAGTCCCGCACGCCGGAGTACCGTCGCGCGGTTTCCGAATCGCCGTACTTCATGTCGGGCATGTAGATGTCGATCACCCCGTCGAGAAGCGCCAGCGCCTCCGGAGCGTCGTAGCCGCCGGTGTTGTAGACCAGGGGCAACCGCAATCCCTCCCGGGCCGCCAGGGACACGCCGGCGAGAATCTGGGCGACCACGTGGCTCGGCGTGACGAGGTTGATGTTGTGGCAGCCCAGGGACTGGAGTTCGAGCATCATCCGCGCAAGCTCGTCGGGTTCGACTTCCGCGCCGACGGATTGCTGGCTGATCTCCGCGTTCTGGCAGAAGACGCAGCGGAGGTTGCATCCGCTGAAGAAGATGGTTCCCGAACCGCGCCGGCCGCGGATCGGATCCTCCTCGCCGTGATGGGGACCGAAGCTGTGAACCACCGCGCGTTCCCCCGTGCGGCAGACCGCGCCCCGCGCCCCCCGGCGCCGATCGACGCGGCAACGCCGGGGACAGAGGTCGCACTTCTCCAGGCGGGCGCAGGCCTTTCGCACCCGGTCCTCCAACTCCCCGCTCTCGAGCAGGGCGAGATAGGCGGGCCGGGGTTTCCGGGCGTCCGCGCTCACGATTTCCCGTCCTCCTTCGATCTCGCGGGAGCGGCGGCAACTTGCCTGCGCACGAAGAAGTCGGAAGCTACGGCAACTCCCGCCGCATCCTCTCGATCAGGTCCGGCTCTTCCTCGAGGGGCAGATGCACTTCCCGCCGGTCCAACGCGCTCAGGACGATTCCCATCACCGCTTCGAACCCGTGAACGGAGACTTCGCCGTTGCAGGGATGCACCCTGCTTTCGTCGTCCAGCCAGTCCGCGATGTCCCGGACGTACAACGGCTGATCGTGCGCCACGTCGAACCGGCCTCCGCCGGTCCGCAGACCCGTCCCGTCGCGAGTAACCGCGCGCCAGCCGTTTCCCACGATCACCTGCGCCCATCCCTCTTCCCCGATCACCGTTGCGCCCGCATCCAGCCAGAAGGGGTTGTTGTCCCCCGGATAGTTCGGGGCGAATTCGCCGCATTCCAGGATTCCGCGCACGCCGTTGTCGAACTCGAAATGCGCGAGCGCGTAATCCGGCGAAGGATGACTGTCCTCGAGGCGACCCCGGCCGCGAACGAATCCGGTCAATCTCCGCACGCGGCTTCCCCCGTTCAGGAAGATCGCGTAGTCGACCAGGTGCGTCCCGTACTGGAGGAGCCATCCGAGAGAGGTCGCGTGAATCGTCCGGATCTTCCCGAGGGCGCCGGAGGCGGCGAGATCCCGGACGGCCCGCCAGTGGGGTCCGTACTTGTGCTGATGGGAAACGACGAACTTCACGCCGGCCGCGTTGCAACGATCCCGGATCGCGTGCGCTTCCCGCAGGCTCAGGGCCATCGGTTTCTCGAAGGCGATCAACCGGACTCCGGCCCGGACCCCGAGTTCGACCAGGGTCAGCCGCACGCGGGGCGGGGTGCAGAAACAGAAGATCTCCGGACGGGTTTCCTCGAGCATTTCCCCGGCGTCGCCGAAGGTGCGATCGATCCCCAGTTCCTCCGAAACCCTGGCCAGACGTTCCCCGTCCCGGTCGCACAACCCGACCAGTTCGAAACGATCCGGCGCCTGGAGAAAGGCCCGGGCGTGATCGCGACCCCTCGGACCGCAACCGAGCACGGCTACACGATGGCGATGCATGAATGCGTCGTCTCTCCGAAACCGGTCCGATCCTAAGGCAATTCCACCTCGACCCGGTAGAACGGAGTCTCGGCCGGCGGACTCGCATCCCCCATGGAATCCCCGTCCCCCGCGCCGGTTCTCGGTCCCGTCCCCGGAACGTTCGTCCAGACCCCTTCCACCAGGTTCGTGCACCGGAAGAGCGTGTAGACCCGGTTCGTGCTCGAATCGAAATACGACGTCCATGGCGGCAGGTTCGTGATCGCCGTCACGTGGAACCAGTCCGCCGGAACCGGCGAAAACGATGTCCGTGCCGTCGACCCCGTCCACGTCGTTCGTTCCGAACCCCGTGTCCAGGGTTCCGTCGGCGTTGAGCAGCACCGCAACGGCCTCGTCGTCGGGCCCGTCGATGCTGTAGCTCTGAACGGGATCCCGAAGGATCGGGACACCGAACCGCGGCCCGATTCGGGATCCCGGGTGATCGAAGTGCCGTGCATCGTCGGTTTCATGTCAGAACCTCCGCGTTCCGAACCGCATCGAGGTGACATTTCCACCGACGCTGCCGGCCTATCGCCTCCATATCGGCCCGAAAAGACCCAACATCCTCATCGTGAAATTGCGCCGACGCGAAAGGGCGGGTCAGTCATCGGATCCCATGGATCCCGCGTCGGAAAGGCCGTGGAGGCGGCCGTCGGGGCGGCGGGATTTGAACCCGCGACTTCCGGCTCCCAAAGCCGGCGCTCTATCCAGGCTGAGCTACGCCCCGAAAAGAAGAGAGTTCGGCGCGCCAGGCAGGACTCGAACCTGCGACCCACGGATTAGAAATCCGTTGCTCTATCCCGCTGAGCTACTGGCGCCCATCGCAGCAGGATCATCGACAGGAGCACCGCGGGTTGTCAAACCCGCTCGATGCGCGAGGGCGGCGTCCTCCGGGGGGAGGAATCAGATCCCCTCCCGCAGATCGGTCCTCCATCCGGTCCGTTCAAGCATGCGCACGAGGGCGCGCATCGCCGCGCCGAACCCGTCCGGACCGCTCGATCCCCCGAACTGACCCCCGGAACGCAGATGGGGTTCGAGATCGACGAAGATCCGCGATATCCCCGCCTTCCCGAGCCGCCGGAGGATCGTCCCCCGGTTTCGGCGCAGGTCTTCGAACACGCGTGCGTAAGCCCCCTCGCCCTCCCCCGGAACGACGAACCCCCGCAGGGACCCTTCCTCGATCCACCGGTTCCGCCGGAAACGCATCCCCGGAGGCGGACGATAGTCCTTCACGTGGATCCAGCCGAGCCAGGGACGCATCGCGCGATACTCCTCGAAGACCTGCTTCTCCCGCATCCCGAGCGCGGCGAGGTTTCCCCCGTCGAAGACCGCGCAGAGATGGTTCGAATCGATCCGCCCGCAGATCTCGGCGATCAGCCTCCCGGTGCGGCCCACCAGGTTCGCCTCCACCTCGAGACCCAGAACCACTCCCTCGGACTCGAACCGTTCCACGATCGCCCCGATCCGCTCCACGGCCTCCTCGAGACAGGCATCCGGGGATACGTCCCTCGGGGGATAGAAGCTGAACCCCCGGATCAACCGGCATTCGAAGGCGTGCGCCCGCCGAACCGCCGCCTCCACCTCCGTGCGCAGGTAGAGACCCGGGGAAACGTAACGACCGCCCCCGCCTCCCCGTCTCAGCGCGACCTTGCCGACCGGCGACCCGATCGACGACACCGACAATCCCGCATCGTCCAGGACACGCCGGATCCGGCGGATCTCCGCGCCCGACATTCGACAGACGTTGCGCACCCCGCGTCCCGCCGCGGCGAAACGGAGGGTGATCCAGCGCATCCCGAGCGCGGACGCCACCAGGGCCTGATCCTCGATCGTGCGCGACGCCGGCGCCTCGTCGGCGAACCCGGTGATCGAGAGGGAGGGAAACGATCGATTCGACATGACGGGGGGGAATCCTGGCCTCCGCCGCCCTTTTCGTCCAGCACCGACGGCGCGCTCCGGTCCGTTCCCCCGGCGGCGGGAAAAGGGCCGGCGCCGCCCTTCGGCGACGCCGGCCCGCGCATCTACGTCAGAAAACCCGACCCGGCGGGCATCAACCCTCGGGCTTCTCCTTCTCCTCCGCGGACTCTTCCCCGGCTTCCGGCTCCGGGGCCGCCTCGGGAACCTCGGCGGGTTCGTCGGATTTCTCTTCCCCTTCGGCCTCGGCAACGGGTTCCGCGGGCGCGGCTTCCCCGGCATCGACGGCGGAAGGCTCCTCCGGCGCCGGCGCGGTTTCTTCCCCTTCCCCGGCCTCCGGCGGCTCGGCCCCGGCGGGGGGTTCCGGCTCCTCCACCGGACTCTCCTCCGACGCCGCCTCCGGCTCTTCGGCCGCGGGCGGTTCCCCGGCGGGAACCGCGTCTTCGTCTTCCTCGGCGATCTCGCCCGAATCCATCTTCGCGAAGGCCGCGTCGAACGCGTCGGACAGCGTTCCCATCTGCGTTCCGGCGCCCGCCGACAGTTCCTGGAGGTCCGCGTAACTCGCCTCGCCCTCCGGATGCTGGGCGGCGCGGATGCTCAGGCCGATCCGCCGATCCTTCGCATCGATCCGGATCACCCGGGCGGTGACCTCCTGCCCGATCGACAGGACGTCCTTGACCTTGTTGATCCGTTCATCGCTGACCTGCGAGATGTGGACGAGACCGTCGATTCCCTCCTCCAACTCGACGAACGCGCCGAAGGAGGTCAGTTTCGTGACCTTGCCGATGACGATGTCGCCGATGTGATAGCGGGATTCGATGTCCTCCCACGGATCGCGCTGGAGCTGCTTGAGCCCCAGGGAAACCCGCTGATTCTCGACATCGATCTCGAGCACCACGGCCTCGACCTCGTCGCCCTTCTCCAGCACCTCCGAGGGATGATTGATCTTCCGCGTCCAGGACATGTCGGAGACATGGATCATTCCGTCGAGGTTCTCCTCGATCTCCACGAAGGCCCCGTAGTTGGTCAGGTTGCGGACAACCCCGCGGATCTTCGTCCCCGGCGGGTACTTCCGCGCCGCGGCTTCCCAGGGATTCTCCTCGGTCTGGCGGATCCCCAGGGAGATCCGCTGTTCGTCCGTGTTGATCGACAGGACGACCGCCTCGACCTCCTCGCCCTCGGTCAGCACGTCGGAGGGCTTGGCGATCCGCTTCGTCCACGAAAGTTCCGAGACGTGGACCAGTCCCTCGACCCCCGGTTCCAGCTCGATGAACGCCCCGTAGGGAGCGAGATTGACGACCTTGCCGAAGACGTGGCTGCCCACGGGATAGCGCCGTTCGATGTTCTCCCACGGGTTGGGCTTGAGCTGTTTCAACCCGAGGGAAACGCGTTCCTTCTCGCGGTTGACGTCCAGGACCAGAACCTGGATGACGTCGCCGACGTTCACCACCTCCGAGGGATGGTTCACGCGGCCCCAGCTCATATCCGTGATGTGGAGAAGCCCGTCCAGGCCGTCGAGATCGATGAACGCGCCGAAATCGGTGATGTTCTTGACGATCCCCGTGCGGGTCTGCCCCTTCTGGATCTCCTCGAGAAGCTCCCGCCTCTTCTCCTTGCGCTGCTCTTCCAGCAGCTCGCGGCGCGACAGGACGATGTTCTTCCGCTCGTGGTTGATCTTGATGATCTTGAACTCGAACGTCCGCCCGACGACGTCCTCGAGGTTGCGCACCGGCGAGATGTCGACCTGCGATCCCGGCAGGAAGGCGTCGACGCCGATGTCGACGATCAGCCCGCCCTTCACGCGGCGTTTCACCGTGCCGGTGATCGTGCCCCCTTCGCCGCAGGCGGAGGTCACGCGTTCCCAGTTCTTCTTCTGGATCGCCTTCTGCACGGAGAGGATCGGCACGTCCTCCTCGTCGTCGTAGCGTTCCAGAAGGACGTCGATTTCGTCGCCGACCTTCAGGTTCTCCTTGTCGGGGAATTCGTCGAGGGGAACGGTCCCCTCGCTCTTGTGCCCGATGTCGACGAGGACACCGGCGTCGCGGACTTCCATGACGATGCCCGTGACGATGTTGCCTTCCTTGAGGCGCGAATCGTCGTACTGCGCCAGCAGTGCCTCCATCGTGTCACGAGGAGTCTTCGGCTGCGGCGCTCCTTCACTCTGCGGCTGGGTTTCAGCTGCGTCTGCCTGTTCGTTCATTCGGGTCCTGGAAACCTCCCAAAGATAAAGATGGCCCGCCCTGGGGCGAGCAGAACCGTTACTATGCGGAATGATTCGCTTCCGTGCAAGGCCCGATCCTGCGAATCGCGGTCATAACTTCGCGGGCGACCTTCTCGTAATACTCCGCGCCGGAGCCGCCCGGCGGGGGCGGATCGAAGCGCATCGGGGGTCCGTAGGCCACCTCGATGCGCGTGGGACGGATCATCTTCGAACCCTTGGGCAGGGCGTTGCCCGTGCCGCGGAGCCGGACGGGCACCACGGGGGCGCCGCACCGGGCCACGAGGAACCCCACCCCTCCGAGGGGCTTGCCGAGCCGGCCCTCGGGCTGGCGGGTGCCCTCGGGGAAGACCACCACGGCCCCTCCCGAGGAAATCGTCTTGAGGGCCCTGCGCAACGCCCGGATATCCGGTTCCCCGCGGGCCAGCGGGATCACCTGAAGCGCGTCGAAGATCCGTCGGACCAGACCGTTCGTCATCAGGGTGCCCCGGGCCATGTAGTGCAACACGCGGGGCACCGCGATCCCCACCGCGGGCGGATCGAGAAAACTGGCGTGGTTCGCCGCCAGGACCACCCCGCCTTCCAACGGAACGTTCTCCACGCCGCAGATCCGCGGGCGGCAGAAAAACCAGATGACGCCCCGCACGATCGCACGGCAGAAACGGTAGAACAAATCCGGTTCCCGGTCCCTGGAACTCATCGGCCCGCAGCCTCCGGCAATCCCTTTTCCGCGAGAAGATTCATGATCCGGTCGACGACTTCCTCCAGCGAAAGAGACGAGGTATCGATGATCACGGCGTCTTCGGCCGGCCGCATCGGGGAGACCGGGCGCGAACTGTCCTGGTCGTCGCGCCTCCGGATCGATTCGAGCACGTCTTTCCCGCCGGCCTCGCGCATCTGGCGCCGGCGCCGGTCGGCGCGGATCTCCGGTCGGGCGTCGAGATAGAACTTCCACGGGGTCCCGGGAAAGACGACGGTTCCGATGTCCCTGCCCTCCATGACGATGGGGCCCTCCCGGGTCAGGGCCCGCTGCATCGAAACCAGCCGGTCCCGGACCTCGGGGATCGCCGCCACCGCCGAAACGCTTCCGGTGACCTCCTCGGACCGGATGGCCTCCCCGGGATCCAGGCCCGCGATCCGGAAGACGAGGGAACGTCCCTCCCTTCGGAAATCCATCGGCAGACGGTCCAGCATCGAGACGATCCGATCCCTGTCGGACGGATCCACGCCGTGTTCGCGAAGGTACCAGGTCAGAATGCGGTACATCGCCCCCGAATCGACATGCGTCCATCCGAGCCGTTCCGCCAGGCGGCGGGAGACGCTCGTCTTCCCCGATCCCGCGGGGCCGTCGACGGCGATCACCGGAAAGTCCTTCATCGGAATTGCACCTTCCCGCGCAGGAATTCTTCGAACCGCGGAAACGAGGTGCGGATCCACTCCGCCCCGAGGATTCTCGAGACCCCCTCCGCCCGGAGCGCCAGGATCGCCGCCGCCATGGCCAGCCGGTGATCCCCCCGGCAATCGAATTCCGCCGCCCGCACCGGCGAACCGCCCCGCACCTCGAACCCGTCTTCCATTTCCTCCGCCTCGATGCCGAACGACCGGAGCATCGAAACGGTCCCCGTGATGCGATCGGATTCCTTTACCCGAAGCTCCCGGGCGTCGAGAAACCTCGATGTTCCGTCGGCCGCGGCCGCCGCCACCGCGAGGATCGGCGCCTCGTCGATCACCAGGGGAACCTCCTCGCCGGCGACCTCGAAGGGACCCAGTTCCCCTCCCCGAACCCGCACGGAACCCATCGGTTCCGGACCCGGGGTCGTCTCCGAGGTTTCGATTTCGACCCGGGCGCCCATCCTCCCGAGCACCTTCAGGAACCGCGTCCTGGTCGGGTTCAGCATCAGGCCCGGGATGCGCAGGTCGGATCCCGGCATCGCGGCCGCCGCGACGATGAAAAAGGCCGCCGAGGAGGGATCGCCGGGCACCCGGATCGGCCGGGCGGGCACGCCGGCGGCCGGCCGGTTCCGACCCGCCACGATCGTCGTCGTCCCTCGCCGCTCGATCGGCAGGCCGAAATACTCGAAGAACCGTTCCGTGTGATCGCGCGAGACCGCCGGCTCCGTGTATTCGGTCGTCCCTTCCGCGTAGAGGGCCGCCAGCAGGACGCAACTCTTCACCTGGGCGCTGGCCACCTCCGACCGCCAGGAAACCGCCTTCAGCGGAACGCGCCCCCGGATGCGGATCGGGGGCCGTCCCCTTTCCCCGATCGTCTCCACCTCCGCGCCCATCGCCCGCAGGGGTTCGGCGATCCGTCCCATCGGCCGACGCGACAGGGAAGCGTCGCCGGTGAGGACGCTCTCCCACGGTTGCCCCGCCAGGATGCCCGCAAGCAACCGCATCCCCGTGCCGGAATTCCCCAGATCGATCGGTTCCCGGGGTTCGACGAGTTCCCATCCCCGACCCCGGATGCTCCAGCGGCCGTTTTCTGCCCGCGCGATTTCCGCGCCGAGCTTCCCGACGGCGCGGCGCGTGTTCATGCAGTCTTCCGCCTCCAGAAGCCCGTCGACGGAGCAGACCCCGTCGGAAATCGCCGCGAAAAGCAGCGCCCGGTGCGACACGCTCTTGTCCCCGGGAACCCTCAGTTCGCCCGTGAGGCGCCGGGCGGGGCGCACCTCCAGGATTTCCGTCATCACGCGTCCTCTCCCGCGTTCGTCCCGTCCGCGAAAAGGGCGCGCGCCCTCCGGGCCCTTTCCAGCCACTCCGTCATTCCGATCGAATCCCCCGCCTCGAGGGCGCGGGCGGCATCCCGCAGGACCGCTTCGAATTCCCGAATCCCCTCCAGAACCTCCGCGGCGTTCGCCAGCAGGATCTCCGACCACATTCCCGGCGATCCGAGGGCGACGCGGGTCGTGTCGCGGAACCCGCCGCCGCACAGAACGGCCCGCCGCTCGGCGTCCTCTCCTCCCAGGACCGCCGCCGCCGCCGCCGCCGCCAGGACGTGGATCAAATGGCTCGTCCGCCCGACCAGCCGGTCGTGTTCGGCGGCGTCCATCCGGACCACCCGCGCGGCGGCCGCTTCCCAGAGGGATTCGACGCGGGACAAGGCGGCCTCGTCGCACCCCTCCGCCGGCGTCAACACGACGGTTGCGCCCCGGAAGAGGTCCGCCCGCGCCTGCTCGATTCCCGTCTTCTCCGAACCCGCCATCGGATGGCCGCCCACGAAGGAGATTCCGGCATCCCGCCAGAGGGGATCCAGTTCCTCGACGATCGCTTTCTTGACGCTGCCCACGTCCGTCACGCACGAACCGCGTTCCATCCACGGAAGACATCCCTCGGACACCCCCGCCATGGCGTCCACCGGCACGCAGAGAACCAGAACGTCCGTTCCCGGGATCACCTCCGAGGGATCCGTCGAGGCCTCGTCGACAGCTCCCCTCGCGAGCGCCGCCTCCGCCGCCGCCGCGCGGCGGCACAGGCCGGCCACGCGGAATCCCCCCCGGCGACGCAGCGCCAGCCCCAGGGATCCCCCGAGAAGCCCCGTTCCCGCAATCGTCACTCGCATCGGTTCTTCCATAGGTCGGGCCGGTCCCCGCCCGGGTCCCGGATCGCACGCCGTCCCGCCGGCGCGGGAGGCGCCCTCCGGGCCGGGCTGCCGCCGCGGTTCAGTCCGCCGCGACGACGCGCCCCAGGGCCTCAAGACACCTGTCGTTCTCCTCCGGGGTGCCGACGGTGATCCGGACCCACTCCGGCATGGCGTATCCGGCCATCGGCCGCACGATGACGCCCTGCTTCTCCATTTCCGAGGCGACCGAGGCCCCGTCCCCGACCTTCACCAGGAGGAAATTGGTCACGCTGGGGATCCATTCGAGGCCGAGTCGTTCGAATCCCTCTTCCAAACGGCGCAGGCCCGCGCGGACGACTTCCCGGGTCCTGCGGACGTGTTCCTCGTCTTCCAGGGCCGCCAGGGCCGCCGCCTGCGCCAGCGAATCCACGTTGAAGGGCTCCCGCGCCCTGTCCAGGATCCCCGCGCACTCGCCCGTCGTCACCGCGTACCCGATCCGCAGGCCGGCCAGCCCGTAGGCCTTCGAGAAGGTCTTCACCAGGGCCACGGCCTTCCCATCGCGGACGTAGCCCAGGGTGTCCGGCAGGTCCGAGGCGTCCATCAGTTCCGTGTAGGCCTCGTCGAAGACGACGAGCACGTCGTTCGGAACCCGCCGCACGAAGGCGTCCACCTCCTCCTTCCCCACGAAGGTTCCGGTCGGGTTGTTCGGGTTGGCGACGAAGACCACGGTCGTGTCGGGACGGATCGCCGCGGCCATGGCGTCCAGATCGTGGGTGTGACCCCGCATCGGAACCTGGATCGCCTCCGCGCCGAAGAGCTGGGCCACCATGCGGTAGACGACGAAGGCGCGCTCGGACATCACGGCGGAGGTCCCCGGCCGCAGGAAGGCGTGACCGACCAGTTCTAGGATCTCGTTGGACCCGTTTCCGAAAACGATCTGCCCCGGATCGACGTCCAGTTTCGACGCCAGGGCGTTGCGAAGGTGATAGGCGCCCCCGTCCGGGTAGCGATGGACCTCCGCGGCGGCCCGACGGATCGCCTCCAGGGCCCGCGGCGACGGGCCCAGGGGATTCTCGTTCGAGGCCAGCTTCACGATCGAGGAGGCGTCCTCGATCCCGTGGTCCCGGGCGACCTCCTTGATGGGACGTCCCGGCTGGTAGGGACGCAGTCCCAACAGGTGCTGGTTGGCGCGTTCGGTCAGCGTCATGATTCCTCCCCTCCCGCATCGGCGCGCCGGTACGAACCGAGAACCTTCAGGAACTCGCAATGCCTGCCGAGTTCCCGGAGCGCGGCCCGCACCGTCTCGTCCCGGGCGTGTCCGGCGATATCGACGAAAAAGACGTATTCCCACGCCCTGCGACGCGAGGGGCGGGACTCGATCTTGGTCATGTTGATCCCGTATTCCCGGAAGGGCACCAGGCCGTCGTGCAGGGCGCCGACCCGGTCGCGCACCACGAACATGAGCGAGGTGCGATCGCGGCCGCTGGGCGGCGGGGTTTCCCCGCCGATCACCAGAAACCGGGTGACGTTCTGCGAGGAATCCTGGATCGAGGCCGCGACGACGGGCAGCCCGTAGAGTTCCGAGGCGAACCGGCTGGCGACGGCGGCGGCCTGCGGTTCCTCCCGGGCGATCAGGGCGGCCCGCGCCGTCGACGACGCCTCGACGATCTCGGCCTCCGGAAGATGGGTGCGCAACCACGTATGACACTGACCGAGGGCCTGGGGGATGCTGTAGACGCGGCGGACCTCTTCCAAGGGACATGCGGCCAGAAGGTGATGGGCGATCGGCATGATGATCTCCGCGGAGATCCGCAGCGGAGAATCCACGAAACGATCCAGCGTCCGCGTGACGGCGCCCTCGTAGGAATTCTCGATCGGCACCACGCCGTGGGTGGCCCGTTCCTTCTCGACCTCGTCGAAGACGTCGTCGATCGCCGGCAGCGCGACGTACGAGGACCGCGGTCCGAAGAACTCGTGCGCGGCCATGTGCGTGAAGGTCCCTTCGGGGCCGAGGAAGGCCACCACGGGGGGACGCCGCCGCGCGCGTTCGAGATTCACGGCCTCCCGCGCGACGCGCTCGAGCAGGTCCGCCGGCACGTCGACGCCCGCCCGATCCCTCCAGGCGCGGGCCAGTTCCGACGGATCCGGAAGCGACGATTCCCCGGAGAGTTCCTGCAGCAGAAGCCGGATCGCCTCGACGAGCGCCTCCCCGGCGTCCGAACGTTCATTCTCCATCCTCGGGTTCCTCCCCCGCCTGCGGGACCGGGGCCGCGCCCTCCGCGGACCCGGAGTCGGCTTCGTCCGGGGATTCCCCCCCGGTTCGATCCGAGGACTCCCGTTGTTCCCTTTCCCTCTCGGCCGCGCGCCGCACCAGTTCCTCGGTCGTCCTCCGAAGCTGGTGACTGTCGGGCAGTTCGTCGAGCGATTTCAGCCGGAAATGATCGAGGAACTCCTGGCTCGTGCCGTAGAGAAACGGACGGCCGGGCGCCTCGCTCCGGCCGACGATGCGGATCAGGCCCCGTTCCAGAAGCAGGGAAATCACCCCGTCGGCGTTGACGCCGCGGATCGCCTCCACCTCCGCCCGGGTGACCGGCTGACGGTAGGCCACGATGGCGAGCGTTTCCAGGGCGGGACGGGAGAGACGACTCGGCCGGCCTTCGTCCAGGAGCACCCGGATCCAGGGGGCCAGTTCCGGGGCGCTCATCATCTGAACGCCCGCGGCGAAGGTCTCGATCCGGAAGCCGCGCCGCTCGCCCTCGTATTCCGAACGCAGCGTCTCGACGATCTCCGCAATGCGATCCTCGTCCACGTCGGCGAATCCGGCGGCGATGTCGTCCTCCACGGCCGCCCCCCTCAGGACCTCCCGCAGATCTCCCTCGGAAAGGGGCCGTGACGCAGCGAAGAGGATCGCCTCGATCACCGTCTTCAGGTCCGGGGCCGACGAATCCGCCATCTCACCCCACCACCCTTTCGATCTCGATCTCGCCGAAGGGTTGGAACTGCCGCGCGCGAACCTGGCGCAGTCGGATCAGTTCCAGCAGTGCAAGGAAAATGACCACGACCTCCTGGCGGCTGCTCGCCTCCTCGAAGAGTTCGCTGAACCGGATCCTCGCCCGCGTCGCCGTGCGGCGGAGGATCTCCTCGATCTTGTCGGCGACCGTGTACTCTTCCCGGAAGATCTCGTGGCGTTCCATCCGGGAGGAGGCCCGGTCGATCACCTTCTGCAGGGCCGCGATCAGGTCGAACAATCCGACGTCGCCGAGCAGGGCGGCCGGATCCGGCCTGATTTCCGGTTCCTCGACGGCCGGCCGGGGGAATCTTCCCTCGGCCTGCAGCCATTTTTCCTCCAGGTGAAGCGCCGCATCCTTGAAGCGGCGGTATTCGATGAGCTTGCGGATCAGTTCTTCCCGGGGATCCTCGCCTTCCTCGTCGTCGTCGAGCTCGATCTCGGTCCGTTCCTCGGCGGGCAGCAGCGAGCGGCTCTTGATGTAGAGCAGCGTGGCGGCCATCACGACGAATTCGCCGGCGATCTCGAGGTTCAGGGCCCTCATCCAGTCGAGGTATTCGAGGTAGCGGCTGGTGATCTTCTCGATCGAGACCTCCCGGATGTCGACCTCCTCGCGCCGGATCAGGTAGAGGAGAAGATCCAGCGGCCCCTCGTAGACCTCGATCTGAACCCGGTAATCCGATCCCGTACCCACGGCTTCACCCCGACCGGCCCGACGGTCGCAGGCCGACGGCTTCCCGTACCCGATCGAGGGTCCGCCGCGCGACTTCGCGGGCCCGTTCCGCGCCGGAACGGAGCACCGCCTCGACGCGCTCCGGATGCGCGAGCAGTTCCTCCCGCTTCTCGCGGTACGGTTCCATGTAGTTCCAGATCGTTTCGAAAAGGATCTTCTTGGCCTCGCCGTAGCCGAGCCGGCCCTCGCGGAATCCCTCGGCCATCCGCTCGGCGTCCGCGGCGGAAGCGACGGCACGATAGATCCGGTAGATGATGATCTCCTCCGGATCCTTGGGCTCCTCGATCGGGCGGGGATCGGTGACCACCCGCATCACGGCGGACCGGATCGCCTTCTTCGATCCGAACAGGGGGATCGTGTTTCCGTAGGACTTCGACATCTTCTGCCCGTCGATTCCCGGGACCACGGCCGTCTGCTCGCGAATCAGCGGCTCGGGCATCGTGAAGACCTCGCCGTATCGCAGGTTGAACTTCCCCGCGATGTCGCGCGTGACCTCCAGATGCTGTTTCTGATCCCGGCCCACCGGCACCAGGTTCGACTGGTAGATCAGGATGTCCGCCGCCATCAGGACCGGGTAGGAGAAGAGACCGTGGCTCGGCGTGATTCCCCGGGCCACCTTGTCCTTGTACGAATGACAGCGTTCGAGAAGCCCCAGCGGCGTCACCGGCGACAGGATCCAGGTCAGCTCGGTGACCTCCGGCACGTCCGATTGCCGGAAGAAGAGCGTCCGCTCCGGATCCAGGCCGCAGGCCAGGAAATCCACGGCCACGCCGAGGGTGTTCGCGCGCAGATCCCCGGGTTCCGGCAACGTCGTCAGGGCATGATAATCCGCGATGAAATAGAAGGCCTGCCCCCGGTCCTGCAGCTCGATCGCCGGCCGCATCATGCCGAAGTAGTTGCCGATGTGCAGGTCGCCCGTGGGCTGGATCCCGCTGAGAATCCGCACGACATCGTTCTTCATCGTTCTCGCCGTTCTCCCCGACCCGGGGGCCGTGTAAGACGCGCAGCGTAGGTGCGCGGACCCCCGCCGTCAACCGTCCCGCGCCAGCACATCCGCGATCCTTCCCCCGGCCGCCTCGAGCCGCCGGCGCGCCTCCGCCGCGTCGACGTCCAGCTTCTGCATCACGATCGCCGTCTTGACGTGCCAGTCGGCCTTTTCGAGAACCGCCTCGGCCTCGGCTTCCCCGATTCCCGTAACGGACATCAGGATCCGGCGGGCCCGGTCGTGCAGCTTGATCGAGGCCGCCTTCAGATCGACCATCAGGTTCTCGTACGCCTTGCCGAAGCGGATCATCGCGCCGGTGGTGATCATGTTGATCGTCTGCTTGGTGGCGGTGCCGGCCTTCATCCGGGTCGAACCCGTCAGCCCCTGCGGACCGGTGTCGAGCACGATCCGGACGTCCGCGAAAGGCGCC
>CAYNBQ010000071.1:0-18828 GCA_964395275.1 uncultured Verrucomicrobiota bacterium
GCGGCGCGCCTTCAGCGCGCGGAAAATCGGCGGGGGATCGATTCCCCGGGGCGTTGCCCCGGGCTATCGAGTTCCGGCCCTTCAGGCCGGTGGGTTTCGGAATCGCCCGACCCTCGAAGCGGAACGGCTTCGGCGGGAAACGCACCCGTTGCGAGCCGGCTGCGAAAAAGGGAACCGGACTTCTTTTCAGCCGGCGGCGTACTCGGGGATCGTTTCCGATCGTTTCCCGGCTTTCCTCGCCTCGACGAGCGCCGCGAGATCCGGGAACGCCGCCCGGAGGACGGCGAGGGCCTCCGGGATCGTCGCAGCGTGGACGACCACCGGTTGGCGATCCGTTTTCCGGGCCATCTTCAGGAAGTTGGGACTTCTCCGGCGCGAGACCAGCACATCGACGTCCCCGAGGATCCCGAGGACGGATTTCATCTTGTCTTCCTTCGCATGGTCCATCGAACGGACGTGGTTCGCGCGCGTCTCGACGAAGATCTCTCTTCCGTCGGCGAAGAGGTCGTGGACGTGGAACTCCCTCGTGTCGCCGAGATGGGTCGGGGCGATCGTTTCCCCGTCGTTGGACCCGATTCCGAGCCTGATGGTTTTCATGGGGATCAGTGCGCGCAGGACGCGGACGAATCGTCGCCTTCCGCCGTGGGCCGGATCGCGTCGAACTTGCAGACCTGGACGCAGATGCCGCAGCCGTTGCAGAGGATCTCGTTGATCGTGATGCGGCCCTTCTTCTCCCCTTCCTCCGGCTCCGCCTCGACGATGGCGGGGCATCCGATCCGCAGGCAGGCGCCGCACCGGGTGCAGAGATCCTGGTCGATGTAGACCGGCGGGTCGTTCAGCCGGATCATCAGGGCGCAGGGACGGCGGGCGATCAGCAGGCTCAGTTCGTCCCGTTCCATCGCCGAACGGATGACCCGTTCGGTCTCGTCGAGATCGTAGGGATCCAGGACCTCGACGTGCGGAACCCCGATCGCCTCGGCGAGCTTCACGAAATCGAGCTGATGGGTCTCCTCCCCGCGCAACGTCACGCCGGTGCCGGGGTGATCCTGGATCCCGGTCATCGCCGTCGTGCTGTTGTCCATGATGATGATGGTGCCGGTACCCCGGTTGTAGACGTTGTCCACCAGGCCCGTGATGCCGGAGTGGACGAAGGTCGAGTCGCCGATCACGGCCACGGTCTTCTTCCGTTCCTTCTCGGGAAGGACCTTGGTGAACCCGAGCAGACCGCTGACGCTGGCGCCCATGCAGACGCACGTGTCGAGGGCGTTGAGGGGCGGCAGCGAACCGAGCGTGTAGCAGCCGATGTCGCCGACGACGATCGCGCGGAGCTTCCGCAGCACGTGGAAGACCCCGCGATGCGGGCAGCCCGGGCAGAGCACCGGGGGCCGGGGCGGCAGTTCGTCGCCGCCGCGGACGGTCCAAGGGGCGATGTCGGTCCGCCCCTCGAGGATCGCCTCCACGAGTTCGACGTTCAGCTCGCCGGCCCGCAGCGAGGCCGGCTTGGCGCGCAGATCGGGGACGATCCGGCGGATCTTCTCCTCCAGGAAGGGGTCGAGTTCCTCGATCACCCAGACCTCGTCGACGCTTTCCGCGAAGCGCCGGATCAGGTCCGCCGGCAGGGGATAGACCATGCCGAGTTTCAGGAACGATGCGTCGGGCGCGACCTCCCGGGCATACTGGAACGCCACGCCGGAGGAGATGATTCCGATCTTCTTCGATCCGCGGATCCACCGGTTGATCGAGGCCGTCTCCGCCCATTCGGCGAGTTTCCCCAGCCGTTCTTCCACGGCGATGTGCTTGCGCCGCGCGTTCCCGGGAATCATGACGAACTTTCGGAAATCCTTCTCGAAGGAGATCTCCCGGTCCGGGACGCTGCGATCGCCGAGTTCGACGAGGGATTCGGAATGCGAGATCCGGGTGGTGGACCGGAGGATCACGGGGGTATCGAACGATTCGCTCAGGTCGAGGGCGATCCCGACGAAATCCTTGGCTTCCTGGCTGTCGGAGGGTTCGATCACGGGGATCTTGGCGAACTCGCCGTAGCGCCGGTTGTCCTGCTCGTTCTGGGAACTGTGGATCCCCGGGTCGTCCGCGGAGATGATCACGAGCCCGCCCCGAACCCCGGTGTAGGAGAGGGTCATCAGCGGATCGGCGGCGACGTTGACGCCGACGTGTTTCATCGTCGCCAGCGCGCGGGCGCCGCAGAACGACGCGCCGAGGGCGACCTCCAGGGCGACCTTTTCGTTCGGCGACCACTGGCAATCGACCCCCTCGTACCGGCGCAGCGCCTCGAGGATCTCGGTGCTGGGGGTGCCGGGGTATCCCGAGGCCAGCAGGACGCCCGCTTCCCAGGCGCCCTGGGCGATCGCCTCGTTGCCGGACAGCAGCACCTTCGGCAGTTTCTCTTCCGTTGCAGCGCCCTCGGGCGCGTTCGCCACCTTGCTCATCCGATCTCCTCCCCGGCTCCGGCGCCGGAACCGCCCCGTCCGATTACAATGCCGAGACCTCTTCGTTGGTCAGCACGCGCCCTTCCGACTTCCTGATCGAGGCGATCGCGCGTTCGGGATCCTCGAACCGGAAGACGAGGATCGCCTTGGTCTCGGGTTGTTCCACGAAGGCGTACATGTATTCGACGTTCAAGCCCTCGCGGTTCAGCTCCGCCAGGATCCCGGCGAGTCCGCCCGGCCGATCCGGCACTTCGACGGCCACCACCTCGGTGAGCGAGGCCGTGTACCCCGAATCCTTCAGCAGCCGGTAGGCGTCGTCGGTGCGATCGACGATCAGCCGCAGGATGCCGAAGTCAGAGGTGTCGGCCAGGGACAGGGCCCGGATGTTGATCTGCGCCTCGCCGAGCAGGCGGGTGACGTCGGCCAGCCGCCCGGCGCGGTTCTCCAGGAACACGGATATCTGCTGGACATTCATCGGATCCCCTCCTGTGGAACGGGATGATCAATCCTTCTTGCGCTTGTCGATGACGCGCACCGCCTTGCCCATGCTGCGTTCGATGGTGCGCGGTTCGACCAGCGTCACCTTCGCCGAAACGTTCAGCGCGCTGTACAACTCGTGGGCGATCTTCTTGCGCAACTCCTCGAGATGTTTCACCTCGTCGGAGAAATGCTTCTCGCTGACTTCCACGCGGACCTCGAGTTCGTCCAGGGCGCCGGCCTTGTCGACGATGAGCTGGTAGTGCGGCTCGGTCCCCTCGATCTGCAACAGCACGGTTTCGATCTGCGACGGGAAGACGTTCACGCCGCGGATGATGAGCATGTCGTCCGTGCGCCCGGTCACCCGTTCCATCCGCACGAGGGTGCGGCCGCATCCGCATTTCTCGTAGTGCAGGGCCGAAAGGTCCCGCGTCCGGTAGCGGATCAGGGCGGTGGCCTCCTTGGTCAGGCAGGTGAAGACCAGCTCGCCTTTCTCGCCCGGGGGCAACGGTTCGAGGGTGTCCGGATCGATCACCTCGGGCAGGAAATGGTCCTCGAAGATGTGCAACCCGTTCTGTTCCAGGCATTCCGAGGCGACGCCGGGGCCGATGACCTCGCTCAGGCCGTAGATGTCGAGGGCCTTGAGTTTCAGCCGGTCCTCGATCTGCCGGCGGATGCTGTCGGTCCACGGTTCCGCGCCGAAGTAGCCGACCCGCAGGTTCAGTTGCGCCGGATCGACGCCCATCTCGCCCATGACCTCGGCGATCAGCAGGGAATACGACGGGGTGCAGCAGAGGAGGCTGGTCCCGAAGTCCTGCATCAGCATGATCTGCCGTTTCGTGTTGCCGCCCGAGACGGGAACGACCATGGCCCCGAGCCGTTCCGCGCCGTAGTGCAACCCGAGTCCCCCGGTGAACAGGCCGTAGCCGTAGGCGACCTGGATCACGTCGTCGCGGGTCGCGCCGCCGCACAACAGCGTGCGCATGACGACCTCGGACCACATGTCGATGTCGTTGCGCGTGTAGCCCACGACCGTCGGTTTGCCCGTCGTCCCGCTCGACGCGTGCACCCGCACGATCTCCGATTGCGGCACGGCGAAGAGGCCGAAGGGATAGCTGTCGCGAAAATCGTCCTTGACGGTGAAGGGCAGTTTCCGAATGTCCTGCAGCGTCCGGATGTCCGACGGTTTCACCCCCGCCTCGTCGAACTTCTTCCGGTACAGCGGGATGTTCTCGTAGGCCCGATGAACGGCTTTCTGGAGCCGTTCCAGTTGGAGCGCCTCCAACTGCGGGCGATCCAGTTTCTCCACCTGTCCGTCCCACGTCATTTCGATGAACCCTCCCTGCTCTTCCGACCCCGTCGGAACGCTTCCAGATTCGCCTCCACGGCCTTCTTCGGCACGCGTTTCTCGATCTCCCGCAGCCAGATCTCCTCGGGGATCTCAAGCGCCGTCGAAAGGGCCCCGAGGAGGTAGACGTTCAACGAGCGGGGATGCGGCAGTACGTCCAGGCTATCCGGGGGCCACACCGTCATGCCGCCCGGTTTGAGGAACGCCGCATTGCGCCGGCCCTCGTACTCGTCGAAGGCCAGGATCACGTCCGCGCTGCCCGCGCGGATCAACGGGGAATGGACCTCCCGGCCGAACCGGACGTGGCTGACGACGCTTCCGCCGCGCTGGGCCATGCCGTGCACCTCGCTCTTCTTGACGTCCATCCCGGCCGCGGCGGCGACCCTCGCCAGCACGTCGCTGGCCAGCAGGACGCCCTGCCCTCCGATCCCGGCGATCAGGATGCTGTGGGTCGCGTCTTTCTCCATTCGGCCTTCCCCCGGGGGCGTTTTCGAACTCCGTCGGCCGCGGCACGGGCCGGAATCGGTACGGCGCCCCCGCGTCGCGCGGCCGCCCGGCACCAGGCTGCGGATCGCGCAAAGCCTGCCATCAGGGGGCCGCTGCGCGCAACCCCGGAACCGCGCCGTTCCCGGCGTTTCCGCCGTTTCCGGGTCCGGCGCCGCAGCGGATCGCAGAAGGGGCTGGCCGCGGCGCGCCGAACCCCTCTACAATGCCCCCGCATCGTGTCAGCAGGAGGGAGGCGTTCGTGGATATCCATTTTGCATGCGACCAATGCGGTCAGCGCCTTTCGGTGCAGGAAGAGGCGGCCGGACAGGAAATCGAATGCCCCGCGTGCGGCAAGACGCTGACCGTTCCCGGCGTCCCGTCGCGGGTGGCGCCGACGTTGAGCAAGTTCTTCGATCTGCTCAAGGACTATCACGAGGCGAACCTGGAGATCTCGAGTTCGAACCTCGGCCTGGACTCCGTGCTCGTGCAGACGACCAACGTGCAGCTCCGGAACGCCCTGAACGATCTGCTCCAGGGCGCCAACGAGATCATGGAATTCCTCGAAGCCGCCTCGATGGAGGTCACGATCTCGACCGACTGGCCGCCGAAGGTCGACGTGACGATCCGTTTCGACCGGAAGTGACCCGGGGGGATGCCCCCGCCGCCCGGCCCGGAGACGGGATCGGGCGGCAACGGCGCGTCCCGCCCGAATCGATCGGGTTTCCTCCCAGCTCCGCACGCCCGGCCCCGCGCCGACCGCAACCGCCGGCGACGTTCAGGACGGCCGGCGGAGGACGACCCCGGTCCAGGAACCCCGGAACCGGGTTCGTTCCACGGGCCAGCCCGGGGCGATCCGCCGGACGGTCGCCTCCCAGTCCCTGCGCAGCAGGCCGCCGAGCACCAGCCGGCCGCCCCGGCGGACGGAACGGCGCAGCAGCGGTCCCGCCCGAAGCATTTCCGAGGCGATCATGTTGCAGACCACGACGTCCCAACGGCGGCGCGACCGCGCGCAGGCGGCGTCCTCCAGCCGGAAGATCGAGGGATCCACCCCGTTGCGCCGGGCGTTCTCTCTCGCTTCATCCACGGCAAACGGATCCCGGTCGATCCCGAGGACCGGGTCGAATCCGAGTTTCGCGGCCGCAACGGAGAGAATCCCCGTGCCGCAGCCCACGTCCAACAGGCTGCCGACTGTTCCGCCTGCCGCCAGGGCGTCGATCTCCGCCAGGCAGAGCCGCGTGCTGGCGTGATGCCCCGTGCCGAACGCGGGACCCGGGTCGATCACGATCTCGATGCGTCCCGGCTCGACGGACCCCTTCCAGGATTCCAGCCGGATGAAAAGCCGGCGCCCGATCCGCACGGGCCCGAGCCCTTCCTTCCACCGGTCGCGCCAGGCCGACACCGGCAGGCGGACCTTTTCCGCATGAACGACGTACCGCCGCCCGAACGAGGTCCGCAGGTGCGACGCCAGTTCGGTTTCGATCCGTTCCGGGGACGGCAGACGGAGCCCGGGCGGCGGATAGCACTCCAGGATCACCCGCCGTTTGCCCGGTTCGGCGACGACCGCCAGGGAGACGATTCCGAGACGCCTTTCCACCCATGCGGCGGCCGCGTCGGCGACGGTGCCGTCCAGGCGAATTCTCAAGAGACGAACCGGCTTGTTCCGCTCCCCCGTCGCAGTCATAACCGCTCGAGAACCCGGTCGATCTCCGATTCCGTGTTGTAGAAATGGGGCGACAACCGGATCCAGGACCGGCCGTCCACGCTCTGCCGCAGGCTGGTGATGATCCCCGCGTCGAGCAGCTCCCGGTGCAACGCCGCCATGTCGCGGTCGTCCCGCCGGAAGGTGACGATGGCCGTGGCGGTCTCCGGATGGAAGGGCATCGCCAGGTCCCATCCCCGGTCGGTCAGCGATTCGCTGAGATGCGTCGTATGACGCATCACCCGTTCCTGGATGCGATCGAGCCCGAACTCAAGCAGCAACCCCAGCGCCGCCCGGAACCCGGCGAGTCCCGCCGGGCACATGCTGCCGGCCTCGTATCGAACCGCCCCGTCCTTGTAGACCACCTCGTCGGCGGACATGAACCCGGGGCAGACGGCGTTGCGCCAGCCGACGGCCATCGGCCGGAGACGCGCGCGCGACTCCGCCCGAACCGTCAGGATCCCGATGCCCTGAGGACCGAGAAGCCACTTGTGGGCGTCGGCCGCCACCGAGTCCGCCCAGGCGCCCGGCGTATCCACGGCGCCGACCCCCTGGATGGCGTCGACGTTGAACCAGATCCCGCGATCCCGCAACAGCGCCCCGATCTCCTCCATCGCGATGCGCCGTCCCGTCAGGAAATGCACGCTCGCCAGGGCCACCAGGCGGGTGCGGTCGTCGACGACCCTCTCGATTTCCGCCGCGCCCAGCGGACGGTCCGGAGGAACGCCCACCGGCCGCAGTTCGGCCCCCTTCTCCCGCAGACGCAGCCAGGGATAGACGTTCGACGGAAAATCCGTCGGATCGTAGACGACATTGTCCCCCGGCCCGATCTCGAGGCCTTCGGCGACGAAACTCAGCGCCAGGGACGTCGGCCCGAGCAGCGAGACCTCCTCCGGCGCGACGCCGAATAACTCCGCGCCGCGTTCCCGGAGTTCTCGTTCCATCTCCTCGGTGAAGCAGGCCTCCTGGTCTCCTTGAACAGCATCGGCCAGGTAGTCGTCGATCGCCGTCCGCACGCACGCCGGCAGGGCGCAGACCGCCGCATGAGCGAAGAAGATCGCTTCTCCGACGACCGGGAAAAGGGATCTTCTCCACGTCTCGTCGGTCTCCAGGCGATCGATGTCCGGCGGCGTCCCGGCGGATGCGGGGTCTTTCATCATTCCATCTCCACGGGGTTGCGAAGGGATCCGATCCCCTCGATTTCAACGGCGACCTCGTCCCCCGCCCGCAGGTACCGGGGCGGTGTCCGGGCGAATCCGACGCCCGGCGGCGTGCCGGTCAGGATGACCGTTCCCGGGAGAAGGGTCATCTGGCGGGAGAGATAGGAAACCAGGTCGGCCGGACCGAAGATCATGTCGGAGGTGCGGGAATCCTGCATCGTTTCCCCGTTGAGAACCGTGCGGATCCGCAGGTCCGACGGATCGATGTCGGTGACGATCCAGGGGCCCAACGGACAGAAGGTGTCGAACGACTTCGCGCGGGCCCATTGCTTGTCGTACCGCCGCTGGCAATCCCGCGCAGAAACGTCGTTGGCGCAGGTGATCCCCGCCAGCGCGGCGAGCGCCTCCTCCGGCGACACGTTCCGGATCCTGCGGCCGATCACCAGCGCCAGTTCCGCCTCGTAATCGACCTCGTCCGGGGCCTCCTTCGGAAGACGGATCGGTTCGCCGTCGCCGATCACCGACGTGGTGGCTTTCAGGAAGATCACGGGCGCCTTCGGGGTCGACGCCCCGGATTCCCGAACGTGTTCCCGGTAGTTCAGCCCGATCGCCGGCACGTTCGGCGGATCGACCGGCGGCAGAAACCGCACGGGTTCGACCTCCCGGTCCGCGATCACGAGATCCCCGGGAAACGCGCCCCCGGTCTCGCGCCAGCGCCCGTCGCCGGGATCCGCCGCCCTCAGGAACCGTCCGTCTTCCGTCTCGACCCGCGCGATCCTCACCGGCCCTCCTTTTCGCTCCCCCGGACCTTCCGCAGCCTATCGGCCCGCCTTCGCCAGGGCAATCCCGCGATGGACGGCTTCACCGGCCTTCCCAACAATTCCGCGTTGACACGAACACGACCACGAATCACACTGTATCTAGTGCGCACTGGGCATGCTCCCGGAAAGGGACATGTCCCCCCAAGAGGAAGCGGCCAGGCACCTCGAGGGGAACACCAAGAAGGAGGAAGGAGAGTAGCCTATGAAGAAGAGCCTACTCATTCTGATGGGCGTCGTTCTGGTGGCGGGACCCGCTCTCGGCGTGATCAACATCCCGATGGATTCACAGATCAACGTCGGCCGGTCGACCGCGCAATCGCCTTCGGGCGACGCGATCCATCCGGCGCCATGGGTGGATCCCCAGGACACGTTCGAGTTCCGGGCGGACGAAGCCGAAGGCTATGTCCGTCACTATCTGGACCAAGGCGGTGCGGGAACCTGGTACTACGGTCCGTACGTCGATTTCTACCTGGCCGGGGTGACCGATGACTACATCGACATCACCGGGCAGAAACTCGAGTTCGAGACCCGCTACTACCAGGATCCCGTGACCAACTCGAATCAGTACGGAGACGCCCCGGTCTTCGTCCGTATGTACACATACGACGACGACGGCACGGGAACGTACCCGAACTACTCGGGACATCGCGACTTCGGCATCGTGTATGGTCCGAATCTGCAGCCGGGCGGTGATGACGACCCGTATCCGACCTGGACGAAGGTCGTCGTCGACCTCGCCGGCGGAACGGATTCGGGAACATTCGATCCGACCCGGGTCAGCAAGCTGCGTTTCTACGGGACGGACTGGGCCGGCGGCGGCGACGATTTCGTGGACTTCAAGAATCTCACGATCGTCCCCGAACCGGCCACGATGAGCCTGCTTGGGCTGGCGGGACTGGCCCTCCTGCGGCGTCGCCGCAAGTAGCCGCCCTCCAAGCCGACCTGGCCGCAACAGAAAGGGGCGCGGAACCCACGCGGGGTTGCGCGCCCCTTTTCCGTGCCCTGCCGCCATTCACCAGGATTCCGCCAGCTCGATCATCAGCTCGTGGTTGCGCAGCGTGAACGGGGAAAGCCGCCTTCCGTACGGCGCGGAAGACGGCGTCAATACGAACCCGCGCCCCTCCCCCCGCGTCCCCTCGTCCAGCGCGCGACGCACCTTCTCCGCGAACCGATCCGGCGGCAGGGTCTGGATGTCGCTGGCCTCGAGATTGCCGAACAACACCAGGTCCCTGCCGTAACGATCCCGGACATATCCCAGTTCCACGTCCCCCTGCGGCGGCGGTTCGATCGGATCGAGTCCGTCTGCGCCCAGCGCCGCGATGTCGTCGAGGATCGCCGCAAGGTTTCCGTGGGAATGAATCCGGGCGTATCCGCCGCACCGCTGGATCGCCGACACCATCGGGCGCACGTATTCGCAGACGTACTCCCGGAAGAGAGAGGGCGGCAGGTACGGAGGCGAGGCGTACTCCGGCCCGTAGATCCTCCACAACCGCCCCGGCAACGCGGCGGCCACCGCCTCGGTGCGCGGCTGGAGATACGAGGCGAACCGGTCCAGAAGACGCCGGAACCGGGTCCGTTCGGTCAGGGCGATCACCGTGTAATCCGCCATCGAAAAGAGCGACGCCGCCAGGCAGAGCGGATCCGCCGTGTCGATCATCACGATCCCGCTGTCGCCCAACAGCTCTTCGGTCTCCGTGACCGGCCTCGTGTCCGGCACCCCGTCCGCGACCGGCGGCGGGATCGTCAGGAAGGCGTCCAGGTCGTCGACGCCCTTGAGGAGATGTTCCTCCATCCAGACCGTGTTGACCTCCGGGTTGCGGCGGTACCGCGAGGTCAGGACGCGGTTCCCGACGCGGATTCTCCGGACGGTGACCCGTTCGCCGTTGTCGAAAAAGGTTTCTTCCGAGGTGCGTTCCGCCAGGGGATCCGGCGAACCGCCGACGAACCCGACGTACCGCGAGACGATCCGGTCGCTCTTCTCCGTCGCAAGCCGAAGGAGGTGTTTCCACGAGGGGTCCGCGTAGATGTTGAACGGATCCGGGTCGGACGCATCCTGATCGATCCCGTTCAACCCGTAGAACGACACCGCGGGCCGATCCACCGGATCGCCGCGCAGGGTCGCGGTCAGACGTTCGCGCCGGTTCATCACCCGCCGATTCTGCACGCGCGGCCGCCCGGCCGTCCATCTCTGCTCGCCCGGGGGCGGGGTGCCATCACTCCGGCGCGCCCCGCGGAGGGCCGCCCGCCGAAACTGCGCGGAAGGCGCGGCACCCGTCCCCCCTTCTTGCGGCGCGCCTTCAGCGCGCGGAAAAACGGCGGCGGATCGATTCCCCGGGGCGTTGCCCCGGGCTATCGAGTTCCGGCCCTTCAGGACGGTGGTTTCAGGGGGCGCCCGAAGGGGACCGGGCGGTCTTCCCCCGACCGGGGTTCTCGACCTGCCGGGAAGTTCCGCGATAGATTCCGCGGACGTCGGTCATGAACGCGGCCCCATCCATCTCCCCCGACGATCTGCAACCGGTCGGATCACTGCTGATCAAACCGGTTTCCGCCCTCTGCAACCTCGCCTGTTCCTACTGCTTTTACCTCGACCGGGAAACCGACCCCTACGCCGGTCGGCCGCAACGGCGGATGACCGACGAGGTCCTGGAAAGGGTCGTCGCCGAGTTCGAAGGGTACCGGTTCCCGGTCGTCACCTTCGCCTGGCAGGGGGGCGAACCGACGCTGGCCGGCCTCGATTTCTTCCGGCGCGCCGTGGATCTGCAACAGGAACACGGCCGCCCCGGCCAGGTCGTCAGCAACAGCCTGCAGACCAACGGCATGGTGATCGACGCCGACTGGGCCTCGTTCCTCGCCGAGTACCGGTTCCTGGTGGGCGTGAGCCTCGACGGGCCCCGGGAGATCCACGATCGGCATCGCCGCAACCGCGCCGGCGCCGGAAGCTGGGAGCGGGTGATGCGGAGCCTGGAGATCCTGCGGGACGCGGGCGTCGAGGTGAACATCCTCTGCTGCGTTCACCGGGGGAACTTCGACCGGGCGGCCGAATTGCACGCGTTCTTCCGCGAACTCGGGATCGACTACGTGCAGTACATCCCGATCGCGGAATACGACGCCGAGGGCCGACCGAGGCCGGAGACCGTTTCGGCGGCGCAATACGGCCGGTTCCTCGTCGAACTCTTCGACGCATGGTGGCCGGACCGCGAAAGGCTTTCGGTCCGGTTCTTCGACAACGTTCTCGAACGGTTGCTGGGGCGACAGCCCGGCAGCTGCACGATGCACGAGCGATGCGAGAGCTACCTGGTGGTCGAGTACAACGGAGACGTCTACCCGTGCGACTTCTTCGTCGAGGAACCCTGGAAGATCGGGAACATCGCGCAGGCGGGGATCCGGGAACTCGCCCGCTCCCCTCTCCGGGCCCGGTTCGCCGCGCGGAAACTCCTTCCGCGGACCGAGTGCGAAGAATGCGGATACGAGTTCCTCTGTCGCCGCGGGTGCCCCAAGCTGCGGCACGCCCGGCGCGGCGCGTTCGAGGACCTCGACGTCTTCTGCGAATCCTACCGGACCTTCTACGAACATGCCCTGGAGCGTCTTCGCGAACGGGCGGCGGAGATCCAGAAGATCGCGGCGACGCGGCCCGCGACCGGGAGAATCGCCCCGACGGGTCGAAACGACCCGTGCCCCTGCGGCAGCGGCAGGAAATACAAGAACTGCTGCGGCCGTTGACAAGTATAATAAAAGGGCACGGGGCCATTTTTGATTCCTTGACGCCCTCTTCGGCCTCTCCCGCCGGGCGGACTTCCTCCCTTGTCCCGCAGGCGCGGACTTCTTCCTCCGCCGAGCCTTCGGGGGACAAGTCGGAGGACGGGACGAAGCCCAGGAGGTCGCTCCGGCCCCGGCGGATGATCGTCTGCGGGTTGTTGGGCGACGGGCCCGCTTCGTCCCGTCCGGAAACCGCGCGACGGAAAGCTTTCTCCCGATCCGTGGCGCGCCTTCAGCGCGCTTCGGTGGGGGTTGTCCGGATTTCCCGGGGCGTTGCCCCGGGCTTCCGGGTTCCGGCCCTTCAGGCCGGTTGGCGCCGCGGCTCCACAGGCGATCCTGTCCGGCAGGGACAGTTCGCGCCAGGGAAACCCCGTGGAGCAGAGACGAGCCCATTCCGGTCGATCCCGTGTCGCGCGAAGGTCTTCTCCACCGCGGCAGGGGGAATCTCGACGTCAGGGAAGCATCGGGGGTAGCGTTCCTGGCGAAACGGGCGAATCCGGCGCAGGAAAGCGACCGGAACCGGGGAGGAAACTCATGAAGGTTCGGTACGAGGAAATGTTGCCGCACGAGGTCGTGGAAGCGCGGAACCGTTGCCCGGTCGCTTACCTGCCGATCGGCGGGCTCGAATGGCACGGATTCCAGAACTGCGTCGGGTTGGACACCGTGAAGATCCACGCCCTGGCGATGGAACTCGCCGAACGTCTCGGCGGCGTGGCGCTTCCCGCGCTCTTCTACGGCGAGAACCGGGAAGCGCATCTCATGGAAGCCAACGCGGAAGACCGGGACCGGATCGCCGCCGGCCTGGGGTTGTCCCCGGAGAACTTCGCTTCCGGTTACATGGGCGTCGCGCCCCTCGAACAGGACCGCCGTTACGTCGATCTGCTGGTCCACATTCTCTTCCAGATGCGCAGCCTGGGATTCCGCCTGACCTGTATCATGGCCGGACATTACCCCCTGCTGCACCTGGCGCGCGCCGCCTGCGAGATCTTCTACCTGCACGCCCACGCCACCTGCCGCGCCTGGGCCTTCAGCGGATACGAACTGGTGCGCGACGAGGTCGAATCAGCGGGCGATCATGCCGCCGCGTGGGAGACCTCGCTGATGATGGTCTTGCGCCCGGACCTGGTGGATCTTTCCCGGCTTCCTTCGGATCCCGACGAGAAACTCGTGGGAATCGTCGGGCGCGACCCGCGCGTCCACGCCTCGGCCGAGTACGGGCGGCGGGGAATCGACGCGATCGTCCGCAAGGTCCACGAACGCAATGCGGCTTATCTGCGGGAATTCGGCATCGAGCCGCCGGCGCCGAAACTCTGATTCGACGATCCGATGCACGAGGGACCCGCTATTCCAACCCGTCGCCGCACCGAAACCGCCCGGGGAAACATGCACCCCGTCGGACGGCAACGATCCTGGAGGAGGATTCTGGCCGTGACACTCTCCGCACTGACCGCCGGCGCCGGAAACGCCGACCGGATCCGCGACATGATGATTCCGATGCGCGACGGGATCCGGTTGCACGCGCGGCTGTACCTGCCGGACGAAGGCGAGCCGCCCTACCCGGTCGTCCTGGTGCGTTCGCCGTATGCGATTCCCGAAGACGAGTTGCCGTGGGACGCCCAGCGGCTCGTCGACAACGGCTACGCGCTCGTCGTGCAGACCTCGCGCGGACGATTCCGGTCGGAGGGCGAATCGCCGGCCTTCCTCGCGGACGGAAACGGGATCCATCCCGACGGCTACGACACGGTGGAATGGATCGCGCGGCAACCCTGGTGCAATGGAAAGATCGGCACCTGGGGCATGTCCGGCCCCGGGATCACGCAACTGCTGCTTGCGACCACCGCGCCCCCGCACCTTGCCTGTCAACACGTCGGCATCGCCACGGGCGACCTGATCCACGACGGCATTTTCCAGGGCGGCGCGTACCGCAGGTACATGCTGGACAACTGGCTGGAATCCAACGGCTACGATCTCGAGGCGCACCGGCGGTTGTACGGCGGGAAGCAACTCGACGAGGAATTCTGGCGTCCGACCAACCTCCTCGCCTACAAGGGCCGGATCACGGCCCCGGTCCTTCTCTGGGGCGGATGGTACGACTGTTTCGCCCAGGGAATCCTGGACGCCTTCGTTCACCTGCGAAAGATCTCCCCGCCCGGGATCGCCGCCCGACACCGCCTCATCATGGGGCCCTGGCCGCACGGCATCGCGCGCGAACACGGCGACGCCGTCTTTCCGGAAGAGGCCCTCCTGCCGCCCCACATCGACGCGCTCGAATGGTTCGACCACTACCTGCGCGGAAGACCGTGGGAGGAGGAGATTCCGCCGGTCATCTACTGGGTGATGGCCGCCCAGGGCGAACCGGACGCCCCCGGCAACGAATGGAGGACGGCCTCCGAATGGCCGATCCCGTCGCGTTCCGTATCGCTGTTCCTCGGCCCCGACGGCCGGCTCGAGGCGGATCCCTCCGGGGACAATGGATCAAGATCGTTCGTCTACGATCCCCTCGACCCCGTCCCCACGGTCGGGGGATGCAACCTCTATCTCGACAAGGGATGTTACGACCAGCGCCCGGTCGAAGACCGTTCCGACGTTCTCCTGTTCACCTCACCGCCCCTGGCGGAACCGATGGAGATCACGGGCCGACTCCGCGCCCGGCTGTGGGTGAGGAGTTCCGTCGAGGACACGGATTTCACCGCGAAGCTCACGGACGTCTATCCGGACGGACGATCCCTGCTCATCCAGGACGGAATCGTCCGGATCGGCCGATTGCCGCTGGAGAAGCGGAAACCCGCCCGCGGCGACGGCTCGATCGAGGTCGATATCGATCTCTGGTCGACCAGCCTGATCCTCAACCGGGGGCACCGGCTGCGGCTGGCGGTCTCATCCAGCAACTTCCCACGCTTCGACGTCAACACGAACACCGGCGCGGTCTTTTCCGACGGGGTGAAACCGCGGACGGCGAACAACACGGTTTTCTGGGGAACCGACCGCCCCTCTCGCGTTCTCCTGCCGGTCGTCGGCCCGGGTCCCGTATTCGAAAACGGCAAGGATTGACCGGCTCTGCGGGACGATCTGCATCCCACCGAAATGCAAATCGGCCGACCCTGCTTCGTCTCGGACCGGCGCGACTACGCGGGGCGCGGAATCGGCCTCCCACGGCAGGTCATCCTTTGCGGGTCGACTTCGGCCGGGGGGGCCACCCCGGCTCCAAGGGTCGTCCTTCGCGGGTTGAAGGGGTTCGGCCGAGCGGGATCGGCCTCCTACGGTAGGTTGCCCTTCGCGAGTTGGATTATGCCGCGGGGCGGGACTCGTGCTTCGGGGTACCGGGACGGTCGGGGGAAACAGAGTAGGAGGCCGATCCCCATCGGCCGATTCCGCTGCGCGTGCTGCTCCTTCGGCGCATCTTCGGCGGGTCTCCTTTCGCGGGGCGGTACGGAACGTCCTGGTTCGTCCCGCCCGGTGGGCGGTACTTCCTCCTCCGTCCTGCAGGATCGGGACTACGGAGGACAACTGGTACCCGCCTCCGCTGCCCTTTGCTTGCGCGACGGTCCTGTTCCCCGGGATCGTCGAAACGCCGGAATGTCCGTTGCCCGTGGCCGGTCGCTATGGCGCGGGGCGCGACGGTCGCCTATCATCGGCGCCGATTTCGTGACAGGGACTCGAATGATCCAGGATACTGAAAGCGATTTCACGGCGGCCGCACCGCGAATCCGCTCCATTCGACCGACGGATGTCGATCGGCTGGCGGCGTTCTTCGACACGCTCTCGGAACGCTCGCGCGCGTGGTTTCATCCCCATCCTTTCGACCGCGCGACCGCCGAAAGGATCGCCCATGGGGCAGGGGCCTCGGGCCCGCGTCTTCTCGCCGAGATCGACGGACGCATGGTCGGCTACGCCTTCGCGGACGGATCGCCGCCCGTGATCGGTCTGGCGGTCGGTGATCCCTGGCAGGGCCGGGGCATCGGCCCCCTGCTGCTGGGCCGCCTCCACGCGGAACTCCGCCGTCTCGGCCGGCAGCGGGTTCGCCTGACGGTTTTCAAGGACAACGAGCGCGCTCTCTCGTTGTATCGTTCGTTTGGATACCGGATTCTCGGGGAGAAGACGAATGGTCCCTCGGCCGGACTGGAGTGGATCATGGAAGCGGATCTTCATGCGGAGGAAGAAAATCATGGCGGATAGTCTTCCCGCCCGTTACGGGCGCGATCAGCTCTTCGCGTTCAGCGGATTCGAAGGCCCGACCGATCCATGGCACGGGTTGATCGGATCGGCCCAGGGGGATCGGTGCGGATACTGGTTTCACGTGAACTCGGAGATCTGGAACGACCACGGCCTGCGCGTGGCCGTCGGGATCGCGCGCGGATCCGAGACCGCCGTGCTTCTTCGCGATCTCCCCGGATTCGACCCCGCCGCCGTTCTCGGCGATTCCGCCGAGTTCGAGCTCGGCGCCGGGGTGTACTGTCGTTTCACGATGGTCGACGACCGCCGCTGCCGGATCCAGGCCGAGGCGCGCCGTCCCGGCGCGGTTCCCTGCCTGGAGATCCGCGCCCTTTTGCCCGGGCACCGGCGCGAGCTGCACCCGGACCGCCTGACGCTTCGGTACAAGGACGACGGTTTCACGATCCTCGCGCCCGGGGGAGGTCTCGAATCGACCGGCGAAGGGTGGATTCTGCGCGGCGGCCCCTCGCTCGACGCCTGTGTCGTCTGGCATCCGCCGACGGATCGGGTCGGCGCCGGCGCCGCGTTCGAAACCGATACCACCGCCCTTCTGGAAAGGCGCGCCGCCTGGACCCTGGCCGTTCCCGTGCCGCCCGGTCTCTCGAAACGCCGGCAAGAATTCCTTCGCCGTTGCGCCGTCTCCCTGCGCACCAATTCGCTTTCGGCCTTCCCCCCGTTCCGCCACGGCCACACCACGCCCGACCGCTGGCCGCATCGCAACGCGTACCTGTGGGACAGCGCCTTCCAGGCGATCGGCATGGCGACCTTCGATCCGGACTGGGCGTGGCAGGCCCTCGCCGCCATGTGGTCGTTGCAGGACGAGACCGAGACCGGGTTCATCCCGAGCATGATCAGCACCGCCGGCCCCCCGGACCATTTCGAGACGAACTCCCCCGTGCTGGCCTGGGCCGCCCTGGAGATCTCCCGCCGGGATCCGCGGCGCGAACCGCTCGAGGCCGCCTTCGACCCCCTCGACCGCTACATCGCGGACGCCCTGGCCCGGCGGGATCCGAAATGGAACAACCTCGTCGTCTGGAAGCGCTTCAGCCACGGCATGGACAATTCCCCCCGCTTCGACGGGGCCATGCCGGCGGTGTACGTCGATGCCAACATCTACCTTGCCAACGACATCCGTTCCCTGGCCGAAATCGCCCGGAAACTGGGTCGCTCCGAGGAGGAACGACGTCTGTCGGCCGCCTTCGACGAGCTGACCGTCGCAATCAACGACGGGCTCTGGGATCCGCAGGAACGCTGGTATTACGACCTCGATCCCGACGGGCATCCCATCCGGGTGAAAACGCCGGTCCCCTTCGCCGCGGTTCTCGGGGGCGTGACCGGCCCGGCCGGGCGCGACGAGATCATCCTGGAACGGCTTCTGGATCCGGCCGTTTTCTGGCGACCCCTCCCGCCGTCGACCGTCGCCGCCGACGAGCCGTCGTACGGCGACGACATGTGG
Organism: uncultured Verrucomicrobiota bacterium; assembly: GCA_964395275.1. Lineage (GTDB taxonomy): Bacteria > Verrucomicrobiota > CALLYA01 > CAYNBQ01 > CAYNBQ01 > CAYNBQ01. The sequence goes on from CAYNBQ010000071.1 coordinate 17,863, forward strand.
CGGGGACCGGCCTGGCCGAATCTCGCCCACGTGGCCTACCGTGCACTCCAGGAACGGGGACGCCCCTCCGAAGCCGCCGAGCTGGCGAACCGATGGCTCCGGGAAGGCCTCCGCTGGTACGAGGCCTGCGGCGGGATCTACGAGTTCTACGATGCCGAGGCGGAACGCTGCGCTCTGGACCTGCCCCGCAAGAGCGGTGTCGGCGCCCTGAACGATTACGGCTTCGGCCTGGCTGTGCCCCTGGCGTTCGCATGGGAGGAATACGACCGGTACGGCGCCGTCGGAACGGCTTGACCCGATCCTATTCATCTGTATCATTGCCTGCATGAACGCGCAGGAACCGTTGACTCCCGCCCGGCGCCGCATCCTGCAGGTGATCCGGGAATACCAGGCGCGCCACGGTTGTCCGCCCACCGTGCGGGAAATCCAGGAGGCCTGCGGTTACCGCAGCCCGCGAGCCGTCACCCACCACCTGGAAGCCCTGGAAAAAGAAGGTCGCATTGAACGCCGCCCCCACAGCGCCCGCGGCCTCCGCGTGGTAGAACCCGCGCAGCGTCGGCGATCCCGCACGGGTCTGCCGGTCTTCGGACGCGTTCCCGCGGGGCCTCCGAATCCGACGTCGGCAACCCGCCCCGAAGAGGTGCTTCCGATCGATCCCGTGCGCAGCGGTCTGGCGGACCGTAAGGATGCCTTCGCCCTGCGCGTGCACGGCGACAGCATGGAAGGCGCGGGAATCCTCGACGGCGACATGGTCGTCGTCGAACCGCGCGAACCTGTTCCCGGCGATATCGTCGTCGCCCTGATCGACGGCGAAAGCACCCTCAAACGCTACGTCGTCCGCGACGGCCGACCCTGCCTGGTCAGCGAGAACCCCCGGTATCCGGATCTCCTCCCCGCCACGGAACTGACGGTGCAGGCGGTGGTCACCGGCCTGATCCGCCGGTTCTGAACGAAGGCGCCCGGGGC
>CAYNBQ010000072.1:0-9510 GCA_964395275.1 uncultured Verrucomicrobiota bacterium
CCCGGTCGATTGCGGTCACCCGCACGCTGTACGCCGCTTCCGCGAGCGCATCCGTCTGCCAGTCCGCCGCGCCGTCCCAGGCCCCGAAGGCGCCGCCGGCGACCGCAGCGGTCTCTGCGATCAGCGTCCACTCCGTTTCGCCGAGAGGGGCATATTCGAACCGGAAGGAAACGACGTCCACGTTGTCGGTCGCGCCGGCGCTCAGCCCCACCTCGCCCCGCACGTAGGAGCCGTCAGGGGGATCGAGACGCTGCACCAGCGGCGGGGTCGTGTCCTGAAGAGGCGTTCCCGAGACTTCCGCCGAGGGATCTCCCGGGTTCCCCAGGACATCCACGGCGACGATGCGGTAGGTGTATTCCACGCCGAAGTCCAGGAGGGTGTCGATGTAGACCGTCGACGTCGTCGCGGGCGCGATCACGACGAACGAACCGCCGTCGGCCGATCGCTCCACCTCGTAGTGATGGAAGTCGGACGAAACGACCGAATCCCAGGCCACGACCATCGCCAGTTCGTCGGCCGTCACCCGAACGTTCTCCGGCGCCGGCGGACCGGAATGATCGACGACGTAGGACTGGGCGAGTTGCGCCGAGTTGCCCTCGGCGTCGAAGACGGTCAGCCGCACGTCGTACGCCCCGTTGTCCAGTTCCGCAACGTCCCAGACCGCCGAAGAGGACGCCCCGTCCGCAATCGGGATCCAGGTCTCCCCGTCCTGCGAATAGTCGAAGGCGTACCGCGTCACGCCGACGTTGTCCGTCGCCGTCGCCTGCAGCCGGAACGAATCGGCGGAACTCGTTCCCGCGGCCGGGTTCAGCGACTCGATCGCAGGCGCCGTCTGATCCGTCTCCGGAGATGCGGAGACCTCGTTGGAAAAGCCGCTCTCGTTGCCGACATGGTCGAAGACCGTCAGGACGTAGTAGTACGTCATCCCGACCACGACCTGCCGGTCCGTGAAATTCTCCTGCGTCATCGCCCCGTTGATCGGCTGGTAGCCGCCGCCGGGCGTCGTGCTCCGGTAGATCCGGTAATACGCGAAGTCCGCGTTCGCGGCCTCGGACCAGGTCAGATCGATTCGGAATTCCCCGGGTTGCGCGGCCAGGACGACCGGCTCGGGCGCGGTGTTGTCGACCGCGTAGGCGTAGACGGCCTGCGACTCGTTTCCTGAGGAATCATGGACGGTGACCCGAAGCTGGTAGGCGCCGTCGGCCAGGCCCGAGACATCCCACGTCGCCTGGTTCGATCCCCCGCTCGCCAGCGTCTCCCAGGAGGATCCGTCCGCCGACGTTTCGAAGAGATACCCCGCCACCACGTTGTTGTCCGTTGCCGACACGACCAGGGTCACGGTCCCGGCAATTTTCGCCTGGTCCGCGGGAGTGATCCCCTGGATCACCGGCGGGGTCTCGTCGGCGATCGCCGGCAGCGTTTCCGCCCGGTCGTTGTTCCCTTCGGCATCCTCGGCCACGGCGTCGTATTCGTCGGCAAGGGCGCGGACCTCGTGGGTGCCCGGAACCGCCGACCAGACGACGACCGCCTGGACCGTCGCTCCGACATCCAGTCCGCCGGCGATTTCCGCGCGGCCGACGAACGAGCCGTCGATTTCCAGTCGCACGTGGAAATCGCGCAGGGTCGCCCCCGAACCGTCGTTCGCGATCGTGATCGTGAAGGTTACGACGTCGCGATCCGAAGGGCTCGCGGGATCCCACTCGATGTCCGTGACGCGCAGATCCGGCGAAGCCACGGCGGGCGGAATCTCGACCTTGTCGTTGTTCGTTTCGTCGGACTCGTAGACCGCGTCGTACGCGTCCGCCCGCACACGGATCGAATGCGTGCCCGCCTCCGCCGTCCACTCGTGCTGAACGACGACGGATTCGCCCGGGCCGAGAGGCGCGTCGACCGTCACATGGCCGAGCAGCACCCCGTCGACCTCGAAGCGGACATCGAAGGAATTCCGCGCGGAACCCGCGCCGAGATTCCGGATCTCCGCGGCGATCGTCGCGGTGTCGCCGTCCACCGGGTCCGCCGGCGGCACGATATCCACGACTTGCAGATCCGGAAGATCCGGCAGGTCCAGCTCGATCGCGACGGCCGGTCCCACGTTGTCGCCGTTGTTCGTCTCGGCCTGTTCTCCCAGGGCGTCCGTTTCGACCAGGAGATACCAGGTCCCCGCTCCGTAGGCGGCCCCGAGGGGCAGCGTCGCCGTGACCGAGGTCGTGTAGGCCTGTCCCGACGGCAGCGGCACGAGACCGGCGGGTTCCAGCCCGATCGGCGTGTCGTCCCCGGAAAGCTCCGAATCCGTCGACAGCCAGACCCGATCGGACCATCCCGAGGACGCCGGCTGTTCGCCGGTGTTACGGACGGTGAACTCGAAAACGATCGCTTCGCCGAAACGTGCCGAGGCGGGAACACCGGTCACATCCTCGACCTCAAGGTTCGGTCCGGTGATCGTGATCGGCCGTCCCTGTCCGTCCGGCGTTGCGTTGTTGAACTCGTATTCGTACTCGTAGACGTGGTTCTGGGCATCGGCGACAACGAACAGGTACATCGTTCCGCCGACGTCGGAAGGAATCGCAACGGTTCCCGTTCCGACGTAGCTCTCTCCCACCGCCAGGACGCCGCTGTGGCTGAAATCGCCCAGGACGATGTCGTCGCCGTTGCCGTAGACGTCGTCCGCGCTCAGGACGACCCGGTCCCGCCACCATCCCGCCGGGGTTTCGGCCCATGCCTGCACCGAGTTGGTAACCGTCCACTGGACATCGATCTGCTGGCCCGCCACCGCCGTCGACTGAGCCGAAGGCGTTCCGACGACCAGATCCGCGAACGGTCCGAGCGCCACGCCCAGGACGGTCGAACTCATGGCCGTGTTGGAATAATCGTCCGTGAACTCGTAGACGGCGTCCCCGGCGTCCGCAAAGACGAAGACGTGGTAATCGCCGGAAACGCCGCCCGGGAGACTTCCTTCCCACAGGCCGTTGTAAGACTCGCCGGAGGCGAGTTCGCCTTCGCGAACGACCTCGTCCAGAAGGATGTCGTCGCCGTCGCCGAAGGCCTCGTTCCGCGACAGGACGATCCGATCCGTCCAGACCGATACGACGCCCCCGGGTCTCCCGTCGCCCGTGACGCCCGGCCCGCGGTTCGTGACCCGCCACGTCACCCGCGCAGGACCGCCCGCTATGCTCAAATCGGTCGTTGCAACGTCGCTCGTCTCCAGGTCTCCGTAGTCGGTGAGGGTCATCTCGATCCGGGAGGAACTCCGGGTGACGTTGTTGTCTTCCAGGGTGAATTCGAAAACCTGGTCGTTGTCGTCCGTTTCCACGAAGAGCCAGTACGAACCGACGATCCCGGCCGGGAGTTGCACGTCGGCCTGCGCGGTGTACTCGGCGCCGACGTCCAGAACGCCCGCGTGGATCACCGACGTCAGGAAGATGTCGTCCGCGTTGCCGTAGACCTCGTCCGCCGAGAGGACCAGCCGGTCGAGCCACTGGTCGACCGGCGTGGCGATGGTGCCGTAGTTTCCGACCGTCCACTCCAGATGAACCGTTCCGCCGCTCTCGGCGGAGGCCGGAACCTGAACGTCGGTAACGCTCAGGTCGGCGAACTGGAAATCGCCGGTGGTCGCGACGGTCGACTCGAGAAGATACTGGCCGTACGGACCCTGCCCGTCCGACGCCAGGACGACCACGAAATACGTGTCGGTCGCCGTCACGTCGAGACGCACCACGGTCGTGTCGGAAGGATTCGGCGCCACCGAGACAACCTCGTCGGCGGCGTTCCGGATCTCGATGATCGGGACCAACCGGCTTTCCGCGGGCAGGGCGAGCCGCGCCAGCAGCGTCCGGCCGGCTTCGATCGTGCCCACGTTGAAGACGTCCTCGTCGACGTTCCCGGGTTCCCCGCCCATGATCGTGCCGGCGATCCTGCCGACCTTCTGCTGACCCGTGTCGGTGAAATCGACGACGTCCGCCGTTGCGATCGTGTCGTTCCGGTACCCCGCGTCGTCTTCGAGCTGGATCCCGCGGGCGAGATCGATCCTCATTTCGTAGGTCCCGGGAACCGTTGCGGAATAACCCTTCAGGACCTGAACGTAATACGTGCCGTCCGCGGCCACGGCGTAATGACTGATGAACGCATCGATCCCCGGACCGGCATCGTCGTCGTCGCGCAGGATCGCCCCATCCGCCCCGAGGAGCTGAACCCGGGGATCCAGGTCGCTGCCGGGCGTGTCGACGCTGATCGACACGACGTCCCCGGCCAGGGCCTCGAACCGCCAGAAGTCCGGATCGCTCGTCGTCGTGTTCGGCGTCGCCGGATCCTGCAGACCGTAGCCCCGCGCCCGGAAATAGCCGCTGCCGACCTCCGATTCCTCCGGGACGATTTCCGTGGCGGACGCAATCGAATCGTTGCTCCGCCCTTCGAAGACCAGTCCTTCGGGGAAATCGACGACGAACGTTCTGACGAATGCGTCCCCCGAGGTTCCGTCGCCGTTTCCGTCGAGCGGGTTCCCGATCGCGTCGGTGATCGTGTTGTTCACGAGGAATCGGTACGTGCCCTCGCCCAGGGGACCGTCAAGCAGTCGCAGCGTCACCGCCGTGCCCGCCGTGTACTCCGCCGTCGGCTGCAGCGCGTAGATGACGTCGTCCGCCGTGTCGAACACCCCGTCCGCACCGGCTTCCCGCAGATCCCACGCGTTCCACGGGTCGTCCGGATACGCGTCCACCGCGTCGGGCACCCCGTCGCCGTCCGCGTCCGCCGGCGACTCGATTTCCACGATCCCCCGGCGGGGACCGTCCGGATCGACATCGTTCCAGAACCCGGTGGACCACATCTGCACGTAGTCTTCGCCGTACCAGTCGTCCGGCTGTCCATCGGCCCAGTTCGTGTAGCTCACCGGCGAACCGTCCGTCCAGACCCACGTCCCCTCCTCGACCTCGTCGCTCAGCCCGATCCACGGTTCCGCATGCGAGAACCACCCGGCCAGAAAATCCTGTTCATCCGGATCGCCGATCGACGCCAGGTGCCCGCCGACCGACTGCGCCCAGTTCTCCGCGTCCTGCCGGCTCATGGCCGTCGGCGTCAGTAGATACGCGTGGCCGCCGTGCCGAACCACCAGGGGATTCGCCGCGTTCACCGTCGAGGCCAGCAGATCCTCGCTGAAGGCCACCTCGAACGTGTTGAGGGGGATCTCCGAAACCTCTCCCTCGGCGGGGACGCCATCGACCCCCGTGATCGTCGGAGCCGATACGTCCGAGACCACCACGTCAAGAAGGTACTGGCTCCAGGGCCCCGGACCGCCTTCCCCCGCCGCCGGTTCGCTCAGCTCCGCCACGCTGACCACCGACCAGTCGGCGCTGCCGTCGTACCACCCCAACGGCGCGCTGTAGGCCACGTCGTGCCAGCTCTCGTCCGGCTCCCCCGGCGCCCAGTTCTCGTAGCCCACCGCTTCCCCGCTCGCCCACACCCAGGTGCCTTCCACCGCTCGGTCGTTCAGCCCGATCCACACCCCCGCACCGTAGAACGTCTCCGAAAGCCACGCCTGCTCCTGCGCGTCGCTCACCGTCACCAGGTGCCCGCCCAGCCCCTGCGCCCAGCTCTCCGCCGCTTCCCATCGCATCCCGTTCTCGCTGATCGCGTAGCGCCTCCCCCCGTGCGCCCCCAGCGAAAACACCTTCGCGTAATACTCCCCGTCCGCACCGATCGTCGCACGGAAATGCCCGTCCCACGCATCCCCGTCCTCGTCGGCCACCTCCGCCCCCGTACCGTCCACCAGCCGCACCACCGGCACCAGCCGGCTCCCCGCAGGCAACCGCACCGTCAACTCCACCACGTTGCCCGCGTTGATCGTTCCCCACCCGTACAAATCCTCGTCCGTATGCGGCCCCGAACCCTGTACCCCCATCACCGTGCCCGCCACCGTCGCACGGCGACTCCCTCCCCCCGACTCCAGATCCAGCGCGTTCGCCGAACCCGGCGTGTCGTTGGCGTACTCCGCGTCCGATTCCAGCTGCACCCCGCGCGCCCGCTCCAGCCGCAGCAGGTAACTGCCCGCGCGCGCCTCCGAATACGCCTTCAGCGCCACAATGTAATAGACCCCGTCGCCCGGCAGCTCGTAATGCGCGATCTGCGCGTCCCCCTCCGGCCCCGCATCCCCGTCGTCCCTCACCCTCTGGAACGATCCGTTGTACAGCTCCACGTACGCGTTGAACTCGCTCCAGGGCGTGTCCATGGCCACCGTCACCACGTCCCCCGCCAGCCCCTCGAACCGCCAGTAGTCCGGATCCGCCCAGTTCGTCCCCGACCACGACGGATCCTGGCTGCCGTAGCCCCACACCACCGCATACCCCCCGCCCGCCGGATCCTCCACCGGCTCCAGCTCCGCCGCCGACGCCCAGCTCGCGTTCAGCCGCCCCTCGAACACCACCCCCGAGGGCAACGCCACCTCGAAAACCTGCTCGTACGCGTCGCCACCCGTCCCGTTGCCGTCCCCGTCCAGAGCGTTGCCCACCGGATCGGTGATCACACTGCCGATCCGCAGCCGGTACCGACCCGTCCCCAGCGGTCCGTCCACCAGCCGCAGCGACACCGTCGTGCCCGCCGCGTACTCGGCCCCCAACTCCACCGCGTAAAGCACGTCGTCGGCCGTGTCGAACACCCCGTCGGCGCCCGCCTCCCGCAGATCCCAGCCGTTCCACGCATCCGCCGGATACGCGTCCACCCCGTCCGGCACCCCGTCGCCGTCCGCATCCGCCGGCGTGGCAAACTCCATCACGGCGTAGTGCACCGCATCCCCGCGGTTGTCGTACCAGCCCCCCGTCGTCCCCATCGACGCGTAGTCCGCCGCCCCCGTGTTCCAGTCGTCCGGCTCCGACCCCCACCAGTTCGTGTATCCCCCCGCCGTGCCGTCCGACCACTCCCAGGTCCCTTCCACCGCCTCGTCGTTCCACCCGATCCACGGACCCCACGAACTGAACCACTTCTCCACAAAGGCCTGCTCCGCCTCGTCCCCGATCGAGACCAGGTGACCCCCCAGCCCCGCCGCATGGGCCTCCGCCTCCGCCCACGTCCGCTGCCGCCCGTCCAGCACGTACACGTGCCCGCCGTAGCTCTTCACCAGCGGGTTCACCGCGTTCACCGTCGAGGCCAGCAGATCCTCGCTGAAGGTCACCTCGAAGGTGTTCAACGGCTGGTCCGTGCTCTCCCCCGCTCCCGGCAACCCCTCCACCGACACCACGTTCGGCGGCACCACGTCCGAGACCACCACGTCAAGAAGGTACTGGCTCCAGGGCCCCGGACCGCCTTCCCCCGCCGCCGGTTCGCTCAGCTCCGCCACGCTGACCACCGACCAGTCGGCGCTGCCGTCGTACCACCCCAACGGCGCGCTGTAGGCCACGTCGTGCCAGCTCTCGTCCGGCTCCCCCGGCGCCCAGTTCTCGTAGCCCACCGCTTCCCCGCTCGCCCACACCCAGGTGCCTTCCACCGCTCGGTCGTTCAGCCCGATCCACACCCCCGCACCGTAGAACGTCTCCGAAAGCCACGCCTGCTCCTGCGCGTCGCTCACCGTCACCAGGTGCCCGCCCAGCCCCTGCGCCCAGCTCTCCGCCGCTTCCCATCGCATCCCGTTCTCGCTGATCGCGTAGCGCCTCCCCCCGTGCGCCCCCAGCGAAAACACCTTCGCGTAATACTCCCCGTCCGCACCGATCGTCGCACGGAAATGCCCGTCCCACGCATCCCCGTCCTCGTCGGCCACCTCCGCCCCCGTACCGTCCACCAGCCGCACCACCGGCACCAGCCGGCTCCCCGCAGGCAACCGCACCGTCAACTCCACCACGTTGCCCGCGTTGATCGTTCCCCACCCGTACAAATCCTCGTCCGTATGCGGCCCCGAACCCTGTACCCCCATCACCGTGCCCGCCACCGTCGCACGGCGACTCCCTCCCCCCGACTCCAGATCCAGCGCGTTCGCCGAACCCGGCGTGTCGTTGGCGTACTCCGCGTCCGATTCCAGCTGCACCCCGCGCGCCCGCTCCAGCCGCAGCAGGTAACTGCCCGCGCGCGCCTCCGAATACGCCTTCAGCGCCACAATGTAATAGACCCCGTCGCCCGGCAGCTCGTAATGCGCGATCTGCGCGTCCCCCTCCGGCCCCGCATCCCCGTCGTCCCTCACCCTCTGGAACGATCCGTTGTACAGCTCCACGTACGCGTTGAACTCGCTCCAGGGCGTGTCCATGGCCACCGTCACCACGTCCCCCGCCAGCCCCTCGAACCGCCAGTAGTCCGGATCCGCCCAGTTCGTCCCCGACCACGACGGATCCTGGCTGCCGTAGCCCCACACCACCGCATACCCCCCGCCCGCCGGATCCTCCACCGGCTCCAGCTCCGCCGCCGACGCCCAGCTCGCGTTCAGCCGCCCCTCGAACACCACCCCCGAGGGCAACGCCACCTCGAAAACCTGCTCGTACGCGTCGCCACCCGTCCCGTTGCCGTCCCCGTCCAGAGCGTTGCCCACCGGATCGGTGATCACACTGCCGATCCGCAGCCGGTACCGACCCGTCCCCAGCGGTCCGTCCACCAGCCGCAGCGACACCGTCGTGCCCGCCGCGTACTCGGCCCCCAACTCCACCGCGTAAAGCACGTCGTCGGCCGTGTCGAACACCCCGTCGGCGCCCGCCTCCCGCAGATCCCAGCCGTTCCACGCATCCGCCGGATACGCGTCCACCCCGTCCGGCACCCCGTCGCCGTCCGCATCCGCCGGCGTGGCAAACTCCATCACGGCGTAGTGCACCGCATCCCCGCGGTTGTCGTACCAGCCCCCCGTCGTCCCCATCGACGCGTAGTCCGCCGCCCCCGTGTTCCAGTCGTCCGGCTCCGACCCCCACCAGTTCGTGTATCCCCCCGCCGTGCCGTCCGACCACTCCCAGGTCCCTTCCACCGCCTCGTCGTTCCACCCGATCCACGGACCCCACGAACTGAACCACTTCTCCACAAAGGCCTGCTCCGCCTCGTCCCCGATCGAGACCAGGTGACCCCCCAGCCCCGCCGCATGGGCCTCCGCCTCCGCCCACGTCCGCTGCCGCCCGTCCAGCACGTACACGTGCCCGCCGTAGCTCTTCACCAGCGGGTTCACCGCGTTCACCGTCGAGGCCAGCAGATCCTCGCTGAAGGTCACCTCGAAGGTGTTCAACGGCTGGTCCGTACTCTCCCCCGCACCCGGCAACCCCTCCACCGTCACCACCTCGGGCGGTTGGGGATCCGTGATGTCGATATCGAGCAGGTAGAGGCCGAGGTGTCCCTCGCCGCTGTCGGCCTGCACCCGCGCAAAGAACTCGCCGTCGGACGGAAGCGTAACGAGCGCGTGGCCGTCGGTGTCGTCCCCGTCCTGATCCGTAAGGGCGGTTCCCTCGCCGTCGATCACCGAAACGCGGATGTCGAGCGTGCTGAAGGAGGGCAGACGGCTGGAGATCTCGATCGTGACTCCGGCATTCAGAGCGCCCCAGCCGAAGGTGTCTTCATCGGTGTTGG
>CAYNBQ010000072.1:9520-18607 GCA_964395275.1 uncultured Verrucomicrobiota bacterium
TCACGTTGCCGGCGACCGTTCCCTGCCGGTGATTCCCGAGCACGTTCAGAGACGGTACGTAGGCGTTGGAGGTCGGATCGTTTCCGTAGTTGGCGTCCGCTTCCAGATCCACGTCCCGCACGAGATCCACACGCAGATGGTATTCTCCGGAGACGGACGACGAGTACGCCTTCCCCACTTTGACGTAATAGGTACCGCTCGTGGAAATGTCGTAGGGGCTGATGAAGGCGTCGTACCCCGGGCCTTCGTTGTCGCTGCCCGCGAGTTTTCCGTCCGAAGCGTCGTGGAGTTCCACCAGCACGTCCACGTCGCTGTCCGGCGTGTCGACGCTGATCGAAACGATGTCCCCGGCCAGTGCGCTGAAGCTCCAGTAATCGGGATCGCTCCAGTAGTCGCCGGGCGTCGCGGGATCGATCGTCCCCGATCCCAGCCCGATCCAGAACCCGCCGCCGGCCGGATCCTCGGTCAGGGGTAGGGCGGTCGCCGAGCCGATATCGTCGTTGCTCTCCGACTCCGGGGTGATCGACGGATCGCCGGTCGGCTCCGGATCGATGCCGTTGTCCGTTGCGGATTGCACCGGCGGAGGTTGCGCGCCGTGCTGGGCCTCGATGATTTCCTCGGTCGGATCGTGGGAAACATCCGCGCCCGCGGATCCCGGCAGGATCGGTTCCGGCGCCGTTCGGGACTGCGGTTCCAGCACCGACGTCGGCGATTCCGGATCCCGGACTGTTTCGGTCTCGGCGGATTGCGTTTGCGCGGGTGCGGCGGCGCCTCCCTGGCCCGTCCCCGCAAAGAGGTCCACGGAGGAAGCCGTCGCGGTGGAAGCGTCCGATACATGATCCGCTTCGATCTCGATGACGCCGGCCGCTGCGGGGAAGGACGGACCCTCGATCTGTCCTGCAATCGCGGGAAGCACCGCATCCGCCGAAAGCAGAACGCGTTCTTCCAGGGGTTCCAGGTCGAAACTTCGAGGGTTCCTTTGCTGCAAAGTGCTCCCGCCTCTCCCTCCCACGACCGTCGCCAGAGTAGAGGCCGATTCCCAGGCCTGCAAGGGTGAATCCACAACAATTCGCGCCGCGGTTCCGCTTTCCCCGAATGCGTCCCCGACTTCCTCCGATCCCGGCGGCGTCGCCTGCCCCTGGGCCGGCGGCAACAGCGCCTGCTCCATCCTCCCGGATCCTCCGGAGCCCGTGTTCGGTTCCTCCAGGCGTCCCTGGTAGTTCTTCCGGAACCGGAAGAGATCGAGGTAATCGACGTCGCCGTCCCCGTCGGCGTCGAAGATCGGGTCGTATTCTTCCTCCGTGCTCAGCCTCAGATGCGCCTTCCGGTACTCGAACAGATCCAGGGCGTCGACGTCCCTGTCTCCGTCCGCATCGCCGAAGAACCGGAAGAAGGCGTACTGGAAATCGTCCCCGCCCATGCCGTCCCCGTTGCCGTCCAGGGGCAACCCCGACGGATCGGTGATGCCCGCCCCGGAAAGAACCAGGAGATAGTTCCCGTCGTCCGGACTTCCCCCGGGCAGATCGGGGAACGTCCACACGGCCGTGTTGGACGCCCCGTTCCAGGTCATCCGGATCCCGGAAGGATCGATCGGCGTTCCCGTGGAGAGATTCTTCAGCACCACGTCCTCCGCCGACAGGCTTGCGGAGACGTCCGCGCTGAAGGTCGCCGAGACCGACCAGACCATCGATCTCTGGTCGTCGCCCTCGTTCACCACGGCCGTCGTCACGCGCGGCGGCTGCGGCCCCGCCGCAACGATCACGTCGTCGATCTCCACGGCGCTGGTTTCAGCCCCGGCGAAACTGATCAGGTCGAAATGGATCGTCGCCGACGTTCCGCCCCCGACACCCTCGAGATCCACGATCACGTGCATCGGCGAGGAAAGATCCACCACGCCGCCCGATTCCAGCCCGGGGTATTCCGCGATCGAGACGGCGTCGGAGAAGTAGATCGTGCCGTCGGCCTGGAGGTTCAGCAGCGAATCGGTCCGCGACAGCCCGTTCGCGGTCCCCGCCGCCGGATTTCCATCCGCATCGAGAAGGGCGACCTCGAAGGCGTCCGGCGGGTTGAGCCCGTTCGCGGCGAACCGCGCCGATTCGATCGTGAACCGCAACGTCGTCGCCCCCGACGGAATGGAGAACTCCTGCCGAAGGCCCCCGAACCATTGCCCGTCTTCGCCCACGGACGCCTTCCCGCCGGCGACGAGGGTTCCGCCGCGCAGTGTCCAGCCGAAGAGCGGATCCGCCGGGTCGGAAATGTCGAATCCGCCGTTGGTCGGGACCTGGACCTCCTCGGCGCGCCCGCGGAGGGTTCCCGCGTCCGGAATGTTCACGATCCTTTCCACCGGATGCTCATCGGCCGTTCCCGCTGAATCCCCGGCGGCGTCCGATCCCGGGGCGGTCGCCCGCCCGGCGGGCAGGCGGCGCATTCCGGGCAGGATGTTGTAGTGCATCAGGTCGTGACCGCCGCCGTAGGAATCCTCCAGGTCCTCCAGGGCATGACCGATCTCGTGCGCCAGCACCGACAGCAGATCGACCCGATCGGCCGCCGGCCCGCCGTCGAGCGCGAGGAATTCCCCGGGGAATCCGGTGCTCGAGAACTCTTCGTTCGTCTCCGGAGTCGGATCCACGAACCATCCGTATCCCGCCGCGTCGGCGTCGAGCCAGATCGAACGACCCGAGGCGAATCCGAGCATCGAATTCGGCAGGTCGGCGACCCGGATCGTCAGGGAATCGACGACCCGCCCGGCCGTGGCCCCGCTCATCGCCGTCCACAGCCCCATGGCCGTCGGCATCAGCGCGTCCGCCTCCGAACCGGTGATCGTCCCCCCTTCGGAAACCCCGCCCGACACGGGCAGCGACAGAACCTGTTGCCAGACCAGACCGCTGAGGGCGAAGGCGGTCGTTGTGACCGAACTGTCCTTGACGAGGTGGGCATACGCTCCCTTGCCCGGTTCGACGGGGCTGAGGAACCCCTGCGTGAAGTTCTTGAGGAACGTCTGGGGATCGGCGGCCTTTCGAAGATCCGCCGGTTCCCAGCCCTCCAGGCTCTTCACGTATTCGAAGAGCATCGTCTTCGTCCCCTGGAAGAACATCTCCCCGACGGCGTTCCATTGGTCGGCGCTGCGCAGGGATCCGCCGAATTCCATGATCTCGGCCCGGACGGTGTTCATGGCCCGTTTCGCCGGGGAAAGGAGCGGGCTCTCCGCAATCCGCGTGTAGATCCGTCCGGCCGTGGTCCGCGCCCACTGCACGGCGGCGCTGACACGCGAAACGACCGGCTGCACGAACCGCGCCGAGAACCCGCGCACCGCCCTGAGCACACCCGACACGGTACGATAGGCGCGATAGGCGTTGTTCAAGGCCCGCAGCGTCTGCGGCCTCAGCCAGTTCGCGAGCCTCTCGGCCGCGTTCTCGATCCCCCGGCTGATCCGGGCGGTCAGGGGGGCAATCCGCGCGGCAACCTGCTGCTGGATTCCGCCGACGTACTGCGAGACGGAAGAGGCCATCCGGTTGGCCGTTCGCACCACGAGATCCCGGGCCTGGTTCACCCACCCGGAAACTCTCGCCGCAATCGTTCCTCCGACATCGGCCACCCTCGATGCGAACCCGGCGGCAAGATCCGTCGCACGCGCGGCCGCGTTGTTGACCCATGCCGACGCCGTTTCCGCGGCGCGGTTGACCCAGGCGGAAGCCGCGGTCAACGCGCGGTTCGCGGCGCCCGAGACCCTCGAGGCGGCCCGGTTCGCCCAGTCCGTCGCCCTGGTGCGCGCCTGGTCGATCCACGAAGCCGCCCGCGAACGGATCCGGTTCACGGGTCCCGCGACGGCGTCCCGCGCGCGGATCGCCGCCCGGGTCACACCATCCCGCACCGAGTTGACGAACCCCCGGATCGACGTCGCCGCACGGTCGGCCAGGCGCCCTGCGGCCGCCGCCCCGCGCTGGACCCAGCCCGTGATCCTGCCCGCGGCCGTCGTCACCGCCCCCGCCGCGGCCGCGCCCGCCGCCCGAACCCAGCGTCCCGCCTGGCTGCCCATCCGCCGAACCAGCCCGGCGATCGGCGATGTCACCGGATTCAGGGCGCGGCCGAGCATCTGCGAAACGCGCGCGGTTCCTCTCGAAACCCAGGCGCCCACATCGAAGTTCAGCGCACGGCCGACGCGCGAAGCGACCCCCTTGAGGGCCGAGTAGCCCTTCGACGCCATCCCGCCGATTCCGCGCAGCCAGGAGTTGCGGGATCCGGCCCACTGGCTCAGTCCGCGGTCGACCGCCCGATCGATCGTGCTGAGATTCGTATTCCTGACGGCGTTGCCGAATTCCCGCGCCCGGTTCATCGTGGTGCGGATGTCCGGCTGCAGCTTGGAATACGTCTCCTTCAGCTTGCCCGATCCCTCCTTGATCTTCATGTAGCCGCCAAACCCGGCCATGACGTCCTTGAGGAATTTTCCCTTGTTCAGGTAATCCCAGTTGCCCGATCCCGACGCCCGCCCCAGTTCCCGGGTGAAGTTGTTCAGCGCGCCGCCGACCTCCTTCATCCCGTCGTAGACGTCCTTCGCGGTCTTGACCTGTCCGACCAGGGGGATCTTCCCGACGGCGCCCTGGATCTTGCTGCTGACGTAGAGGTCCGTCACGTCGAAGACCGACCAGGTGGCCGTGAGCACCAGCGCATGGCTGTTCATCAACAGGTTGTACTTGTTGATCTTGACCCCGAAGACGTCGATCGTGGCCGTCTGGTCCCCCTGCAGCTCGTCGAGTTCGTGCCGCAGCCATTCGTCGGCCATGTACCCGACCTTCCGTTTCGCCACCGCCACCGTCCGCGTGAAAACGCTCGTGTAGTGGCCGAAGAGGTCCAGGGCCTTCAACAGGGGGTTCTTCCCCTTGTCGCTCGCCTGTTCCTTGTACTCGAAGATCTCCTTCAGATCGTCGCCGGTCAGCCGCTCGAAGACCTCCCGGCTCGTCCGGAACTGTCGGTAGTTGGTCATCAGCACGTTGATGTCGTGCTCGGTGAAATCGGCCTGGAACGTTCCGGCGCGCAGATCGTGCATCGCGCGGTACTGGCGCGTCATCAGCTTGTTCGGAGAGAACTCGAGCGGAAGCGAACTCAGCCCCGACGGATCCGTGCGGTTGACAGGGTTGTTCAACGCGTAGCGGTAGAGGTTCACGTCCCCGCCCGTGAATCCGGAGGGATCGACGCTCAGGAACCGGCCGATGTCGGGAACGTAGTAGCGCGCCCGGAAATAGTAGTTGCCGGTTTCCGCATCGTATTCGCGTCCCACGAACCGGTAGTGCAACGCGGGCAGCGCATGCGTCTCGATCAGGGTCCTGCCGTAGGAATCGTACGCCAGGTGCGTGACCACGGTCCCCGATTCGTCGGCGACGTTGCGGATGCTGCCGACGTGATCCGCCAGCAGCCAGTAGACGTGGTCGCCCGTGTCCAGGGCCAGGGGTTCGTCGCGGCGCGGCCCGTGCAGATACCGCGCGACCACCACCTGCTCCCCCGAGACCGGGGCCTCCGGTCCCGATCCGATCTCCCAGGAGTCCCGTTCCGAACCGACCGCGGCCCCGCCGGCTCCGACCAGGATCGTTACCGTCGCAGCCGGACTCACCAGCTCCCCGTCGGAAACCCGGTACGTGAACGTGTCGGCGCCTTCCCAGCCGGCCTCCGGTTCGTAGACGAATCCGCCGTCCGGCGACAGGGTCAGGGTCCCGTGCCCCGGCGCCTCTTCGAGGATCGCCGTCGTAGCGTCTCCGTCCGCGTCCGCGTCGTTTTCCAGGATCCCGGGGGCTTCCACGGTCAGGACCGTGTCGACCGGCGTTGCGTATTCGTCGTCCTCCGGCGCCGGCGGACGGTTCGTTCCCACGCCGTCCGGATCCACGATCTCCAGGACCACGTCTTCCCCGTCGTGCACGTAATAGGTGACCGGCGCGCTCTCGACGGCGCCCGGATCGCCGGGGTCCTCCACGATCGTCCTGGAGATCCGCCGGTCCTTCGGATCGTACCCGTACAGGACCACCTGGACCGCGACGCCCGCCGCGTTCAGATCGGTGACCCGCGTCAGGCGGTTCCGATGGTCCCATTCGAAGGTGCGGCTCTCGCCCGTGGCGCGGTTCGTCATCCGCGTCACGTTTCCTTCGCCGTCGTACTCGTAATCGAACCGTCCGTCGGTCTCCAGCCGGTTGTCTTCCCCGTAGACGTAGCCGCCCGACTGCGCGTCGGCCGTGCGGTTCCCTCCGTCATCGTAGACGTAGAGTTCGGCCGGGAACGCCGGATTCGAGTAAGCGACCGATTCGAGCTGGCCGTCGAGACGATAGACATACGTCGCCAGCCCGTCCTCGGCGCTGTCCACGGAAACGACCCGGTTCGCCGCGTCGTAGCCGTACGTGTACCGGTCGATCGCCCCCGACGCGCCCCGGTGTTCCAGGGACGCGAGCCGGTTCGCCGCATCGAAGCCCCAGGTCGTCGTCGCCGCCGGCAGACCGCCCTCGAGCCCCTCGTACCGGCGCAGCGCCGAGACCTGGTACGCATCGGCCGGGTAGGCGAACTCCACGCGTTTCGCCGACGTCCCCGAACCCGACTGCCGGATCGCCGCAAGGCGGTAGGTGTCGGCGTCGTACAGGTACTCGTTGTCCAGCACCGTTTCGCCCGCGAACTTCACCCGGAAAGCGGCCGGGAAACTGTCGGCGTCGTACGCGTATTCGAGCAGCACCTCGGGCATGCGCGCCGATCCGCGCGTCGTCGCCCGGACCGGCCGGCCGATGTCGTCGTAGGCGTACGTGTAGGCGACCGCCAGAAGGTCGGGTCCGGATCCTCCCGGCACCCAGTCTTCGATTCCGTACAGGAGGTGATTGCGGTAAACCCACTTCATGAGCCGGACCGATTCCGCCCCGTCGAACCATTCCTCGCGGATCTTGCGGTTCAACAGGTCGTACCCGTAGCGGACGAGCCGGCCGTTCCTGTCGACGGACTCGATCAGGTTTCCGTCCCCGTCGTATCGATACGTCCGGATCCCGTTATCCGTCGTTTCCGACGTCAGCCGGTTCAGCGCGTCGTACTCGTACGACGTCTCGTTGCCGTTGGGATCCGTGAGGGAGATCAACCTGCCGGCGCGGTCGTAATCCCATTTCGTGACCGCCCCGGAGGATCGGTCCGTCTGCGTGGTCAGACGGTCCAGCCCGTCGTAGTCGAAAACGAGCAGGTGCCCCGCATCGTCGAGGGCCGTGGCGCGATTGCCGTTCGCGTCGTACGTCCACGTCGTTCCGACCCCTGCCGCGTTTTCTTCCCGGATCAGCCGGTCCGCCGCGTCGTATTCGAACCATCGCTCGTCGAGGCCCTGGCGCGCGTGGATCACGTTGCCGACCTCGTCGTACTCGTACTCGGTGGGCCCGTTCATCGGATCCTCGATCCGCACCACCCGGCCGCGCGCGTTGAAACGGCTCGTGATCCGCCGCCCGTTCGGACGGATCTCGGTGACCCGACGATCCCTCAGTCCGTCGTGGTATTCGTACTGCGTCACGTACCCGCCCGGCCGCTGCCGCGAAACGATCCGGCGCAGGATCAGCCGCCCGTCTTCGTCGTACTCGTATTCGGTGCGTACGCCGGCGACGTCGACCACCGCGGTCAGATGGTCCGCCGCGTCGTATTCGTAGGATTCGACCGCCGCCTCCGGAGCGCCGAAGGCGCGCGTGACCGAGGTTCTCAATCCCCTGGCGTTGTATCCGTACCGGGTCGTGCTCCGCGGACCGTCCTCGAATTCCAGCAACCCGTCGTCTCCGTACCGGAAGGTCGTCGTGACCGCGTCCGGCGATCCATACCCGCGGGTCACGCTCGTCGGCCGGTGCAGCGCGTCGTAGGCGTATCGCGTCTCGTTGCCGACCGCGTCGGTCACGCTCACCAGGTCCAGGCCGTCGTAGGCCCTCGATTCCCGGACGAATTCCTCCGCGTCCCCGTAAAGGGCCACGATCCCGGTCAGCCGTCCGAGTCCGTCGTACCGGTACCGCGTCCGGTAGCCCCGTGCGTTCGTCACCTCCAGGAGATTCCCGAGACCGTCGTAGGCGTATCGCGTCTCGTTGCCCAGGGGATCCGTCTGCCGCACCGGCCGTTTCTCGCCGTCGAAGACCAGTTCCGCTGTGTGATCGCCGCCGGCGGCCTGCCGCGCATCGGTCCGCGTCCGGCGGCTCCCGCCGAACTCGTAGCCGTACGTCGTCTTCAGCACCTTTCCGTCTTCGAAGATCCGGATCTCCGTGACGCGTCCGAGCCGGTCGTAGTCCGTTTCCGTGACGTTGCCCCACGGATCCGTCACCCGGACGACGTCGCCGAAGACGTCGTACTCCATTGTCGTTTCCAGGCCCTCCGGCGTGCGCACCGAGGTCCTGCGATCCAGGACGTCGTACCCGTAGACGGTCTTGTACCGGTTCGAAAGCCCGTCGCCGCGCGGATCGACGACGTAGACCAGGTTGCCCGACTCGTCGTACCCGTACCGGGTGGTCGATTCGTCCGCGGTGCCTTCGGCCCGGACCACCGCCACCGGCCGGTTCAACGCGTCGTAGTCGTAGCGGGTCGTCGACAGCGGCGTTGCAACCCTCACCTGGTTGTCCGCCTCGTCGTACTCGAACCGTTCCTCCCAGGCGACGTTCGAACCCCACGCCGCGGTCCGGCTCGTGAGTCGACCGTGTCCGTCGTATTCGTACCGGGTGATCGAACCGTTCGCGTCCGTCTCGGAAACCAGCAGGCCGCTGCGGTCGTAGGCGACGTCGCCGCGCACCACGAGGCCGTTGACCTCCTCGCGGACGATGCGGTCCTGCCAGTCGTATTCGTAGACGGTCTCGTTGCCCTCGGGATCGATCATGCGGGCCAGGTTCAGCACGCCGTAGTGGAACTCGGTCGCCGCGCCGGTCGCATCGACCGACCGGATCCGGCGGCGCAGCGCGTCGTATTCGTACGACCGCTCGAAAGGTTCCCCGCTGTCCGGATCCTGCTCCGGCAGGATCTCTCTGACCATGTTTCCGGTCGCGTCGTACTCCCACTGCGAAACCCGGCCTTCCGCGTCGGTCATCCGGACGAGACGATTCAACCCGTCGTATTCCCAGG
>CAYNBQ010000073.1:0-18478 GCA_964395275.1 uncultured Verrucomicrobiota bacterium
ATCCTCCTGATCTTCGCATGGCAGGGGTTCGTTTCGTGGCGATGGGGTTCTCCCGCCGGGAGGCCGGCGCCGGCCGAGGCGCCGCCCGCGGCTGAATCCGCGTCCCGTCCCCCGGAGGCGCCGCCCGCGGAACGGGATGTCGCCGAACCCGAATCCCCGCCGGCCCTCGTTGCGAGATCCGAGTCGCCCGCCGGCGAGCCGGCCGCTCCCCCTCCCGGTGAAGGAGAAGAGGCGCCCGCGGAGGCTGCCGAAAAGGAAGCGCCGCCGCCTCCTTCCTTCGAGGAGGAATGGGCCCATCTGGAATCCGGGCTCCTGAGGCTCGGATTCAGCAACCGCGGCGGCGCCCTGCGGCGGGTGGTCCTGAAGGATCCCGCGGAGAACGGGGGGGATCCGATCGACCTCGACATGGACGATCTGCCGAGCCTCGCCCTGCTCGGGATCCCCGGGTTCGGGGAACCTTATCCCTTCGAGATCCGCACGGCCACGGACCGTCGGATCGAATTCGTTCGACGGGCCGGGGATCTGTCGGTCGAGAAGATCTTCGAACAGACCGATCCCGAGGAACATCCCTACCGGTTCGACGTCCGGATCCGCGTCCGCAACCTGGCGGAGAATCCCGTCCTGCTCGGGGACCCGGGGGTGACGGTCGGAACCGCCCCCTCGCTGGGAAAACAATCCCGGCGGGCGGGGATCTATCTCGGGGTGGATCTCCAGCCGTCGGACAGCGAACGCGCCCTGCACCGCCACAAGCCGGCCGTCGACGCCGGGGCCTTCAGCTGGGTGGCCGTCAAGAACAAGTACTTCGCCCTGATTCTGACCCCGAGTTCCCCCTTCGTTCTCGTCGAGAGCGAATCGATCCCCGATCCGAAGAGCCCGAAGGTCAGCCGGGCGATGACCGCCAGGGCGCGCTTTTCCGGCATCTCCATTCCCCCGGGCGGCCGGGTCGAATACCGGATCGACGTCTACGCCGGGCCCAAAAAGGCCTCGCGGCTGACCGGGATGCAGGGCGGACAGGAGGCGGTCCTGGAGTTCGGACGGTATCTCGGGGGCCTCTGCAAACTCCTCCTCTCGGCGCTGAACACGTTGAACCGGGTTTTCGGCAACTACGGGGTGGCGATCATCATCCTGACGATCGTCATCAAGCTGATCTTCTGGCCGATCACCCGCAAGTCGACGCAGTCGATGCGCCGCATGGCGCAGCTCCAGCCGCTGGTGCAGGAACTGCGCGAACAGTACAAGGACGATCCGCAACGGCTCCAGCAGGAGACGATGAAGCTCTACCGGGAACACAAGGTGAACCCGATGGGCGGTTGTCTCCCCATGCTCGTGCAGATCCCGGTCTTCTTCGCGCTCTTCAAGGTGCTGCGTGTCGCCGTCGAATTGCGCGGAGCCGGTTTTCTGTGGGTGCACGACCTTTCGGAGCCGGACACGATCTTCGCCATTCCGTATCTCTGGCTCGGGAATCCCCTGGACGTCAATCCGCTGGCGATCCTCATGGGCGTGACCATGGTGATCCAGCAGAAGATGACGCCGACTTCGGGGGATCCCAACCAGGCCAAGATGATGATGTTCATGCCGGTCTTTTTCACGGCCATCTGCTACAACTTCCCGTCCGGGTTGACCCTCTACTGGACCGTCAACCAGGTTCTCACGATCATCCAGAACTGGAATCTCCGGCGGGAAGGCCTGGAACACCCGATCGAGCAGAAGGAACCGACACGCGGCCGGCGCAAGAGGTGATTACCCATGTCTGAGGAATCCGATGTGCAGGCGGCAAACGAGGCGCGGGACATTCTGGCCGCAATGCTGGAACACCTGGGAATCGAAGCCACGGTGGAGCGGTACCGGATCGAGGAATCGACCCTTCTTCACGTGGAATCCCCGGAGGCGGGGCGGCTGATCGGCCGGGGCGGACAGACGCTCGATGCGTTCCAGTTCCTGATCAACCGCATCATGCGGAATCGCTACGAGGATCCGCCGCGGATCATCGTCGACGTCGAGCGGTATCGGGAACGGCGCCGCGACGAACTGGTCAAACGGGCCCGGAAACTCGCCGACAAGGTGCGGCGCTGGGGCGAACCCGTCCAGATGGATCCGATGAACTCGTTCGACCGGCGCATCGTGCACATGGCCCTGCGCGACGACGCCGACGTCGAAACGGTCAGTCCGCCCGAGCCGGACGAACAGAACCGCAAACCGATCACGATCCGCCTGCGGGGCGATCGGTTGTAGGCGCCGGATCGGCCCCTTCGCCGGGGCCCCCGGCCGCCGTCTCTCCGCCGTCCGGAAACCGCCATTCGGCTTCGAATCGCGCGGTCCGGCCGGAAACGCGCAGGATGAGCGGATAACACGACTGCAGGCGGTCCTCCCTGCGGAGGGTTCCGGGAACGCCCGGCGCCCGGGCGGCGATGACCCGGAACCGGCTCGAGGCGGAGAGCCGCAGTTCGGCTCCCGCGGTTCGGAAGACGACCGGTTCGTCCGCCTCCCAGGAGACCGGGTCCTCCAGTCGGCCGTACCCCTCGCCTTCCGGCAGTTCGATCGGTTCGGCTCCGTCCGGCACGGGAGGGCGGTCGACGAGCAGCAGCACATAGTCCCAGAGACGGTCGTTCCCGGCGGAGGCCTCGAAGACGTCCAGCAGGCGGAGGCCCTTCAACCGCACCTCGCGCTTCAGGACGACCCCCTCGTAGGCTTCGTCGCATTCCGCCGCGACACGCCCCCCGTCGGGGAAGGCCTCGAAGCCCACCAGGCGACCCGTCGCCGGACGCTGGTCGCGCTGATCGACGACGACCGTGTTGTGGGCCAGCGTGCGTCGATACCACAGGACGTGGTCCGGCACGCCGTATCCCGGCGTGCCGAGATCGGGAAGAATCTCGCGCCGGCCGTCGTGGATGGAAATCGACAGCTTGTCGGGGTGGCCGTGGCCGCCGCCGTGCGCTCCGAACTTCAGGACGACGGTCCGCGGACCGCTGCGAAGGAAGGCGACTCCGGTGTCGGGATAGAGGACCGAGGGCAGAATCAGCGGGGAAGGATCCGGTTCGATCGTTCCCCCGTGCAGCAGCGCCTCCCATCCGGTCCGCGGCCGACGCGCACAGCACCGGGCCAGGAGCCGGTCGAATCGTTCGTCTTCGTACCGCAGGGCGGCCATCTCGTACAGAGGCGCGTTCTGCACGAGCGAGACGCCGTGCCAGCCGTCGTTGTGCGCCGGAATCGTCAGATCCGCATATACCGCGTTCATCGGCGCGACGAACATCGACCGGAGCCTCTCGTCGTAGAGATCGACGCCCCGGCAACGGACGGCTTCGGCCGTGAGCACCATCGCCCGCAGCGGGTAGAAGTGATATCCGGGGGAGCGTTCCGACCACCAGCCCTCCTTCGTCACCCCCGTCGCCATCATCGCGCGGTATCCGTACTGCGGATCGTCGATCGCGATCTTCAGGAGATCCGGATCCTCCAGCGCCACGGCGGCCGAGGCGATCCCGCTGTTGTGCCACACCTGCCAGTTGCCCCCGACGCGATGCCGAAGGATCGTTTCCGCCATGGGCCGGATGAGGCCCTCGCGGATTCTCCGGTCTTCCTCCCAAGAGAGAATCCCGCGCGTTTCGACGCAGGCGGGCGCCGTCGTCGAGATCCAGACCGCTTCGTCCAGGCTCTGGCTGGCCATCCGACCTCCATAGGGGGCGTCCGGTTGCATGTCGTGTCCGTGGATCTTCCAGCCGGGGTAAAGGTCCGCGTAGGAGAGGAGCAGGGTCCGGACAGGTTCCAGGTAGGAGGCGTCGCCCGTGATGACGTAGAGAAGGGCGCTGTCGCGCATGAACCTCGCGTTCCGGTTGTGGACCATGAGGCGCCATGCGTTGTCGTAGCGTTCCCCCTGCAGATACGACCCGCATTCGGGGCAGTAGTGCCGGGTCGGCGATTCCCAGTCGAAATCCAGCAGGCGCTTGTGCACCGGGCAGAAGTAATGGTGGAAATGCCCGGCCTCCCGCCGCGGCACCTCCAGGGAATGACTCAGGCGTTCCTCGACCGCGTTCCGCATGGCGTCCACGATCGGCCGGCCCCATTCGGTCGACGCCGATCGACGCAGGCGTTCCCGGTCGGTCTCCGACAGGAACTCGTATCGGTCCGTGTCCTTCATTGCGCTCGATCCCGTGGTGATGATGAAAAAGGGGATCAGGAACAGGCCCGCCCCGATCCTTCCCCTGGCGGTGAATCGAAGGCGGCCCATGGACCGCGGACCACTCCGCGAACGCCGTCGATTCCCCCGGCAGGTCTTCCGATCCATCCGCCCCGTCCTCATGCGTCCTCCGTGCCGGAATCACAGGACGGGGACGACCTTGAGCCCCAGACCCTCATCCTGTTCGGCCTTCAGAAGGGCCTCCCGCGATCCGAGGACGGCAACCGCCCCGGCGGCCCGCGCCCCGGCGAGTTGATCGGCGAACCGCAGGAAATCCTCCCGGCGGGTCTCCAGGACCTCGTGGCGCGTACGCCGCCTCTCTTCCTCGGTCTCCCCCGCCAGGGATCGCGTCAGGGATACGAACCCGCGGGCGTCGGGGAGGAGGTGGGTGTCGAGCGTGCCGATCGCCCCGATGACGCTGCGTTCGAGATCTTCGCGTTCCGGCGGGGTCCGCCGGAGGAACTCCCCGGCTTCATCGTACGCGCGGAGGGTGGCGCCGATATTCGGGTCGCGATACGAAACGAAGATCACCAGGCCCGATCTGGGATCGAACCGGCAGAAGCCTCCGTAGGCGCCTCCCTGGACCCGGATCCTGTCCCACATCCAGGTCATGTTGAGGTATCGCGCCGCGACGAGGGCGGAGCCGTCCGCCCGCTCCCGGTAGAGTGGCAGGATCATCGCCTTGCCGACGTAGTTCACCTGGCTCGGGATCGTCAGCCCGACCGGCGAGTCCGCCGGGGCGACCGGCCAGGATTTCTCCGCGGCGATCGATCGCCGCCGCGGCACCCGCTCCAGGAATTCCGCAAGCATGGGAGAGACCTGCCGGAGCCCTTCCTCGTCTTCGGTGAGGTTGCAGACCATGTTGCTGCGATCGACCAGGGTCGTCCGGACGCGCTCGATTTCCTCCCGTACCGCATTCCAGTCGTCTTCGACCCGTTGCACGAGCCGCCGGATGAAGAAGAGGTACTCGATGCCTCCGATGCGGTCGCTCGCCCAACCGGCCCTGCCGAATCGTGCAGCCAGGAATCGGGCGACGACGTGATGCCCCGAGGGGATCAGTTCGGCTTCGAGCCGCGCCTTTTCTTCCAGCACGATCCGGCGGAACCGTTCCCGATCGTCGAGCCGGACGGTCAACAGGACGTCGCCAAGGATCGCGATCAGTTGCGCGGCCTTCCCTCGAACGCATTTTCCGCGGAGGAACAGCCAGGCGGCTCCGTCGGGATCGTTCCGGATCTCGGAGGTGAAGGTCCGGGGACGGATGCCCCCCGTCTCGCGTCCGATCCGCTGGGAGAGGGAAACGAAATCCTCGCCCTCGGTTCCCATCTCCAGGAAGAGACGCCCGAGAAGGCCCGCATAGGGAAGGTCTTCCGGGGGCAACACGCGCAGGTTCAGTCCCACGTCCAGGTACAGGATCGATCGCGTCGGGATCTCGTGCGATACCACGCGCGTGTCGGCGGCTCGGTCTTCCTGCGCGGGAATGCGCCGCGGTTCCCGTGGAATGTCGGCGAGATCGAGCCTCGGAACCTTCGCAACCACCTCCGGGGGGTCCGGGGTCTCGGCGAACCGCCGCAGGGCGATCGTTTCGCGAATCACCCTTTGCACCTCTTCTTCGTCCATCTGCTGACGGATCCGGTCCAGCTCCCGTCGTTCCTCCTCTTCGCGGCGGCGGTCGAACTCGGGGTCCGGCCGGAGAAGGACCGTGGTCCGATGGGAGTTGTCAAGAAACCGCTCTTCGATCAGCCGTTGGAGGGTTCCGGGATCGTCGAGAACCCGTTGCTTCACCCGCTGCAGAGGGGCTTCGAAGGCCAGGAGGGAGAGCGGATCGCCGTCATACAGAGACGTCGTCAGGGATCGCAGCACGGCTTCCAGCCCCCGCGGGAAACTTCCCGTGTTGTTCTCGCGCAAGGTGAACTCGATCGTGTTGACGGCCGCTTCGATCGTGCCGCGATCGAACCCCGTCTCGCGGATCCTTTCCAGGGTCTCCATGACCAGGGATTCGACGTCGTCGGCCGCGCTCTCCCGGATGCCGCGAAGGCCGACCGCGAAATACATCTGGCGCAGTTCGGCCTCGAGGCCGCCGCCCGCCAGATCCTCCCCCAGGCCGGAATCGATCAGCGCCTTGCGCAACGGCGAGGCCGGCGTGCCGATCAGCGCGTGTTCCAGAATGTGAAGCGCAAAGGTCGATTCGATCTCCGTCGTCTCCGGAAGAAGCCAGTTCACCGTCAGCATCGCGCGCGGCCGGGATCCGCCGTCGGAATCCGCCGCGTAGGATCGAACGATCCGTTCGGCCCGGGTACGAAACGGCTGCGGCTCGATCGCCGAGTCGATCTCGAGGGCGTCGAATTCACGCAGGTAGGCGTCGAGGATCTCGAGACGTTCCTCCGGATCGTCGTCCCCGTAGAAGAAGATCCAGGCGTTGGACGGATGATAGAAGGTGCGGTGAAATTCCCGAAGGGCCTCCCACGTCAGTTCCGGAATGTGGCGGGGATCTCCACCGTACTCGTGGCGATAGCAGGTCGACGGGAACAACGACTGACGGATCGTCTCCTCCAGGACGTTCTCGGGGGAGGAGTACGCCCCTTTCATCTCGTTGTAGACGACGCCCTTGCGGGTCAGCCGGTCCTCCGGCGTTTCCAGTTCGAAATGCCAGGCTTCCTGCAGGAAGGTCTCCCGCCGGAGGAGGGGATGGAACACCGTGTCGAGATAGACGTCCACCAGGTTCCGGAAGTCCTGGAGATTCTGGCTGGCCACCGGGTAGACGGTCTTGTCCGGATAGGTGAACGCGTTGAGAAAGGTCTGGAGGGAGCTGCGCAGCAGTTCCGCGAAGGGATCCTTCAGCGGGTATTTCCGGGAGCCGCAGAGGACCGAGTGTTCGAGGACGTGCGCCACGCCGGTCGAGTCCGACGGCCGGGTCCGGAAGGCGATCGCAAAGACCTTGTTTTCATCGTCGTTCTCCAGCGACAGGTACCGGGCGCCCGTCCGGGCATGCCGGAAGAGACGCGCCCCGGTCGCCATTTCCGGAATCCGTCGGGCCTCCAGGAGAATGAATCCGTGCGTTTCGTTCGTCATCACCGCTCCTTCACCGCACCGCGCCCCCGGGTGCGAAAGCGCTAACCCGGATTATTCACGAAGCGAGTTTGCTGCGCCGGCAAGGCTTCGGGGCCGAAGGTGTAGACATCTACTCCGAGGCCCCGGTAATCCCGCGGCCGCGGGACCGCCGCGGCAAAATCGCTTCGCCTTCGGGGAAGGTTGTCGGGTTCTCCGAACCTCTCGGACCGCCGTCTCGCAGAAAACACCGGAAAGCTCTGCTGCTCTCGCTGCGAATCCGCCCCTTCCGTCCTTTTCAAACCCAGGTTCTCAACCTTCATGAATAATCCGGGCTAACGTAGCCTCATATTCGCGGGATTGCACCCCCGGGAACCGCGTTCCGGCTCGGGGTGTCGACCGGGTCCCGGGGAACGCCCGCGCAGTTTTCTTGCACTCGGCGGAGTTTCGACGGAGCATCGCCGTCGTCATGAGGCCGATCCGGCCCGGACTCCCCCCGTCGGGGGAAGGCCCCGACCCCGGCGACGGGGCCCGGAAAGGAGGGATACGGTGGTTTTCCCGGCATGTCTGAGAAGGTGTTTCGTTCCTCTTCTCGCTTTCCTCGTCGTCGTCCCCGGCGCGGGGGCCGAAACGGTCTTGCGATACGACATGGAGATCCCGTTCGACTGGTCGGACGTCAGCATGGAGTGGGGAACCGGCGGCAAGGTCGATTTCGCCGTCGAAGAACCCGGACGCCCCGGCAGGGCTCTGCACATGACCACGCGTCCCGTGGAGGACCCGGTCGCGGATCCGCCCCGGTTGAACCCGTGCCGCGACGAGATCCGCGGACAGGAAATCGCCAACGAGGGCCGGTGCCTGCAATGGAACCACGAGCCGGGAACCCCGGTGCGTATCGCGTTCGATTTCCGGGTGTTCGAGGCGAACGACAGCGCGTTCTTCCGCGTCTACTACTACGATGGGTACGTCACGGCCGAGTTCTTCCAGTGGAACTGGGACGATCCCTTTTACCGCATTCCCGATCCCGTCCTTGCGTGGAATGCCGGCGACGAGCGCGGCTGGACCCATTACGAGGTGGTCACCCCGCCGCTGGAACAGCCGGTGATCACCCTCTGGATCCAGGCGGCCCAGAGCCGGGGGCCGGGATACTTCGATGCGGCCATCGACAATCTGGAGATCGAACTCACGCCGCTCGCTTCGCTGTCGGATCCGGGGCTGGACTGGGGCGGCCAGGATTTCGACAAGATGGTCACCTGCCGCAGAACGGACGCCTGCCGCCGGATCCCCTGGTGCGACGCGCTCTACGACGAATTCGGTCCCGTCTACCCGGGCGCCACGAACCGGATCTACTACGGCAGCATGAACATCTTCCGCATGAGCACCGGGAACAGCAAGGGAGGCATGCTGGCCTTGAAACACGATTTCTGGCATCGGCACCGCGAACCCATGACGGGCGGCGCCAGCGTGATCGGACTGGCGTCGATCCACGGGGCGGATTTCGCCAAGTCGATGGGAATCCGCCAAACGGTCTCCTACGAAGCGTGGGGATTGAAGCCCGGGCAGCCCGCGCGGATCGTGGTTCGCACCAAGGCCGCCAGCTCGATTCCGCGCAACAGCCACGGGGTCGCGGCGCGCACCCTCCTCGGGGTCGATCCCCGCGGGGACATTCTGGGCAACGCCCCGCAGGTGATCTGGTCGGAGGAAGCCCTCGCCGAGGTGCGGGGACGCTGGTTCATCCATCGGGTGGAATTCGATCGTCCCCCGGACGCGGATGCGCTGACGATCTTCCTGAAGTGGAGAGACGGCCAGCCGGGGGAGGGATGCGGCGACCGGGCGGCCGACGGAAACGAGGGATGGTTCGATTGGGTGCTGGTGGATGTCGCCCCGGCGCCGGAGGCGCCGTAGGAGGGATTTCGCCTGCGGATCCGGAGACGGGCCGTCACACAAGGGTGTCGACCCGATCCCGGAGAATCGGCAGGATCGCGCGCCGGAGGTCTGTCATGCATGCCCGGTTCGGGGTGGGTTTCCTGATCCTCCTCTGCCCGATGTTCCGAACGCCGGTTCCGGCGGCGGAGGCGGCCTCGAGATTTCCCGTGCCGAAGGCCGACGCACCCGCCCGCAGGGTGGTGATCGTCGATTGGCTCCCCCGCGGACTCGAGGATCGAACCGCGGACCTGGCCGTTCGAACTCTTCAGGGGATGGTGAACCGCAGGGCCGAACGCCCGTTCGTCTGGGTGGGGACGAATCCGCGGACCGGTTCGGAAGGATGGTGGTTCGACCGGTTCGCCGAGATGGGGCTGCTGGATCCGGATTCGGAACGGATCCCGCCGGAGGAATTCTTCGACCGGTATGCGAAGGAGGCCCGGGGCGTGGTCATCCCCCCGGAGGTCCGGGGCGGTTATCATCTCGCACTGGCGGTCTCGGCCGTGGAGGATCTCATCGTCGCCTCCCCGGCCGAAATCGAGAGGTGGGATCTGCCCGCCGGCCGGCGAATCGACCTGCGGAGCGGGACGCTCGGTCTCCGGACCTATCGGGATTGCCTGAAGATGGCCCTCGACGATTACGTGCGCCCCGGAAAGATCGGGCGCGCCGGGCTCTGCTATTTGCGGGACGACCTGGTCGCTTCGGGGTTTCTTGCCGATCTCATCGTCTATCGGCGCCTGTTCCCATTCACATGGCATCTGGACGCGTCGGACGGGGAACGGGAGGTTCTGGAAGAGATCTTCGATTTGCTGCCCGACAATCTCCCCGTCCTGGGATTCGTCGGGGGATCGGTGAAGGCGGGATTCGAGAGCGAGGGGCATCTGATCGCTCTGTGCAGCCGGTACGGGAAGTTCTCCCTCGGATGCGGCGGAACGCCGAACCTGACGATCCAGAGCGGGTGGGATCCCCCGGTCTTTCCCGAACCGGCGCCGGTCGGGCCCGTCGAGGCGCGACGCGATCGAATCTACGTCATGGTGCGCATGTCCGACGGCGACAACGCAAACACGTATCGAACCCATATCCCGCGCAGAGAGGTCTGGGAACGGCGGGGGGGCGTCCCGATCGGCTGGTCCGTGGGCGGTTGCGTTCCGGATCTGCTTCCGGGGGTGATGCGGTATTACGTGGAAAAGGAACCCCCCGCTCCCGGGGACGAGTTTCTGCTCGGTCTTTCGGGGCTCGGTTACAC
Organism: uncultured Verrucomicrobiota bacterium; assembly: GCA_964395275.1. Classification (GTDB taxonomy): domain Bacteria; phylum Verrucomicrobiota; class CALLYA01; order CAYNBQ01; family CAYNBQ01; genus CAYNBQ01. Next base: position 10,383 of record CAYNBQ010000073.1, read on the forward strand.
GTGGCCGGGAGAGTTCGCGCGATCGCTGCCGCCGGAACGTGCGGAACGGGCCTGGAAGGAGTTTCTCGATCTCACGGTCCGGGCGCGGCTCCGCATGCGGGCCGGGTTGATCTGCATCCATCACTACGAGGAACGGGACGACTGGAGGATCGGTCCGGAGATCTGGTCGCGCTACATCGAGAACGAAAGGCCGCCCCGGGCCCTGCTCAGCGGGTACAACCGGATCGCCCCGGAATACGGTCGTACGTACTCCCTTTGTCGCGGTGTCCCCGTGTTCCATGTGGCGGTGGATCGACAGTGGGGCGATCCCGATCTCGCCCGAACGATCCGGGAGGCGGCTGGATCCCGCCGTCCCGCCTTCATTCAACTCTTCTGGATCCCGCATATCGTCGACATGGAATGGGGCATCGAGAGCCTGAAGGCCCTCCCCGAAGAGGAGTTCACCGTGGTCTCTCCAGGGCGTTTCGTCGACCTCTTCGAGGACGCCCTTCGAAAGGGCTGGATCGAAGATCCCCTGCGGGATTCCGGGAATTCCGCGGGCCGGGCGGATGAATCGCCGGGGGAGAAAGGCCGATGAACGCCGATCCCGGGCGAGGCGCGGGCCGCGTGCGTCGGGTCGAGTGGTTCGACAGTCACGTCGGATTCGGGCCGGTTCTCGGATCGACGCCGGATTTCCGGCGTGTGGCGGATCTTCTCCGGGAAATGGATCGTTGCGGAATCGCCCGGGCCCTGGTCTGGTCGACCCTTGCGCGGGATCACGATCCGATGGAAGGCAATCGCGGACTGTCCCGTGCCATCGGGGACGAGGAACGGTTGCGGTCCTGCTGGATCCTGGTGCCTCCGGGGTCCGGCGGGATCCCGTCCTGGAGATCCCTGGCCCGGGCGATGCGCGGGAACGGCGTGGGCGCGGTTCGCCTTTTTCCCATGGCCCACGGGTATTCCCTGGCCCCGTGGTGCGCGGAGGATCTCGTGCGTTTTCTTGCCGAACATCGCATCGTGACCTTCGTCGACCGGGAGCAGACCCCGCTCGGGGATCTGGCGGCCATGCTCGAGGCGGAACCCGGATGGAGGGTCGTTCTGAGCGGGACGGGATATCGAGAGGGCAGAGCGTTCTATGCCCTGCTGCGGCGGTTTCCCTCCTTGCGGATCGATACTTCCTACTGGCCCGTGGGCGGGGTTCTCGGGGATCTCGTCCGCCGGTTCGGACCGGATCGTATCCTTTTCGGAACCCGTCTGCCCTGGTACGAGCCGGGGCCCGCGATGACCCTGGTCGCGTTTGCGGAACTCTCGGCCGAAGATCGTTCGGCCGTCGCCGGTGGGACCCTGGCGAGGCTCCTCGAGGAGGCGGCGTGGTGAGCCGGGACCCGATTCTGAACGCCGTTCGTTCGGGGCGTCCCCTTCCCGTGCGTCCCGTGATCGATGTGCATTCGCATCTCGGGCCGACGGGCGGGTTTCCCGTGCCCGCGCATCGGGCCGAAGAGATGATCGCCGCCATGGACCGGATCGGGATCGACGTTACGATCTGCAGTCACATGGGGGCGGTGACCGCCGCCGGGATCGACGGCGGGCATCGGAAGCTGCGGCGGGCGGCGAAGGCCTTCCCCGGGCGGATTCTCGGGTATGTCGTGGGCGATCCCTGGGAGGGGGCGCAGGGTCTCCGCCGCCTTGAAAGGCAGGCCCGGGAATCCTGGGTGATGGGCGTCAAGGTGCATCCGTCGACTTACGCGTGTTCCCTGGACGATCCGCGCTACGATTCGATCCTGCGCTGGGCTGCGGAACGGGGGTTGCCCGTGCTGACCCACAGTTGGGCCGACGACGGACGCTGCGGACCGGCGGTCTGCGCGCGGGTGGCGGAGCGGATTCCGGATCTGTTGCTCATCCTCGCGCACGGGTTGTCGGGGCCGGCGGCGGCCTACGAACCCGTCGCCGGGCTTCCGAACGTCTATCTCGATACGGCCTCGTCGATTCCCTGGCGGGACGCAATCGAGGCCCTCGTCGATCTCGTCGGCCCCGATCGCGTGCTGTTCGGAACCGACATGATGTTTCTCGACCCGGGGCATCAGGTCGGCAAGGTGGCGTCGGCCGAGTTGTCGTCGGATATTCGACGGCGGATCCTGGGCGGGAATGCGGCGAGGCTCTTTCGCCTCTCGCTCGGGCGGGGGACGCAGGCCGTTGGGGAGAGGAGGAACGAATGAGGAAGATCGCGATTGAGGCGGGGGATATCGTGCTGGAGGCGGAATTGCGGGATTGTCCGACCGCGGAGGCCGTGTGGGATCTCCTCCCTCTGGAGGCTTCGGGGATCCGCTGGGGCGACGAGTTCTATTTCGAGATCCCTCTGCGGATGGAACTCGAACCCGACGCCCGTTCGGAAATGGAGGTTGGGGATCTGGCGTACTGGCCTGCCGGCCGCGCCTTCTGCATCTTCTTCGGCCCGACGCCCGTGAGCGTCGATGACCGACCCCGCGCCTACAGCCCGGTCACCCCGCTCGGCCGGGTCATCGGCGATGCCGCCCTCCTCTCCGGCCTGCCGGACGGGGCGGTCTTCCGCATCCGGAGGCAAACTTAGTTCTTGCCTCGCTGAAGGCATCCTCCTGCGTCATTTTGATCCGGTCCCCGTCAGGACCTGTGGTTGGTACGCGTCATAATGTCGCGGCATTCTCCATCGTGAGATGAAGATGGCTCAAGATCCTTCCCCGAATCCGCAGGTGGCGAGGCAGGTTCTCATTGACATACCACGCATGAAGGGATGTGTTGGGCAGAATGCTGGTTTTGCGCATGACTCGCCCCGCTGGCAGTGAAAACACCGTTTTCGTCAATCCCAGGACTTGACGGGATCGCTCGGATGCGATTCGCCAGGGTTTGTTCTCCACAGCATGATCATGACAAAATGTCCGCAAATTCGAAAAACGGTGCCAGGCACCGTTTTATCAAACATGAGAGTTGACTCGGCGGGGAGGATGGAGACAGGGGGTCAGTAGGCCTTGGAAAAGATGACGCGGTGCGGGGAGGGTTTGCCGCAGCGGATGCAGGATCCCGGTTCGGGCGGGGTGTCGAGGGGGATGTTGCGGATCGTGGCGCGCGTTTCGTCGTTGACGGCGATTTCGCAGTCGGTTTCCCCGCACCAGTGGGCGCGCGCAAAGCCGCCGCTGACGCCCTCGCCCTCGAACATGGAGCGGAAGGTGTCGTAGTCGTCGACGTCGACGGTGTTTTCCCGCAGGAACGTCCGGGCCTTCTCGAGGAGATCGCTCTGGATCGTTTCGAGCAGCCGGGCGCATTCCGTTGCGGCCGCCGGGAGGGGGAAGGAAAGTTTTTCGCGTCGATCCCGGCGCGCCGCGACGAACTGATCCTTCTCGAGATCCCTGGGGCCGAGTTCGATGCGCAGGGGAACGCCGCGCATTTCCCAGTCGTTGAATTTCCAGCCCGGACTGAATCCGTCGCGATCGTCCACCTCGACGCGGATTTCCGCTTCGCGCAGGCGATCGGCGATGTTCCGGGCGGCCTCGAGGATGCGGGTTCGGGCGGAATCGCCCTTCCAGATGGGCACGATGACGACCTGGATCGGGGCGAGCCGCGGAGGAAGGACGAGGCCCTGGTCGTCGCTGTGGGACATGATCAGGGCGCCGACGAGGCGGGTGCTGACGCCCCAGCTTGTCGCGTAGACGTAATCCAGGCGGCCTTCCGCGGTCTGGTACTGGACATCGAAGGCCCTGGCGAAATTCTGTCCGAGATAATGGCTCGTTCCGGCCTGCAGGGCCCGGCGATCCTGCATCATGGCCTCGATGGACCAGGTTTCGACGGCGCCGGCGAACTTTTCGTTCTCGGTTTTCCGTCCGGCGATGACGGGCATGGCCATGTAGTCTTCGGCGAAGGTCCGATAGACTTCGAGCATCCGTCGGGTTTCTTCGCGGGCGTCCTCCTCCGTAGCGTGGGCCGTATGTCCCTCCTGCCAGAGGAATTCGGTGGTGCGCAGGAAGAGGCGGGTCCGCATCTCCCATCGCACGACGTTGCACCACTGGTTGATGAGCAGGGGAAGGTCGCGGTAGGAGTGGATCCACTTGCGGAAGCAGCTCCAGATGATCGTCTCGGACGTGGGACGGACGTAGAGGGGTTCCTCGAGTTTCTTGCCGCCGCCGTGGGTTACCACGGCGCATTCCGGGGCGAACCCCTCGACATGCTCGGCCTCCTTCTTCAGGAAGCTCTCCGGGATGAAGAGGGGGAAATAGGCGTTCCGATGGCCCGTGGCCTTGAACATGGAGTCGAGCGCGGCCTGCATCCTCTCCCAGATCGCGAAGCCGTAGGGGCGAATGACCATGCATCCCTTGACCGGGGCGTAGTCGGCCAGTTCCGCCCGTTGCACGATGTCGGTGTACCAGCGGGAATAGTCCCGGTCTCGCGGTGTGATTTTCTCTGCCATGCCTTTTCTCCGGGGGATCGCCGGATCCGGAAACGCCGTCCGGATCGCGGGAACCCGGGGAATATGGGCTTTTCCCCGCCGGGATTGCCACCCCAAAAGGCGGCGCACGAGAAAGGCGGGCCGGTTTTCGGGCTTTGCGAAATCCCGGACGCCCGGGGGGCGTCGACTTTTCCACGGAGACGGTCTACTACTAGTCGGAGCCGAGCGGAACCCGCGATCCCGCGGATCCGGCGGATTTCCGAAGCGCTCCGGGGATCGGGCTTCTCGAGGTCGTGCGGGGGCCGGATCCGCCGGGGGAAGCGGTTCCCGGGAAAGATCGATGAAGGCGGTCCCGTCTTCCGGGTTCCGGAAGACGATGCCCGGGGGATGCATCTCGGAGCCAGCGATGTCGACGAAAAGGCGTTACCCGATTCGATGTCCGGAGTGCAGCCGGTCTTTCGAGGCGGATCTCTATGATTCCGTGACCCTGAATGCCGAGGGGCGGGAGAGGGATCTTCTTCTGTCCAACCGGTTGAACCTGGTGCGTTGCGAGGGATGCGGTGCGGAGTTCCGGATCGAGAAGCCGCTCCTGGTTCACGATGCGACGAACCGCAAGCTGATCTACTGGTCTCCGGGGGACACGGTCGAACGGGCCGAGAAGCAGGTTCTGGAGATGGTGACGGGGTATGCGGCGGCGGTTCCGGCCGAGGAGGTTCCCGAGGTTCGGGTGGTGCTCGAGCGCAACGAGCTGGTCGACAAGCTCTTCGTATTCGGTGTCGGGCTCGACGACCGGGCGGTCGAGTATCTGAAGTACCTCGTGGCGTCGCGCAATCCGAAGCGGATTCGGCCGGACGATCACGACGTGCTGTTCAACGGGCTGGATTCGACGGGCGACGAACTCTCGTTCCTGGTGCAGAACCGTCGCACCCGGGAGATCGAGATCGCCTTCCGGTACGGTCGTGATGCGTACCGCGAGGTGACGGAGCTTTTCCAGGATCGGGGTCCGGAGTCGCTTTCGCTGCGGAAACTGATGCCGGGGGCGTACGTGAGTTTCCGCCTGTTGCTGGGGCGGGAGGGATTGCCGTTGCCGGCCTCGATGTCCCGCGACCCGGGCGGCGACGCCGGCCGTCAGGGGGCGAGCAGATAGAGCTCGGTGATCGACCAGGGAACCCCTGCGGTCCCCTGTTGGATCAGGCGCAGGTGTCGCACCTCCGGCGCCGAAAAGCTCAGCCGCAGGATCCCGTCCCCGTCGATGTTTTCTTCGACGGTCTCCGGGGAGAACGAGGCGTTCCCGGCCCACTTGGATCCATCCCGGGACGTTTCGACGAGCAGCCCGCGCGGATACTCGTCTCTGCGTTCTCCGAGATCGATCTCGATTCCCGCAACGGGGACGGCTTCCGCCAGGTCGATTCGAATCCAGTCGCCCGGCTGCATGTTGCGCCGGGTCGACCAGCGGGTGGAGGCCTTCCCGTCGAAGGCGAACCGGACGAATCCCGGCAGCGCTTCCGGTCCGTTCTCGTGGAAACTCGCTCCCGCCCAGTTCTCCGGGGGGTAGCCCGTGTCCCGGCGGGCCGGCATCGGCGGCGGCACGGTCGCGCGGCGGCTTTCGAAGGGCAGACGCAGGTTTTTCCGTGCGGGCCAGAGATTGAGAACGGCACCTTCCTCCAGGCGCACGTCTTTCAGGGTCGAGCCCCATTCGTCGTTCCGGGTGCAGACCCGTTTGATGGTGATATCGGCGTCGTGGAAGACCTTGAGGACCGAGAGCCGGAACATCCCCCGTTTCGGGGCGTAATCGAGCCAGCCCCACCATTCGCCCATGAACAACGGGATGTGGAGTTCGGGCAGGGATTCCGAGGTCCGGGGGCCGACGTAGAGGGTTCGGGCGGGGACGTTGATGGTGATTCCCGAGAGGGCGTTGAGGACGTGCCAGGTCGCCGGGGCGGTCATGTAGCTGCGCAGTCCTCCCTGGCGTCCGAGGGGCGCCTCGTAGGAGAGGGACTGGTTCCAGGGGCTGCGGTTGCCCTCCCAGGCGAGGAGGTAGACCCGCCGGAGGACCTCGAGGCCGTCGTCGACGAACCCGTTGTAGATGGCCTCGCATCCGAGGTAGGGCTCGTGCTGCAGGAGGAAACAGGCGCGGGTCGCCATTTCTCCCTCGGGGGTGACCTCCATGGGCGGCACCAGTGCGAACCCCCTCAGGTGTCGTGAGAGCAGGTTTTCGATGCCGGGCACGACGTATTCCTCGGGCAGAACCCCGTCCAGTCCGGTGAGTCGGGAGATCCAGTCGCCCGCGTAAGATGCCACGAACGTGTTGGGCACGGTCTCTCCGGAGACGGGGGAGGCCCACTTGATGAAGTGATCTTCGCGCCAGAGCCGGTCGATCACCGACTGTCGGCAGGCTTCGTATCGGCTTCGGATCTCGACGGCGAGGGGTCTGTCGCCCGTTGCGCGGGCGACGATCTCGCCGGCCTTGAGAGCGGCGAGGTAGCAGGTGGCGTTGTAGATGAAGGCGCCGCGCGGCAGGGTTTCGTAGTCGTACGTGCTGCCGCCTTCGGGGATCAGATCGCCGTCGGCGTCGGCGCGTTCCAGCCATTCGAGCGCCCGGAGGACGTGGGGGGCCATTTCCTCGAGAAAGTCGCGGTCTCCGGTCCATCGATAGAGCTTGTAGACCTGGAGGATGAACGAGCAGGAGAGATCGGGCCAGTCGGTGATTCCGTACCCGACGTTCGCACTGCCGATGACCTCGTGAACGTTGCCGTCGAAATGGCTGATGCGGCCGTCCGGCAACTGGCAACGGGCGAAGAGCCGGAGTTCGGACCGATCCAGTTCCGGGAAGAACTGCGTGTAGAGGGCGTGAGCGGCGAGGCGCTGGTCCATGGTCCCCAGGGCGCCCCCCATGTCGACGGGGCTTTCCAGCACGGTGAAGTCCCCGTTGCGGGTGAGGATCGTGTTGGAGAAGAGGGGGAAGGCGGCGTTGACCATCTTGAGTTTCAGCCAGGCGGGGAGATTCGACTGGCTGACCAGGTCCTGCCATTCCCGGGTTTCCCTCTGGAGACGATCGCATTCCCCGATGAAATACGCGGCGATCTCGCGGGCGTCCGAGAAGAAGCGCGAGTAATAGTGGCCGACGTCCTCGGATCGGCTTTTCGTTTCGAATTCGGCCAGCCGGGCCCGTGCGCGGGCGTTCTCCAGGGGGAGAAGATCGCCCTTTTCATCGAAGAGTTGGAGTTCGTGGATCGACCAGAACCAGCTCGGAGATTCCCCGGTCTGGGTGAGTCTCACGCCCGCGGCCTGCACGGCGTCCACGGGAAGATCCAGCACGCCGATCCGCTGCCGTTTCGTGACGGTCGGTTCGTCGAGTTCCCGGGTGGCGACGATCTTTCCGTCGGGATCCAGCCAGTCGAGGCGAAGGCCGCGCGGGTAATCGTGGGGGGAGCGTTCGCTGTCGATGCGGATTCGTCCGATGACGGCCGGGGAACCCCAGTTCAGTTCGAAGCTTTCTCCGGGGGCCATCGGATGTCCCGTGGTCCATCGGGTCTCCCGTCTGCCGTCGAAGGCGAGCGTCGTATCCCGGTCCGACTCGATCGTTTTCCCGGTCGGGATCCGCGAGGTCTGCACGGTGACGAGGCTGGGGAAATTCCAGCTCAGGACAAACCGCACGATCCGCGATGCTCCGGATTCGAGTTTCAGGTGAACGCTGACGGCG
>CAYNBQ010000074.1:0-5299 GCA_964395275.1 uncultured Verrucomicrobiota bacterium
TTCCACGCCTGAAAAGGCGTGGCCCCATTGAAGCTCCTCGTGCCGCTCGGCCACCTCGGTAGCGGTCATGATTTCCACGCCTGAAAGGGCGTGGCCCCATTGAAATTGCGGGAGCACTGTCCCCCGTTGTCGCCGCTCGGGACCTCGGCTTCTTGATCCGCTGCCGGAGGGTCCTGTAGGGTCCGGCCGTCCCGTTCCGGGGAATCGGGATTCGGATCCCGCGGGCTGCGGGGATTCTCCGCGCGGCGACGGGCACCGGGCGGAATCGGCGGACACGAGTTCACAGGAACGAACCCGGAAGGACGGAACGTGATGCGATCTGGAACGGCTGTTCTGTGGATTCTCGCTTTTCTGCCGGCGTTGACGGTCGACGCGCGCGAGAACCTTCTTCGCGACCCGGGGTTCGAGCAGTACCACTACGACGAGGAGCGCGGATACTACGTGCCGAACGATCGCCGGGCGGCCTGGAAGGAGATCACGCTCGGACGGGCGTCCGTTCGTTTCGACGCGTCCTCGTGGGCGGCCCCGGAGGCGATGGTCGCCGAACGCCCGCTCGGGTTCACGCCGGGGGCCCGCGGCTTCGAGGGATACGGCGAGGAGGAGAACTCGGGACGTCTCATCCTTCAGCAGGACATCGTGAACATGCGGGCGTTTCTCGCGGCCGAGCGCTACGAGGCCTGGTTCTGGCTGGGCGGGGCGGGCAACGACGACGATTCGGGCGCGGATCTCAAGGACGAGGACGCGGCCTGGGAGATCTGGTTCTACGGGACGATCGACGCCTCGCAATGGAACGAGGACAACGCTCTCGAATATCATCATGCCAGCCGCAGTTTCTCCGGCGCGCCGCGCAGTTTCGAGCGCGTGGCGGGATACGGGTTCGTTCCATCGGGCGCGGTGGGATGCCGCATGCGGATCTGGGCGTCCACCTGGAGCAGCGCCGCGGGGGGCGCGGCCTACGACACCGAGGTGGCGGTGGACAACGCCCATTTCGCGCTGATGGATCAGACGAACCTGCTGGTGAACGGCGATTTCGAGCTGGACGTCTCCCCCGGAGATTTCACCGGGTGGGATCGTCCGGCCGCCTGGGGGTTCCCCCAGACGACGCTTCCGCCGCTGGATCTCGACAACATCTACGGCGAGAACTTCGATCACGGCACGTTCCGTCCCTTTTTCGGATTCCAACGGGTGTACGGATCGGAGACGTGGCTGAGCGGCTGGGTGGACGACGCGTTCACCTTTTCGCAGGAAATCGATTACGCGGAACCCGCCGGGCGCGAACTCGTCCTGATGTTCTACTGGTTTCAGGACATCAAGAGCCCTTCGCTGCGGTACGAATTGCGCCGGCAGCCGGGCGATGTCGACGTCGTGCTCGAGTATTTCGCGGGCGAAGAGAGGCTGCGGGTGGATGAGTTCGATGCCGACTGGCCGAATCCGTCGAACGAGGCCAACCGCTGCCAGTACGATCAGAACGCGGGACGGCCGTACAACCCCCGGTTCCGGGTGTTGCCGCCCGACGGCACGGACCGGATCGTCGTCAGCGTCAGCGTCGCCACCCATACGCAGCCGCCGCTGCCGGAGTTGTTCGGACACGGCGTGGACGATTTCTACCTGGGAGTCGCCGAGGTGCAGCCGGTGGTGCGGGAAGCCCCGTCGTCGTTCGAAATCCGATGAGGATGCGGCGGACGGGGGTCCAGTCTATTTCGCCTCGAACAACAGCAGTTCCGAGTGGCCGATGGCATCCAGGCGAACCGGAATGCCGTCCCGGGACAGGGAGAACCCATCCAGCATGATCTTCTTGTCCATGCTGTCGAATGTTACTTCGTAGACCGCGCCTGGATCCAGGCCCCGTGGCTTGAAAAGATATTCAGCCGAATCGGCGCCGCCGATCTTGGCGATCATCGCCCAGCCCTTGTCCCCGGAGGGCGAGGCGAATTCCATGGCGAACCAGCTGCCGGTATTCACTCCGTTCATCCGGTCCACCGGACCATGGTGATAGACCTTGCAGGCGGGCAGAACCGGTCGAATGAAATCCTTGTAGATTCTTCCGTATTTCAGAAAGCCCTGCTTGACGGCGGGGTTCAGTTCGTGCAGGCTCCTGGCCGTCATCCCCTCGAAGATAAAGGGCGTTCCCAGCGCAAATGTCGCCCGGAAATAGGTCTCCAGATCTTCCGAAGTCCCGACGCTATAACAGCCGTCGGCCCCGATGAGGGTGACGAAGATTTCCGGGGGGAGTACAAGCGACTGGCCGCTGTAGACCTGGAGCAAGCGCGGGATTCGCAATCCGTCCGTGAGGTAGGTTTCGTCGAATCTTCCCACCGTCGCCAGATCATTTCGGGCGCCGCCGATGGAGCACTGCTGGAGGATCAAATCGGGATAATCATGGCGGATGCGATCGACGATGGCGAAAAAGTTTTCGTAGTAGCGCCAGTAATTGTTCTCAGAGAAACCGCCCTTGGGTGTGTGTGCGCCCTGCTTGGTGCCGAAGGCATTGAAATCGAGCCGGAACAGATCGAGATCGTAGTCCTCGATGATTCTTCTCCACTCCTTTTCGACATAAGCGGCGACCTCGGGGTCGTTGATCTTGAGTGCATCCCCCGGCCCCTGCCAGTCGGGATGCTCTTCCAGGATCCTGGAGCCCCGGCCCGCGCGCTCGATTTCGGCGTAAAGCCCGAACAACATTCCCTTCCGATGCACATAGTCGGCGATCGGCTTCAAGCCGTTGGGGAAGCGTGTCCGGGAGGGAACCCAGTCGCCGTGGAAATCCCACCAGCGGGCATCGACGGTAAAGAGTTCGGCTCCTATCGCCGCGGCGAGATCGACACGCTTCAGGACTTCCTCTTCGGTGAAATTGCTCGGATCGCCGAAGGCGAGCGATGAGTATCCTTGATCGCCCGGCACGGAATACTGAACGAGGAGGGCCCTTTCGGGATTCCGGGCGGGGAGTACGGAACGGCGGACATGCTCATGCATGGACTGTACCGCGGCATCGAGGTCGCCGGAAACGTAGCCCATGTGAACCGCCGGCGACATGGTCGACTCGCCGGGCGACAGCACGTAGAGGGGCGCATCGGATTGCGGCCCGATCTTGAAGGACAACACATCGGCGGGGCGGGCCATATAGAGGATGTCTTCGTTGCACCGGAGTTCCATTTTCCAGTTGGTCGGCCAAGCCAGTTCGCCGATCAGATACTGCCCCCGGATCTCGTTGCGGATGAGGAAGAATGGATCATCAAAACAGGATCCTTCCTCGCACCCCATTTCAGTAACACCCTCTTCGAGGGTTCTCCATTCGAACCATCCCTCGTGCATGTGCCCCTTGCTGGTAAAACTCCCGAGGCGGAATGCGTGTTCGATGCCGCCGGCGTATTCTTCACGATAATCGGCGCGTGCCATCATTTTCGCCGTCCATGGATATACCGCATTCAACGCAAGGAATTCATCCGAGGAATTGACGATCTCAAGCCAGCGCTTATAGATCGGGGTTCCGTCCATCACGGTGTGTACCTTGAGGCGAAGAGGCACGCGCGAGTTGGTCAGCTCGACGACGTAATGTATGCCTTGTGCGTCGGAGGAGACTTCGCCGTGGCGCGCCAGTTCCCAGCCCGTATCGAGCAGCCGATCATTCACGACGAGCTCAAAGGCGTTATTGTTGAAAAGATTGGAGGGTTCCCAGAATTCCCAAGCATACTTGATGTGGTGGTCGGCCGACCAGTACAGGCCTTCCCATCGGTCGCCAACGAGGGCTTCGACGTAGATGTTGGGGCCGTTCTCATATTGGATTTCCGTGGTAACGGGAAGGGGGCCGTCAACCTTCGTCATGGAACCGGAGCCCGGTGTTGCCGAATCGGTCCAGCCGGTCTGGCCCGTGGGGAGAATCCCGGGATGGAAATCGGTGGATAGGGCATCGAAGGGCGACAGGCGGGGCTTCCCGGCCTCATCGAGTTCAACGACGCCGTAGGCCCAGGGGCCGTTCGGATTGCTTTCCGTGCTGAAATCGTTCGCGAGATCATACTCGCCGATCGACAGATCGAGCCCGACAAGATTTCCACCCTCCACCCTAATGATGATCTCATCGCCCGCTTCAAGGGAGACGTTCGTCAGGGGAGTATTATCCTGGCCCTGGCGACTGACGAGGTGGAGGAATTCCTGCCCGCCGGCGAAGTCCTCTCCCTGGTTCGCGATCATACGGCCGAAAGCATACGGGGCGTCTGAGGTTCCATAGACGAGGGCATTGCGGATGACCGGCTTGCCTTTCACCCACATGGAAAGGATGATTCCCGCGCGGCCCGCCCTCGCTCTCCAGGCGCCGCCCTTTATGTCGACCACCATGGCTTCGGGGGCCGTCCATCGAACACCCGTCGGGGTGAAGCCGCCGCAACGGCCCTGGGGGAGATCAAGCGAACAGCGGCGGGTCACTCTGACGCGAGCATCGAGAACATCCGAAGCAGCGACGCTCACGGCGGCACAAGAAAGGGTGTGCAACATCATAATGATCATCCATTTGCGCATCTTCGCATCCTCCGGCGAGGAAGCAGAACCCTGGTGCGATGAGCCAGGAGGGATTCGCCTTCCCGGAGCCGGCGGACGACACGTCTTCTGCCGTAAAGGAAGCCCGCGATTTGAGACGGAGTCCTCCTCGCCATTTTCTGTGTAAGGGGAGGAAAACAGGTTGGCAGACGGGAGTCAAGACCTCGGGCAGTCAGGCAGACGACGGTTCGGTCTCCCCCGGGTCCGCGGGCTCGTCGTACGTCGGCCTGGATGCGTCGGTTGACGGCCTCCGGGATCCCATTTCCTCCCGGCGCGTCCTGCAGCCCGACGGCGCCGGGCTCCTCCACCCGACATCGCCGAAGGAGCCCGCCAGCTTGCCCCCGGCGTTACGCGACATCACGACCCGCGAAGAAGGACTCGCGGAGACGCGCCTTGGCCTTCGAAGTACGGGGTTCGCGGGACGAAGTGGGCTCGGCGCGTCATGGAGAGAGGGGGACACGTCCCTTCTACGAATTTCGGCGTCGCCTCTGTTCCGTTACGGATCGGCCGATGGGGATCGGCCTCCTACTCTGGGGGGCCTTTGCGGGATGTGGCGGGGTTCCTGCTTCGTCTCGCTGTTGACGGACTTCGCAGGACGAGGGAGGTCGCCCCGGCTCCGGCGGGTGGTCCTTCGCAGGTGGAGACGCGACGGGGGCGTTCCTCCGGGGCTTGTCAGACGGGGTTCGAGGCTCTAGGATGGCGTCGCGCGGATGGAGGCAAGTCACCCAATATGGCTTCAGGATTTCGTTTTTTAGCCTCTTTAAGGGAAATC
>CAYNBQ010000074.1:5309-6726 GCA_964395275.1 uncultured Verrucomicrobiota bacterium
GGCAGCGGTACAACCTGGAAGGCCTCGAACAACGGATCCTGCTCTCAGTAGAACCGTCGGCCGCCGTGCTGCCCGCCGTTTCGGATTCCGCGCCCGCGATCGTTCTCGATCACCCCGAAACCGGATCCGGACAAGGGATCCAGGACGGGGCCTATGACCCCTCGATCCAGGCCCCCGATCTCTTCGAGCCGGGCGACGCGACTGCGTCGCCCGACGGGATGCGGGACGAAGGCGCCCCGGCCCGCGAGGAGGTCCTCGGCGATGGGCTGGAGGACGCCGTCGCGGGTCCGGAAGGTCCGTCCGACGAGGGGCGGGAGGAGATTCTTCCGGTCTCTACACATGACGATCATTCCGAACAGGCGGACGAACTCGTCGAAGGCAACCTGGCGGCGAACCCGCCGCCCGCGCCGCTGAGCCCGGTTCCGACGGGAACCTCCATATCCTGGATTTCCGGCGGCGACGGCGACTGGACCGATCCGGCCAACTGGTCCGACGGCATCGTTCCCGGCGCCGGCGACGACGCGGTGATCGCCGTTTCCGGCGTCACCGTGCGCATCGGCACGGAGATCGAGGTCGGGTCCGTCGACAGCGACGCCTCGTTGTGGATTGACGAGGGCGGGACCCTGACGCTGACCGCCGCATCGACCGTCCGCGGCTCGTTTCTCATGGAACCGGGTACGTCGCTGACCGTCGACGGCGCCTCCGCATCGTTCGACGCAGGCGGCGACACGCTGGTCGACGGCGCGGATCTGTACGCCGTGAACGGCGGCAGGATTTCCCTGCCGAGCGTTCGTACCTACGAACAGGCGCCCACCGCAGACGGACAGACGCGGACGCTGCGCGCGGACGGCGCCGGCAGCCGGCTCGAGTTCGACGGGCTCGAACTGGTGCGGGGCGGCACGCGCTACCAGTCGCGCTTGCGGATCGAGGCGTTGAACGGCGGGGTGATCGCTCTGGGTGCGGTGACGCAGATCGTGGACCCCGATTCGGGGGACACGCGCGGCCGTTCGATCGACGTCGCGGCGGACGGCGCCGGCAGCCGGATCGACCTTTCCTCGCTGGTCCAGTATCTCGACCGCTACGGGACCGAAGCCGCCGGTCACGGTCTCTTCTCGGTGTTGCACGCGAGCGACGGGGGGACGATCGACGTCCCGAACCTGTTGCACTTGCGGGGGACGCACCTGGTGTTGGACGGCACCGGGACGACCGCGGTCGAACGGATCGAGCGGATGGAGGACGGGGCGGTGACGGTGTCGGGTGCGCCCCGGGCGTTTCCGGCGCTGGTGCGCGCGCCCGGAACGCGGTTCACGGTCTCGGGGGTGCACGTCGATCTGTCGGGGCTTCTCGAACTCGAAGGCGGTTCGATCACGCTCGAAGGCGGGGCCACGGCGGACCTCGGTTCGCTGGCGAACATCGA
>CAYNBQ010000074.1:6826-10546 GCA_964395275.1 uncultured Verrucomicrobiota bacterium
CGGGGCGAGTTTCGAGGTGAGCGGAGGGGTGACGCTGTCGCTGCCGGCGGCGCGGTACTACGAGCATGCCTCGACGGCGAACAGCCAGCACCGGGTTTTCCGGGCGGTCGGCGCGGGCAGCCGCCTGGACCTGGGCGGGGTGACCTCGATCCGGGGCGGGACGCACTACAATTCGCGGATCCTGATCGAGGCGATGGACGGCGGGGTGATCGATCTGGGCGCGGTGACGGAGATCGTGGACCCCTCGGACGGGGATTTGCGGTGGCGGGCGGTGCGGGTGACGGCCTCGGGGGCGGGCAGCAGGGCGGAGCTGGGATCGCTCCAACGGATGTACGACGAGCGGGGCACGGAGAAATCGGGCGACGGCCTGTACTCGACGTTGTCGGTGGACGGGGGCGGGGTGATCGCGGCGCCGAACCTGCGGTGGGTGACCGGGACGTTCCTGAGCACGGACGGGACGGGCGGTCTTCCGGTCGGGGCGGTGGAGTGGATCCGATCGGGACGGGTGGAGGTTTCGGGGGCGGCCCTGGCGTTTCCGTCACTGGTGCGGGTGGAGCGGACGGTCTTCGAGGTCGACGGTGTGGTGCTGGATCTTTCGGGGGCGACGTCCTTCGAGGGGAGCACCCTGAGGCTGGTCAACGGGGCGACGGCGGACCTGAGTGCGGCGGCGAACATCGACGGGGCGAGTTTCGAGGTGAGCGGAGGGGTGACGCTGTCGCTGCCGGCGGCGCGGCACTACGAGCATGCCTCGACGGCGAACAGCCAGCACCGGGTTTTTCGGGCGGTCGGTTCGGGCAGCCGCCTGGACCTCGGCGGGGTGACCTCGATTCGGGGCGGGACGCATTACGCCTCCCGGATTCTCGTCGAGGCGCTGGCGGGAGGCACGATCGATCTTGGCGCGGTGACGCAGATCGTCGATCCGGACGACGGCGACCTGCGCTGGCGTCGCGTGGACATCCTGGCCGACGGCGAGGGGAGTTCCATCGATCTCTCCTCCCTGGTCAATTTCATCGACCGGCGCGGCGAATCGGCCTCGGGAGACGGGACCTGGTCGACCCTCGTTTCCCGCAACGGGGCAACCGTGACGGTTCCGAACCTGGCCCTCACCGAGGGGGTTTACGTGGATCTTGCCGGCGGGGGAACGGGATCGGCGACCGGCACGGTCGAATCGCCGCAGGACGGGGCGGCCGATCCCGGCGAAGGCACGCAGGATGATGCCGGGCCGCTGGAACCGACCGGCGAGGTGACCTGGATCGGCGGCGACGGCGACTGGACGGATCCGGCCAACTGGAGCACGGGGACGGTGCCCGGACCGGACGACGACGTGCGGATCGACGTCGCGGGTCAGGATGTGACGATCACGATTCCGGGCGGCGCGCAGGAGGTTCGGAGCCTGGTCAGCCTGGAGTCGCTGCTGATCGCCGGCGGTTCGCTGAAAGTCTCCGGGACCTCGGAAGTCCACGGTTCCTTCACGACGGAATCCGGCGCGAGCCTGACGGTGGAAGGCGCCGGCGCATCGTTCACGGCCCTGGGGACGACCACGATCGACGGGGGCAGTTTCTACGCGTTGCAGGGGGCGGGCATTCTGCTGACGAATGCGCTGAGCTACGATCATGCGTCGACCGGGAACGACCAGCGGCGGGAATTCGTCGCCGAAGGGGCCGGCAGCCGGATCGATCTCTCCTCGCTGACGTCGATCACGAACGGCACGCATTACAACTCCGACCTGTCGATCCGGGCCGTGGGCGGCGGCACGATCGACCTTGGGGGGGTGACGGAGATCCTCGATCCCGATTCCGGGGACGCGCGGTACCGGTCGATCACGATCCTTTCGGAAGGGGAGAACAGCGAGATCGATCTCGGAAGCCTGACGATCTTCCGGGATGTCCGGGGAACCGCCTCCTCGGGATCCGGAATCTGGTCCGCGATGATCGCCCGCAACGGGGGCGTGATTCTGTCGGGCGCGCTCACGACCCTGCAGGGGGTCGATCTCGTCCTGGACGGCACGGGGACGCAAACGGTTTCGCAGATCGCCGCCGTCACGGACGGCGCGGTGGAGGTCACCGGCGCGGACGTGGATTTCGCCGCGCTGACGAGCGCCGTCGGCGTCCGGTTCGATATCGCGCGCGTCCACGTGGCGGCGGCGCTGTTGACGGATCTCACGCGGACGACGGTGACCGTGAGCCAGGGGGGAACGATCGATCTGAGCGCCGTGACATCCATCGACGGGGCGAGTCTCTTCGTCAGCGGCGGGGTGACCGTTGCGATCCCGTCGGCGACGTCGTACGACCATGGGTCCACGGGGAACTCGCAGGTACGGACCTTCCGTGTCGAGGGTGCGGGCAGCGTCCTGGACCTGGGATCGCTGACGTCGCTGACGAACGGAACGCACTACGATTCGCGCCTGGTGATCGAGGCCCTGTACGGGGGCGAACTCGATCTCGGGAACGTCGTCGAGATCGTCGACCCGGATTCTGGCGATACCCGGTACCGCAGCATCGACATCCGCGCGGAAGGGATCGACGCCGTGATCCGTCTTGACGCCTTGACGAGCATCATCGATCGTTACGGCACGGAGACCTCCGGCAACGGGTTGTATTCCTCGCTGACCGTGCGGGACGGCGGACGGATCGATGCGCCCGGGCTGGCGACGTTGCAGGGCGTGTACCTGCGGCCGTTCGATTCGGGCACGATGGCGATCGCCGGGTTGGCTTCCGTCACGAGCGGTCTCGTGGAGTTGAGCGACGCCGATTTCGATTTCCCGGCGCTGGCGGACGCGTCCGGGACGAGCTTCGTCGTCGACGACGCCGCGGTGATCTTCGGCGCGTTGACGGATTTGACCGGCGGATCCATCACGCTCCGCAACGGGGGGACCGCGAGCGTCCCGGTCCTGTCCGCCATCGACGGCGCGAGCTTCCTGGTGACGGACGGCGTGACGCTGTCGCTGCCGTCGGCGACGGCCTACTCGCAGGGATCGACCGGGAACAACCAGACCCGGTTCCTGGCGGCCCGCGGTGCGGGCAGCGTGCTCGACCTGGGCGCGGTCGTTTCGGTGGCCAACGGAACGCATTACGATTCGCGTTTGTCGATCGGGGCCGAATCGGGCGGGCGGATCGACCTGGGTTCGGCGGCGTGGATCCGGGGACCGGAAGAAGGGGACACCCGGTGGCGGGCGATCGACGTCGCCGCCGTGGGCCCCGGGAGCCGAATCGATCTGTCGACCGTCGGCGATTTCGTCGACCGATGGGGTACGACGAGTTCGGGCGACGGTCTCTGGTCGACCCTGGCGGCCGCCGACGGGGGGCGGATCGACGCCTGGAACCTGGTGACGCTGCAGGGGGTATACGTTCCGATCGACGGCACCGGAACGCTTCCGGTGACGCAGATCCGCGAGATCGACGCCGGCGGGATCCGGGCGACGGCGACCGCGGCGGACCTGGGCGGCGTGCTGACGATCCGGGACGCCGCGGTGACGGCCGACGGGGTGTTCGTGGACCTGAGAAACGCGACGGACTTCTCCGGAAGCTCGCTGTTCCTGCAGAACGGCGGGACCATCGATCTCTCCTCGGTCGCTTCGATCGACGGAGCTTCCTTCAACGTCACGGACGGGGTCACGCTGGAGGTCCCCTCCGCGACCTCGTACGACTTCCTCTCGACGGGCAACAACCAGGAACGCTCGTTCGAGGCGACGGGGGCCGGAAGCCTGCTGGACCTGAGCGG
>CAYNBQ010000074.1:10646-18028 GCA_964395275.1 uncultured Verrucomicrobiota bacterium
ACCAGGAACGCTCGTTCGAGGCGACGGGGGCCGGAAGCCTGCTGGACCTGAGCGGATTGGGGTCGATCACCGGCGGTACGCACTTCGGATCGACGTTGAGAATCACGGCGCGGAGCGGCGCGACGATCGACCTGGGCGGGGTCGTTCGCATCGAGGGTCCGGAAGAAGGCGATCTGCGGTGGCGTTCCTTCCGCCTGGCGGCGGACGGTCCGGACGCGATCCTGGAGCTGGGTTCGCTGACCTCGTTGCTGGATCGACGGGGGACGGAGACGTCGGGGGACGGGCTGTGGTCCACGATGAAGGCGACCGACGGAGGCGCGGTCGTCGCGCCGAACCTGACCTCGTTGACCGGCATCCGGCTGACGCGGGACGGAAGCGGGGTTCTGCCGATCGGACAGATCGTCGATTTCACCTCGGGTCGGGCGGATCTCAGCGGGGAGGCGGCGGCCTTCGCATCTCTGGCGGATGCTACGGAAACGCTCTTCGTCGTGGAAGGGGTGCACCTGGATCTGAGCCACCTGACGGCGATGCACGGCGCGGTGGATCTCAGCCACGGCGGGACGGTCGATCTCGCGAACGCGTCGGACATTGACGGCTCGAGTTTCTCCGTGAGCGACGGCGCGACGCTGGCGCTGCCGTCGGCGACGACGTGGCGTCATGCGGCGGTGCGCAACGAGCAGACCCGCTGGTTCCGCGCGATCGGCGCGGGAAGCGTTCTGGATCTGAGCGGCCTGGTGTCCATGACCAACGACCCTCGGTACGCATCCGACCTGGAGATCGCGGTCCGGGACGGCGGGACCGTTCGACTGAACGCCTTGACCGACCTGATCGACCCGGACGAGGGCGACCTGCGCTGGCGCGCGATGGACGTCCTGGCCCGGGGCGTCGGCAGCGTGGTCGATCTCGGCGCCCTCGAACGTTTCCTTGACGCAAGGGGTGAGGCGGAATCGGGCGACGGGCAATGGTCGACCCTGGCGGCGGAAGAAGGCGGAACGATCCGCCTGGGGAATCCCACCGCGGCGGACGGGGTCTCGGCTTCCGTGGACGAATGGAGCGTCCTGGACGGTTCCCTGGAGATCGGTTCGTCCTCGCGCCTCGCCGGCAACGGGGAGGTGACCGGCGACCTGACGAACCGGGGCGTCGTCGATCCGACGGGCGGGTTGACGGTCTCGGGCGACTATGGCCAGACGCCGGAGGCCGTCCTGGAGATCTCCCTGGGCGGGACGGACGAGGGATCCGGATACGATTTCCTCGCGGTTGCGGGAACGGCGGCGGTCGCGGGGACGCTCGATGTTTCCCTGCGCGACGGATTCGCGCCGGCCTCCGGCGACGAGTTCGACGTGATCCGGAGTTCCGGGCTCGGGGGCAATTTCGGTTCGTACGACCTGCCGGACCCCGGCGCCGGGCTGGAGTTGCGTCCGGAGTCGGGCGCGACCGATCTGCGGCTCCGCGCGGAACCGGCCGCGGGACCGGCGGTGACCGGGATCACGCCGGCGACGCCGGTCGAAAACGTCATCACGCATTTCGACGTCACCTTCGACGAACTCGTGGACACGGCCTCGGTGGATCCGGGCGACCTCGTCCTGACGGGACCCGGCGGGGCGATCGAAGTCCCCCTCTTGTGGTGGATCGAAGGGACGACCTACCGGATCCCGTTCGCGAGCCGGACGGCCGAAGGCGTTTACGATCTGACGATCGGTCCCGGGCTCGCCGATTTCTCCGGGAACGAAATGGCGGCTGCGGCCGCGCATTCGGTCGCGCTGGACGACGGCCTCGGACCCTTCGTGGTGAGCGTCGAACCGCGCGGACCGGGGAACACGCCGGTGTCCGTGATCCAGGTGGTGTTCAACGAGCCGATCGACGCGGCAACCTTCACCTCCGACGACGTTGCGGTGACGGCCCCGGGCGGGCCGTTGGATCCGGCCTCGTTTGCGGTAACGCAGGTCGACGGCGTCACCTTCGACATCGCGATTCCCCAGCAGACCGGCGAGGGCGAATACGCGGTGGAGATCGGGCCGGAGATCGAGGATCTCGCCGGAAACACGATGGCGGCCGGCGGGTTGTCGACGCTGTACGCAGCCAATTTCGAAGGGGGCGTCGAACCCGCCTGGAGCGAGACCGCCACGGAGGATTCGCCGGCGACCACGACGATCCTGGGACGGTTCGGCAACGACACGGTAACGCTGACCTGGACGGGGCTTCCGACGCACGGGACGATCGGGGTCGCTCTCGACCTCTTCGTCTTCGACGGCTGGGGACCGTCGGCCCGCTGGGGCATGACGATCGCGGGCGGAACGGATCCCCTCCTGTTCGAGGGAACGTTCGGCGACGCGGCGACCGGCGATGCGGACCGCTACCCGGCGTTGCCGAACGCGACCGGCGATTTCGGCGGACTCGCGGGGGAGACCGACGAGATCTACCGCAGTTTCTTCCTGACGACGCCGCATTCGAGCGACGACCTGAAGATGACCTTCTACGGAACGGGCCTCGCGGACGACGGATCCGAGACCTGGGCGATGGACAACGTCCGGATCTACGTGGACGCGCCGGCGAACGGGATCCACCGGGCGACCTTCGTGATCGACACGACGGGACCGACGGTTACGGGCATCGAGGTTTCCGCCGGCCAGATCGAGATCGCCTATGACGACGCGAACGGAGTGGACCCCGCCGGTGCGGGAGACGTCGCCGGTTACACGCTTCTGGCGAGCGGCGGGGACGGAACCTTCGGCGACGGAAACGAGATCGACCGGTCCGCATGGATCACGGGCGCGGCCTTCGACGAGGCGACGGGGATCACGCTGCTGACGCTCGATCCGCTCCCCCGGGAAGACGAACTCTACCAACTGGGGATCGACAACGTTTTCGACCTCGCGGGGAACCCGCTGGACTACGACGATTCCTTTACCTTCAGCACCTTCGAGGCCGTGGAAGGACTGCGCGTCTGGGAAAGCCCGACCGACGGCGACTGGAGCGATCCGGCCAACTGGCGGGACGGCCTGCCGCCGGCGGCGGGCGACGACGTCCTGATCCCGGTCTCCGGGATCACGGTCACGATCGATTCGGGGGTATTGATCGGGGATCTCGACAGCGATGCGTCCGTCCACGTCGCCTCGGGAGGGCTGACGCTGACCGGCGCCGGGGAGGTGCGGGGCGGATTCACGATGGCGACGGGCACGACCCTGACCGTCGACGGGGAGGAGGCGTCTTTCACGGCGGGATCCGCCGTCCTGGACGGAATCAACCTCACCTCGACGAACGGGGGCGACATCTCGCTGCCGGCGCTGTGGAGCCTGACGGACGGAACGATCTCCGTGAGCGGCGACGGCGTCGTCGATCTGCCGCGCCTGGCGAGGATCGACGACACCCGGCTGCTCGTCAGCGGCGGCGGGCAACTGGCGTTGCCGGCGGTGACCCGCTATTCGGCCGCCGGCCGGACGGGGACCACGACGATCCTGTCGGCGAGCGGAGCGGGCAGTCTGCTGGACCTGTCGGCCTTGCGGGATCTGAACGACCGGTTCAACGACGGGCGGAACTGGCAGGTTCACAGTCACACGATCCGGGCCGCCGACGGCGGATCGATCGATCTCTCCGGCATGGAGATCCTGTACGCGCCGGCGCAGGTCGACGACACGCTGTACGTCCAGGTCGCCTCCGGCGGCTCGATCGAACTGGACTCGCTGATCGCGACGGTGGGGGAATCCGGAAAGATCCGGTTCGACCTGGACGTCGCCGGATCGGCGTTCCCCGCGCTGGTTCGCAGCGAGGGGACGACCTTCGACGTCACGGTCGGTTCCCTGGACGTTCCGGTGTTGGCCGAGGCGCACGGAACGACCTTCCTGTTCCCGGCGGGAGGAACCTTCTCGGCGCCGTCGCTCGTCTACTGGAACGGCGGATCGGTCACGGTGCCCGACGGCGGGACCTACACGTTCGGTTCGTTGACGGGGATGAACGGCGTCACGGTGACGATCGGGACGGGCGGAACGTTGAACGCGCCGAACGTGCGGTCGTTCACCTCGGGAACGCTGAACCTCGGGGCGGACCAGACGTTGAACGCGCCGGCGTTCCTGGAGATCGACGATTCCCGGTTCGTGTTGAGCGGCGGCGCGCGGTTCGCGGTGGCGGCGACGAGTTATTCGGCGGCGGGACTCAAGGGAACGACGACCCTCTTCTCGGCGGACGGGGCGGGCACGCTGCTGGATCTCTCGTCCGTTCGGCGGATCGACGACCGGTTCAACGACGGCCGGAACTGGCAGGTGCACAACCATCGGATCGAGGCGTCGGACGGCGGCGCGATCGATCTGTCGGGCGTGGAGACGATTGACGCCCCCGCCCAGACCGACGACGCGCTCTACATCGTCACGGACAACGGCGGCGCGATCGATCTTTCGGCCCTGGCCGCCACGGTTTCCGATTCGGGGGCGGTCCGGTTCGACCTGGACGGGGCGAATCCGGCCTTCCCCTCGCTGGCCCGGGTGGAGAAGACGACCTTCACGACGAACGCCGCAGCCCACCTGACGCTGGCATCCCTGGAGCTCTGGATCGGCGGATCCGTTGCGGTGCCGGAGAACGGGACGTTCGATCTTCCGGTCCTGACGCAGATGTCGGGGGCGACGGTGACGATCGGCGCGGGCGGGACGTTGAACGCGCCGGACCTCGTGTCCTTCACATCGAGCACGTTGAACCTGGGTGCGGACCAGACGTTGAACGTGCCGGCGCTGCCGACGATCGACGATTCGCGGTTCCTGTTGAGCGGCGGCGCGCGGTTCGCGGTGGCGGCGACGAGCTATTCGGCGACGGGGCTCAAGGGGACGGCGACCCTCTTCTCCGCAGAGGGCGCCGGAACGGTTCTGGACCTCTCGTCCGTGCGACGGATCGACGACGCCTTCAACGACGGGCGGAACTGGGAGGTTCACAATCATGCCATCGCCGCGGCGTCCGGCGGACGGATCGACCTGTCGAACGTGGAAAGCATCGCCGGACCGGTTCAGCCCGACGATGCGCTCAACATCACGGAGACGGACGGCGGCGTTGTCGACCTGACGTCGCTGATCTACGCGGGACCGCGGGTCAACCTCCCCGATGCCGGCGGTTCTTCGGGGAACGCCGCCGAACCTGCGGGTGCGACGGACGACTCGTCCGAATCCGGCGGCGGGGGACTGGGCGACGGAACGGCCGAACCGGAAGGAGATCCCGGTCTCGACCCGACGCCGACGGGCGACGGATCCGGGGAAGAAATCTCCTGGATCTCGGATTCCGACGGCAACTGGAACGATCCGGCCAACTGGAGCGCGGGCCGCGTTCCGGGACCGGCGGATACGGCGGTGATCGACCGGGGCGCCGTGGACGTCGTGGTGACGATCGACGACGCCTTCACGGTGGCGGGGCTGACGAGCGCCGAATCGATCTCGATCCTCTCCGGCGGACTCACGCTGACGGGGGATTCGAGCGTCAGCGGCGCGCTGACGGTCGGCGCGGGCGCATCGCTGAGCGTGTGGGGACCGGACGCCACGCTGGACGTCCTGGGCGAGGCGACGCTGGACGGCGCCGTTCTCGGGGCCTACCGCGGCGCTTCACTGAATCTTGCAACCGCGCTTTCCTTCCAGGACGGGCGGATGACGGTCGAAGGACCGGGAATCGTCACGGCGCCGAACCTGGCGACGATCGACGACACGACCTTCGTCCTGCGGTCGGGCGCCCGCGTCGCTCTTCCGGCCGTGACGAGCTATTCGGCGACGGGGCTCAAGGGAACGACGACCCTCTTCTCCGTGACGGGCGCCGGTACGCTGCTCGATCTCTCCTCGGTGACGGAGTTCAACGACCGGTTCGACGACGGACGCAACTGGGAGACGAAGGTTCACACGATTCTTCTGCGCGCCGGCGGACGGATCGATTTCTCCTCGCTGGAGACCATCGTCGCGCCCCGCCAGCCGGACGACCGTCTCGATATCTTCGTGGAGAGCGGCGCGGCGATCGATCTGGACATGCTCGGGTCGACGACGGCCTCTTCGGGCTGGATCCGGATTTTCGTCGACGCGCCGTCGGCCGCGGGCTTCGCCCTTCCGCGCCTTGCATCTTCGGAAAACCTGACGGTTTCCGTAAACGCGGCGGCCTTTGCCGCGCCGTCGCTGGCCGAAGCCGGCGGCACGGTCTTCGATCTTCTTCCGGGCGGCGTCCTGACGCTTTCGGCGCTGACCGCGTGGGACGGCGGGACGATCGGGGTTCCGACGGGCGGCCGGTTCGATCTGCCGATCCTGGCGAGTGCGACGAACCTGTCGCTGTCGCTCGGGCAGGGCGGCCGGCTGGATGCCCCGTTGCTGACGGTCTTCGACGGGAGCACGCTGACGCTGGGCGGGGAACGCATGTTGAACGTGCCCGCCTTCACCTCGATCGACGACGCCCGGTTCTACCTGCGCGACGGCGCCACGTACGCCGCGGCGGCGACGGGCTATTCCGCGACGGGACGGACGAGCGGTGCGACCCTGTTCCTCGTTTCCGGTTCCGGGACGCTGCTCGACCTGTCGGCGGTGACGGTTTTCAACGACCGTTTCAACGACGGACGCAACTGGGAGGCCAGGGTTCACACGATCCTGGTGCGCGCCGGGGGCCGGATCGATCTTTCGGGGACGGGATCCCTGGACGCCCCGTACCAGCCGGATGATCGGCTCGACATCATGCTGGAAACCGGCGGGCGGATCGATCTGGACGCACTGGAAACGGTGACCGCGAATTCCGGTTCGGTGCGGATCGACGTCGACGCCGTTTCGGCGCCGGCCTTCGCGATGCCGGCGGCGACCTCGATCCAGAAGACGACGATCTACGCCGACGCGGCGACGACGACCGCGTTGCCGTCCCTCGAGACGTGGAACGGCGGATCGATCTCCGTACCGACGGCCGGTGTTTTCGACCTGCCGTCGCTGGCCGCCGCGAGCGGCGTCTCCCTGAGCCTCGGGCAGGGCGGCCGGCTGGACGCTCCGCTGTTGACGACCTTCACGAACAGCGCGCTGACGCTCGGCGCCGAACGGACGCTGAACGTCCCCGCGTTCACCTCGATCGACGACGCGACCTTCCATCTGAGCGACGGCGCCCGGTTCGCGGTGGCGGCGACGGGCTATTCGCCGGCGCACCGAACGGGAACCACGACCCTCTTCTCGGCGGCGGGCACGGGGACCCTGCTGGACCTGTCGACGATCGCCGACTTCGACGACGGGTTCAACGACGGCCGGAACTGGCAACGGCACGATCACACGGTTTCCGCCTCGGTGAACGGCCGGATCGACCTGTCCGGGGCGACGACGGTCACGGCCCCGCGGCAGAAGGACGACTGGCTGCATTTCCGAACCTCGACGGGCGGGGTGATCGACCTCGGTAACGTGACCACG
>CAYNBQ010000075.1:0-17893 GCA_964395275.1 uncultured Verrucomicrobiota bacterium
CCTGAGCGGGACGACGCTGACCCTGAACATCGGGAGCCGGGCCGGGGAACGGCAGGAGATCTGCACGAACGACGGGGACGAGCATTTCGTGGTGACCCATCTCTCCGGCGACGCCTCCGGGGAGACCGTGGAGGTCGACTGGAACGGGTACATCAAGGAGTTCGGCCCGGTCACGAAGATCGTCGTCGAGGATGCGGGCCGGGGCGCCGACACGATCGAGCTGCTGGGCGTTCTCTCGGAAGTCGATTTGAACGGGGGCGAGGGGGACGACCAGATTCTGTTGAGCGAACGGGGCAGCGAAGGGGACAACATCGGCGGCGGAACGATCTCCGGCGGCGCCGGCAACGACGTGATCACGATCACGGGCTGGGCGCCGGACCTGACGGTCCACGGCGGCGCCGGGGAAGACCGGATCACGGCCGGCACCTCCGGGATCACGATCTACGGGGATGAGGGCGCCGACGTTATCCTGGGGACCGAGAGGGCCGACACGCTGTACGGGGGCGACGGCGCCGACGAGATCACCGCCTACGGCGGCGACGACACGATCGACGGGGGCGCGGGCAACGACGTCATCGAGGCCGGGACCGGCAACGATACGGTCCTGGGCGGCGGGGGCGCCGACGAGATCCGCGGGGACACCGGCGACGACATCATCGACGGCGGGGAAGGCGACGATTCGATTCTCGGCGGTTCGGGCAACGACGTTCTCGCCGGCGGCACCGGCTCGGACTCGATCTTCGGGCACAGCGGCGCCGATCTGCTGATCGGGGACACCTACGATTCCTCCAACGCGACGACGCTGCGGGATCAGCTCGGCGAGATCGCCGCGGGCGCCGTGCCCGTCTCCTCGCTGGACGTCCTGGGGATCGGCTCGGCCGACGGCGGCCTCGGCGGCGACGACATGCTGGCGGGCGGCGGGAATTCCGACGTGATCTTCGGCGGGGAAGGCGACGATTTCCTCTTCGGCGGCAACTTCATGGAGAGCGGCGAGACGGAGGTGATCGAGGAGGACGACAACGATTTCCTGGACGGCGGAGCCGGCGACGACGAACTCTACGGGGACGACGCCCACGGCAAGACGGGCGATCGGGACACGGGGATCGCCATCCGTTCGTCGGTCTGGTTGGACGAGAACGACAACGGCGTCCGGGATTCCGGCGAACCGGGCGTGGCGGGCGTTACGGTCGAGCTGTACCAGCAGTCGGTCAGTCCCACCGTCCCGGTGGACACCGTGGTCACCCAGGCGGACGGGTCGTTCAAGTTCACGGGCCTGGATCCGGACACCTTCTGGATGGTCTTCATCTCGCCCTACGACACGACGGAGCTGACGGGGCTCGTGATGATCGAGCACGACGTCGGGGACAACGAGTTCCTCGACAGCGACGCGATCGTCAAGGTGCATGCCGTGCACAATCCCTCGGGCGATCCGAACATCGGGATCACGGACAACTTCACGCTGAACACGAACGAGACCCGCACGGACGTCACCGCGGGGGTCATCGGGAACGCGGCCCTGACGATCGAGGACGTGTCGGTCGAGGAAGGGGATCTCGGGGCGAACGCCGCCTCGTTCGCGGTGACCCTTTCCCGCCCGGTCCGGTACGAGGTGCGGGTCGACTACACGACGCAGGACGGCAGCGCGGTTTCCGCCGGGGACAGCCCCGATTTCGAAGCGGTCTCCGGGACGCTGGTCTTCGAGCCGGGCATCCAGACGATGCGCATCGAGGTGCCGATCGTCACGGACCTGGTCTACGAAGGGTCCCACGAACAGTTCACCGTGCGGCTGTCGAATCTCGTGGACGCCAATCCCGATCCGGCCGCGCCGAAGGTGTTGTTGAGCGACGACGAGGCGATCGGAACGATCATCGGCGACGACGGGGTTCCGCAGATTTCGATCGACGACTACGTGCCGGACGACGATGCCGCGGTTCCCCCGACCGAGGCCGACCCGGCGGTCTTCACGATCAGCCTGTCGAACCCGAGCGCGCAGCCGGTCAGCGTCCGCTACCAGGTCGTCGATTCCAGCGCGTACGAGGCCTCGGAACAGACCCATTACGCGACGATGGGCGACGATTACCTGAAGGTGCCGGACGTCTGGCCGTTCGATTTCACGCTGGTGACCTTCGCGCCGGGCGAGACGACGAAGGAAGTCACGGTCACCCTCGTGGACGACGCGATCGACGAGTACGACGAGCATTTCTTCGTCGAACTCTTCGACGCGCAGGGGGCGGCGGTGGCGGACGGGCACGCCATCGGAATCATCCCGGACGACGACGATCCGGTGATGGCGGTGATCGAACCGGTCGTCCCGGTCGATCCGATCAACGACCCGCACACGACCCTGGTGACCGAGGGAGATGCGCCCCAGTTCAAGGTCACGCTGCTCGATCCGCATGCGGCGGTGCCGACGCCGATGGCCAGCGGCAAGGACGTGGTGATCACCTACGCGACGAATCCCGGCACGGCGGTCGCCACGGTGCCGACCGGGGACACCTTCCACCTGCTCCTGCAATCCCCCGACTACCTGCCGGCGAGCGCGAACACGGAGGACGGTTCGGCGACGCTCGAGTTCGCCCCGGGCGAGGTGTCGAAGACGTTCCAGATCCAGACGGTCGACGGGGATTTCTGGGTCGAGCCCGAAGAGGTCTTCTTCGTGAATCTGCTTTCCGCGGAGAACGCCGAGATCGGGTTCAACCATGCGGTCGTCAGGATCGAGGACAACGACACGGGGAGCGGGGCGGGATACTTGGCGCCGGTGCGGTTCAGCCGTCCCTGGTACACCGTGTACGAAGACGAGCCGGCGGCGAAGATCACCCTGATCCGATCCCTCGGATCGGAGACGACCACGGCGATCTTCTTCACGCAGGACATCACGGCGACCGACGGGCTGGATTACACGGGCGGGATGCAGATCGTCACCTTCGCGCCGACCGAGTACGTGAAGACCGTCGAGATCCCGATCCTCGACGACGGGCTCTACGAGGGCGATGAAACCGTCCTGCTGACGATGCGCGGATGGTCGGGGAAACCGGCCAGCGCGTCGCCCTACGTGGCGACCCTGAAGATCATCGACACGGAACCGGTGCCGGAACTCATTCTGGGCGGTCCCGACACCGTCACCGAGGGAACGTTCTTCAACAAGGTCATCGAGCTGACCGTGAGCTTCCCCGGCAACCCGACCTCGGGCGTCTCGGTCGAGTTCCAGGTGGACAGCCTGACGGCGCGCGAAGGCGTCGATTTCCAGGTGTTGACCGCGAGCCCGCTTCTCTTCCCGCTGGTGACGCAGCGCAAGATCCAGATCCAGATCACCGGGGATCTCACTCCGGAAGTGCCCGAGTCCTTCCGCGTTTGGTTGAAGAACCCGACGGGAAGCGTTCTGGGAGATCCGAGTTCGCTGGTGGTGACGATCATCGACGACGAACTGCAGACGGTCTCCGGGCGCATCTTCCAGGATTCCAACGGAAACGGCTTCTTCGACGACGGGGAACGGGGGCTGGACGGCGTGGACGTGACGGTCACGGGGTCGTCGGGCGACGTGTCGGCGACCACGGACGCCGACGGCGTCTATTCCGCGGCCGTACCGCTGGGACCGGTCTCGGTGCAGGTGGACGAGGAAAGCCTCAACGATCCCAACGGGTTTCCGAAGACGTTCTTCGCGGGGTTCGATCTGACGACCGGCAACGACAGCCAGAGCATCGATTTCGAGGGCGGCGCCGGGATCTTCCACTTCGAAGACATCGGGTATCAGCCGAAGCTGCTTCTGTTCGCCATCCCGGGCGGCAGCGACACCGTGGGACGGGGCGGTACGGACGACACCCTCTTCGGCGGTCCCGGCGACGACTACATCGACGCGGGGGCCGGGGACGATCATGTCGTCGGCGGCCACTGGCAGAACGCGATGAACATGAACGCCCCGATCAACCAGGGCGAGTACGACGCGTCGGTCCTCGCGTACGATCCCGTCGACGACTACCCGGAGACGAAGCCGCTCAACGGATTGATTTTCGAGATCGACACGGAGGGCATGGGCGACGGGACGATCATCGGCGGCGTCGGGATCGACTGGAACGACAACGGCCAGTTCGATTCGGGCGAGGCGGCCTTCGGCCTGGCCGTGCGGCTGCTGGATTTCAAGGGCAACGAGACCGACCAGGCGTGGGTCAACTGGCTCGGGTTCTACGGGTTCTTCAACGTCTTCGAAGGCGACTACATGCTGGAGTTCGAGATCCCGGAGGGCTTCTCCGAGATCAGCGGGCATCTCGATCCGAACACCGGCCGAACGGCCGTCTTCTCCTTCCCCGCGGAGAACGGCGTGGTCGTCCTTCTGAAGGAAGGTCCGCCGGTCCCGGCGTCGGAAGGCCCCGATTTCCAGTATCCCTCGTACACGGTGCCGCAGGCCGAGTACGACAACTTCGCGGTGGTCACCGTCTCGCGCGCGGACGTTTCCCGGCGCGCCGCGGTCGTCTACCGCACGAAGGACGACACCGCGATCGCGGGATCCCATTACAAGGCGGTCGAGGGGTATCTCTCGTTCGAAATCGGGGAATACTCCGAGACCTTCGTCGTGCCGATCCTGGCGGCCGGACCGATCCCGCCCTGCCAGAGCGTGACCCTGACGCTCGAACTCCGCGATGCGACGGGGCGGCCGATCAACGAGGTGCCCCTGCACATCCTCGGGTCCGACGGGGGCTTGAGCGACGACGACGTGATCGACGGCGGCGACGACTGGGACATCATCCTCGGCGATTCGGGCAGCATTCCCGCGGAACTGCATCCCGGACGGTTCCTCCCGACGGATCCGCCGGAGGGCAAACCCTCCGGGGAGGGACTGGATCCCTACAGCCTGATCGATTTCAGCGGCGGACCCGGCGTGGACGTCATCGACGCCGGGGAAAGCCTCGATTACGTCTTTGCGCAGGGCTACGACGATTTCCTCCGGGGCGGCGAGGGTTTGGATTATCTTGACGCCGGCCCGGGCAACGATTTCCTGATCGCCGAACTCGGCAACGACACCCTGCTCGGCGACCGGGGCGAAGACATCGTCATGGCCGAGGACGACGAGGCCGATTTCATCCTGCGCCGCAACGATCCCGACCCGTTCTTCGAGGGCCACGACAGCCTGACGCTCGAGTACCCCGAGTTCCCGAACTTCCTGACGCGCTTCACCCTCGTCGACATCGAACGGGCGCAGCTCGTCGGCGGTTCCGGCGCGAACACGTTTACCGTGACCGACTGGGACGGCGGCGCCGACATCGACGGCGGGTTCGGGCGGGACGCGATCATCGTCGAGAACGACACCGACATGACGCTCGACGATCACGGTTCGACGTCGGACACGCAGCTCATCATGGACGCGATCCTGGATCTCCTGCCGACCCTGAACCTGAATCTCGGGAAGGGGACCGGGGAGGTTTCCATGGGCGAGGTGGCCGAACTGGCCGCGAACTTCCCGGTCAACGCGCATTCCCTGACCGTCTTCGACTCGGTGGCATTGTACCGGCCCGAGTTCCTTGAGGCCTTCATGGGATACGGCGGCGAGGCGTCGCTGACCCTCGGCAACGGATCGGTCTACAGCCTGTCGAACATCGAGGACGCCTTCCTGACCGGCGGTCCCGGCAACAACACCCTCGACGTCTCCGGATTCGCCGGAGGGGCGACGCTGCACGGCGGGGGCGGCGACGACACCCTGGTCGGCGGACCGGGCGACGACGTCTTCCTCTTCGACGCGACGGATTCCGGATCCGACAGCGTGATCGGCGACGGCAACATCGCCCCGGCGGGCGGGGACCTGGACACGCTCGATTTCTCCGGCGTCTTCTTCCCGATCGACATCGACCTGGCGATCGTCGGTTCCCCGCAGACCGTGCTGCCCGGGCTCGACCTGACCCTGGAGGCCGAGGATATCGAGGCGGTGATCGGCGGTCCCGGGAACGACGTCATCCGCGGCAACACGCTCGACAACATCCTTACGGGCGGTCCCGGCAACGACGAACTCCACGGCCGCAGCGGGAGCGAGACCTACGCCTTCGACGCCGACGAGGCGTGGGGCACGGAGACCATCTACGAGGATCTCGGGGATCCGTGGGGTCATGACGTGCTCGATTTCTCGGCCACGGAATCCGCGGAGATCGTGCTCGACCTCAACGAGAGCGGCCCGCAGGCGATCGGGAACCTGACCCTGGTTCTCGGAGCGGGCGGCATCGAGGAGGTGATCGGAGGCGACGCGGACGACACGATCGTCGGCAACGGCTTGGACAACACCCTGCGGGGCGGTCCGGGCAACGACCACCTGTCGGGAATGGCGGGCGACGATTTCCTGGACGGCGGCGCGGGCAACGACGTCCTGGACGGCGGCGGCGACACGGATTCGATCGACGAGATGGCGGACGTCGATTTCACCCTGAGCGATGTCCGGATCTTCAAGGGCGACGAGGT
Organism: uncultured Verrucomicrobiota bacterium; assembly: GCA_964395275.1. Taxonomy (GTDB): domain Bacteria; phylum Verrucomicrobiota; class CALLYA01; order CAYNBQ01; family CAYNBQ01; genus CAYNBQ01. The sequence continues at coordinate 6,439 of CAYNBQ010000075.1, forward strand.
CGACGTCCTGGCCGACATCGAGTTTGCGGCGCTCACCGGCATGATCTCGGCGAACACCTTCGACCTGACCGGATGGAGCGGCGATGCGCGGATCGACGGGAAATGCCACGGATCCGACCGCTTCATCATGGAAGCTGCGGCCGACTTCACGCTCGCCGATTCGGGGGCCTACGGCGTGCGGATCCTGCTGTCGACCGGCCGGGTGATCGAGTTGGAGAACGTCGAGATCTTCGAACTGACCGCCGGCGCCGGGAACGACACCCTCGACGCCTCCGCCCTGACGGATAACGCCGACGGGGACCCGCGCGGGGTCTTCACGCTGGGCGGCGGCGCGGGGAACGACGTGATCGTCGGAAGCCGGTGGGGCGACACCCTCCGCGGCGGCGCGGGCGACGACCGATTGACCGGCGGCGGAGGGAGCGATTCGATCGACGGCGGCGCGGGCGACGATCTGCTGGAGATCGGCCGCGACGCCGAGGTGATCCTCGTGGCGAGCGATCCGGCGACCGGCACGGGAGAGGTGTCGATCGACGAGAACTTCAATTTCACGGACGACCCGGACGAACTCGACACCCTGACCGGAATCGAGGACGTGCAGATCACGGGCGGGGCCTCGGACAACACGTTCGACGTCACCGGCTGGCAATCGGGAGCGGTGACGATCGACGGGGCCGGGGAATCGTTCGGCGATCGGATCCGGATCGCGGGCGGCGGCTGGTTCTCGGTCACGGATACGTCGGTCGTCGTCGCGGGCGGCGTCGGAACGATCTCCATGTCGGACATTGAACGGGCGGAGATGCGAGGCGGCGCCGGGGACGACTGGTTCGACGCCTCCGGGTTCAGCGGGGACGCCGTGATCCTCGGCGGCGCCGGAGACGACATCCTGGTCGGCGGATCCGGATCGAACCTCCTCATCGGCGAAGAAGGGGACGATATCCTGACCGGCGGTCCGGGCAACGACATCCTCGCCGGCGGCGAGGGCAACGATTCCCTCAAGGGCCGGGGCGGCGACGACCAGCTCTACGGCGCCGCGGGCGACGACGTCTACCTGTTCGATTGCGACGTGGCCCTGGGAACGGACTCGATCTCCGACAGCGAGGGCGTGGACACGCTCGATTTCTCCGCGACGACGACCCAGACGGTCACCGTGGACCTGAGCGACACGACCGTCCAGACGGTCAACGCCAACCTCGACCTGCAGCTTTCGGGCGCCGCGGAGATCGAAAACGTCGTCGGCGGGGCGCTCGACGATACGATCACCGGCAACGATCTCGACAACCGGCTTGTCGGCGGCGCGGGGAACGACGTGATCCGGGGAAGGGACGGGGCGGACACCCTCGTGGGGGAGGCGGGGAACGACCAGCTTCACGGCGATCTCGGCAACGACACCTTCGAGTTCGACACCGACGGGCAGCTCGGCAGCGACGTCGTCCTGGACGGCGGCGGCGCGGACACCCTGGATTTCTCGCCGACGGAATCCCTCGGCGTCCAGGTGGATCTCGCCCAGACGACGGTGCAGACGGTCAACGCCAACCTGAAGCTCCAACTGGCCGCCGCGGATCTCATCGACTGGGTCACCGGCGGGGCGCAGGCGGATGCCCTCAAGGGGAACGCGCTGGACAACGTTCTGCAGGGCGGCGCCGGGGCGGACTTCATCGACGGGGGCGGCGGGTCGAACTGGCTGTTCGAAGAACGCGACGCCGATTTCGTCCTGAAAGACACGGCCCTGTGGACGAACGGCGAGGCCGACTGGATCCAGAACATCCACCGGGCCTACCTCGTCGCGGGAGAGAGCGACAATCTTCTGGATGCATCCGGCTTTACGCTGGGATCCGTATATCTGCTGGGCGGGGACGGCAACGACCGGTTGCTCGGCGGTTCGGCCCAGGATTGGCTTCTCGGCGGAGAGGGCGACGACGAACTGGAAGGCGGGGGCGGCGACGACTGGATCGGCGGGGGCGCCGGGGACGATCTCTATTTCTTCGATCAGTCGACGCCGCTGGGTACGGACACGATCATCGAAGAGGACGGGGAAGGAAGCGACGGGCTCGTCGGCATCGATCCGGCGGACGTCGACGTCAACGACTCTTCCGCGCAGGTCATCGGACCGAATCTCACCCTCGTGCTGCAGAATCTGAACGTGGAGCTCGTGATTCCATGAAACGGCCTTTCATCCATCGCGGGCTTGCGGCGCCCCCTGCCGCGGGGCGCCGGCGGGAAATGAGACGGGGATCAAGACCATGAATCGGCAAAGATTGTTCATGACGCTTCTTCTCGCGACCTTCGTCGCGTCCTTCCCGGGCGCGGCGCGGGCGCAGCTTCGCATCGAGACCGTCGTTCCCGCGGCAGCGAACCTGGATCAACCCGACGAAGACGGGGATTACCCCGCGTACATCGTCATTCGATCCCTGGAGGTCGGTTTTCTGAGCGGACATTACCTGACCGACGACGCGGGGGCGCCGACGAAGTGGCAGATTCCCGAGGGGTACGTTCTCGGTTCGGGAGAGACCATCCGGATCTTCGCCTCGGGCAAGGACCGCCGTCCGGCGGGGCCCGAGGGGGAGTTGCACACCAGTTTCACCTTCCCGTGCAGCGTGCCGTACTGCGGCCTGTTCGATTTGAAGGCGAGCCTGGTCGACAGTTTCAGCGACTTCACGAACTACTGCGAGTGCCGCGGCGAGGTTCTTGTGGGCGGCAAGGACATCGTGCGCACGTGGATCCCCGACCACGACATCGGGTTGAGCTGGACGCAGGTTTCCTTCGATGACACGGACTGGATGAGGGGGCTGCTCGGGGTCGGGTACGACCTGGGCACGAATCCGTTCCTGGAGAACCTGATCCTGCACCACACGATGGACCGCGACGACATCACGGGCGCAACGGTTCTTGATGTCAGCGGCCCGACCCTTCATCCGGGCATGATCTTCGGTTCCCCCGGGAATCCGGCGGGTCTGATCGAGGAATGCCTGAGTTACCCGATCAAGGGCGATAGCTACGTCCGGGTGGATCACCACAACGAACTCAACCCGGGGCAGGACGAGTTTTCCGCATCCATCTGGTTCTATCCCGAAAGAACTCTTCAAAGGGGGGATGCCGAGTTTCTCCTCTACAAGGGAGGGCTGAGTTCGAACAACCCCGGGTGGTGTTTCTATCGGACGTCGTCGGGCACCTACGTGCAGGTGGCGGGCGGCAAGGACGTTTTCGCCGTCGAGATGGACATCGCGGAAACGGGCGAATGGCACCATCTCGTGATGGTGGTGGACCGCAAGAAGAACGGGCTGCGGGGGTATCTCGACGGCAAGGAAGGTCCCTTCAAGGAATTCCCGCCGGACTTCGTTCTTGATATCAACGGGGAACCTCCCCTGTACGAGGGTCGGGACGGTTCGGGGGAGATGCCCTTCTACGGATCCCTGGACGATTTCGGCATCTGGGCCCGGGCGTTGACCCCCGAGGACGTGGAACGGATTCTGGAAATGGGGCGGAGGGGGATGCCCTTTTCGGATCCCTCGCTCACCGGGGGGCCGGGCCTCTACGATCCTCTGATCGGAACGGATGTGAAGGAACCGATGTACCGCGTCAACCCGTCGGCCTACGTGCGGGTGCCGTTCCACCTGGACACCTCGCCCGCTCTTGCCGGCGGCTTGCGCCTGCTGATGCTGTACGACGACGGGTTCGTCGCCTACCTCAACGGCGTCGAAGTGGCCCGCCGACGGGCGCCGGACCCGGTCTGGTGGCATGCGGCGGCCACGTCGGATCGTCCAGACACGTCGGCGCTGGTCGTGGAATCGATCGATCTCTCGTCTTACGTCGGGCTGCTGCGGCAGGGGTCGAACGTCCTTGCGTTCCACGGTCTGAACAGCGAGGACGACGCGGACCGCTTCCTCGTCTACCCGGCCCAGCTCTGCATGGAGCGGGGGAGCGGCCAGCCGCCGGACGGATGCACGAAAACGACCAACGGCACCGATTTCTGGCTCGCGTTCCCCGAGAACTACGAGGAGGAACCGGACAACCCGCTCCACATCGTTCTGAACATCGCCGGACCGCCGGGAACCTCGGGGCTGATCGAGATCCCGGGGTTGGCCTGGACGCAGCTCTTCACGGTGAGCGCCGACGGCACCGTGCGGGTCGAACTTCCGAAAGAGGTGGAACTGGAAGGCGCCGATTCGATCGAGAAGAAGGGCGTGCATGTCATGGCCTCGAACGACGTGGCCGTGTACGGGTTGAACCACATGGCCTACAGCACGGATTCCTACCTGGGACTGCCGATGACGTGCCTGGGAACGGAGTACATCGTGCTGACCTACCAGAACGTGCACGACAACGTGCCCCTGCTCCACGGAACGGAACTCGGCATCGTGTCGCCCCAGGACGATACGAAGGTCACCATCATTCCGTCGGAAACGATCGATTCCCATCCGGGGGGCGTGCCCTACACGATCACCCTCGATCGGGGCGAGACATACCAGCTTCGGAACGAGGCCGGCGAACCGGTGAACATGACGGGCACGGAAATCTTCTCCGACAAACCCGTCGGCGTCTTCGGCGCCCATCGGTGCGCGAACATCGCCACGGCCAACCAGGTCTTCTGCGATTTCATCGTGGAAGAACTGCTGCCCGTGTCGCTCTGGTCGACGACCCACTACGTGGTGCCGCTGATGACGCGCGACGCCGACACGGTGCAGGTGCTGGCCTCGCGCGACGACACGCCCGTGATGGTCGACGGCACGATGATGGCGATGTTGAAACGCGGCGAGGTGTACGAATTCCGCCTGGACAACGGCGGGCCCGGGACCCCGGGCGCCCGCGTCTACTCCGAGTATCCCATCATGGTCATGCAGTATTCCAACAGCGCCGACTACGACGGGGTGATGCTCTCCGACCCGTTCATGTGCCTGATCCAGCCGTACGGGAGCTGGTTGGGCGGTTACCGGTTCCGTTCCCCGCCCGCCTCGAGGTTTTCGGGCAATAACTACATCAACGTCGTCGCCGCGAACTCGACCGACCTGAACCAGGTCCGGGTGAACGGCACGCAGGTGACGACGCTGGCCGGCGCGGAACTCGGCGGGTTCGACAACGGGTACGTATACGCCCGGGCGCCGCTGCCGGTGAGCATCACCGGCGGGTACCAGATGACGGGCCGGGGGCGGTTCAGCGTGACGATGTACGGGTTCGCGGAATTCGATTCGTACGGCAACCCCGGCGGGATGGAGTTCCCGGACAACGCGGCGCCTGTGGTGGATTGTCCCGAGGAGATCACCGTCCGGTGCGAATGGCCGAGCCAGGAGTGCTGGGTCGAGACGCCGGACCTGACGCGGTGGTCCGAGTTCTACGACGACTGCGTCCCGGCGAGCCGGCTTTCGATCTGGCAGGAGCCGCCCCCGGGCGAACCCCTGGGCATCGGCACTTACACCGTGGAACTGTTCGCCGCGGACGGCAACGGGAACGTGGGATCGTGCAAGACGAAGCTGATCGTCAAGGAGATGTGGGAGGTCGAACAGTTCGGCTACGAAGTCGTGCAGGATCCCGAGCTGGAGGCCACGGTCTGGGGCGAAGCGGCGGATCCGGATGGGGACGGGTTCGTGAACGGGGCGGAGAAGGGGACCGGTTCGGATCCCAACGACCCGGCGTCGCCCTATGCCTGGGGGTTCGAGATCTACGTCGCGCAGGATGAGGGAGGCACGGAATACCTCTGGGTGAAGATCCGGAAACCGATCCTGGGCGAGGGGATTCTGGAGGGGAACCGGGAACCGGCGGGCTGGCGATCGGGTCCCGACATCTTCGAGGAACAGGTCGAGGAACGGCGGATCCTGCCCGGCGGCGAGTACGAGGAACGGGTGTACAAGGCCCGCGAGACGGCGAATCTCGCCGGCGGCCGCTACTTCGTCCGCTACCTCGTCGGCGACTGACCCGGCCGCCCGATCAGCCGGCGCCGCGGAAACCGTGTCCGTCGATCGGGCATGGTTCCGCCGAAGGGACGTTGTCGGAGAATCCCCATGTCGTTTCCCGTCGTTGCGATCGTGGTTCTGGTGGGTGTCGGAGTCGTCGCCTTCGCCATCGCCGCGCACCTGGGCGAGGTGAAACGTCGTCGGGCTCTGGCCGCCCTCGCCGCGGAGCTGCAGTGGGATTTCGACCCGGAGGGCTACGGCGACGACGAAGGGGAATACGCCCCGTTCGACGTCTTCCGGATCGGGCGGAACCGGACGCCGTACAACACGCTGCGGGGGGATATGGAGATCGGGGGGCGGTCTTTCGACGTTCGGATGGGCGATTTCAAGTTCCAGGTCCCGCGCATGACGGGCGGCAGGGAATCGACGCAGACGTACGAGTTCAGTTATCTCCTCGTGGAACTGCCGTTTCCGCGGATTCCCGACCTGCTGATCCGGCGCGAGGGGCTGCTGGATCGACTGGCGGGTGTGATCGGGCTGGACGATATCGATTTCGAATCCGACGAATTCAGCCGCCGGTTCTACGTGAAGAGTTCCGACAAGCGGTTCGCCTACGCCGTGATCCATCCGCGCATGATGGAGTATCTCATGCAAACGAATCCCGACACCGTCGAGATCCGCAACGGACGGTGTTGTCTGAGCGACGGAACGGACCGCTGGGCGCCGGAGGAGTTTCGATCGCGGCTCGGTTGGCTCCGGGCATTCTTCGAGCGGTGGCCCGACTACCTGACATCCGACCTCGACCGGTGCCGGTATGGATAGGATCGATTTCACGGCGCGACAAGGGGCTGAGTCGGCCGGCCGGTTCCACGGCGGATTGCGGAACGGTCTCGAGCGGGGGTCCGGAGGACGCGGATGGACGCAGGCATACTGATCCTTTTCTTTCTTCTCGTTCCCGTCGTTCTCGCCGGGGTATGGTTCATCGTCGTCTTCAACCGGTTCGTCCGCCTGCGCCAGCATCTGCGGGAAAGCTGGGCGGATATCGACGTGCAGTTGAAGCGGCGCTACGACCTGATTCCCAACCTCGTGGAAACGGTGAAGGCCTATGCCCGCCACGAACGGGAGACTCTCGAGGCCGTGGTCCGGCTGCGCGACACGGCCCGCGCCAACGAAGGGCGCGTGTCCTCCCAGGCGGCCGACGAGTCGTCCCTGATGCGGGGCGTGAAACGGCTGTTCGCGGTGGCCGAGGCGTATCCCGAGTTGAAAGCGGACCGGCATTTCCTGGCGTTGCAGCGGGAACTCGCGGACACCGAAGACCGGATTGCGGCGGCGCGGCGGTTCTACAACGGCAACGTGCGCGAGATGAACACGCTCTGCGAAACGTTCCCGACGAATTCTGCGGCGAAACTCTTCGGGTTCCGGCCGGCGGAGTATTTCGAACTGGCTTCCGACACCGAACGCGTCGTCCCGCGGGTCGAGTTCGAACCGCCGGGCTGACCGCGTTCCCGCCTCACAGAACCGCCGCCGTTTCGTTTGACCCTTTGCGCGTCGGGATGCCGGCGCGGCGTTGCGCCGGCTTCGCCTCGTGAACGGGTTTTCCACGCCGGCAGGGGTTCGCCCGGGTCACCCAAGGGGATACGTGCGCAGGCGGACAAGGCCGGATTCCGCGATCCGCATGAGATCGCGGTCCTTCGACAGTACGAGGACATCGTGTTCCACGGCGAGCACGGCCAGGGTGCAATCGATCATGGAACGGATGGTGACCCCGCGTCTTCGGAGCCGCCGGTAAAGATCGGCGGCGTTCAGGTAGGTTTCCGGTTCCCGGGGGGTGAGCCATTCCATTTCGAGGAAGTGCTCACGGATCCTCCGGAGGGTTGCCGACCGTCGAATTCCCTGGAGCACCTCGGCCACAACCAATCCGCAAGTCAGCACATCGGCTTCTTCACGGATCAGATCCGCCAGGGCCTGCGCCTGGGGACTCGGATGGCCGTTGAAGAAATCCGCCCATGCGGAGGTGTCGACGAGCACCCTCATCGGTCTCTGCGCAGATCCTCGACCTTTCCTTCCCAGGGAACCTTTCCCTGCAGGTCGAGGAGCCGGCGCCGTCGTTTTGCCTGCACGTATCGGCGCAACGCTTCGTTGACCACCTCGGTCTTGGTTCGTGCCCCGGAAATCTCCAGGGCCGCCCGAAGGGCCTCGTCGTCGATGTTCAGCGTCGTTCTCATGTCGATGCTCCAGGACGCATATCAACCATCTATAACATATGCACCGCAACGCACACAATCGCTTTCGGTCCGCGTTTCCACCGTCCAGTCCGGATGCGGGATCCGGTCCGACGCGGGACGGCCGGTGCTGGAGCTTTCCCCGTCCCCGTGCGAGAGTCGGCGCATGGAGATTTCAGTGCTTCCGGGGAGACGTGCGTTCCTGCGGATCGCGGCGGCGGTTCTCGTTGCAGGGTTCCTTTCGACGCCTCGGGACGTGGAGGCCTCCTGCTCCGGGTGCGAGACCTGGGAATACTGCGACGGAACGACCTGCCGGACGGCGGAAAGGGTCTGGGACATATCCGTCCCCTTCGCCTGCTATTCCCAGGACGTCGGGTGCATCGTTCGAGGCGGCCCGCGCAACCCCGGCTGGCTGCTTTTCTACGGGGCGGTATCGGATCGGACCGGGATCTCGAGCTGCGTTTCGCCGGGGTACAGCGAGGACATCTACGTTACCTGGAGCACGACGGACGGGATCGAGTTCGGACAGACGATCGGCGAGAAAACACCGCCTCTGACCCTGCTGACCTCGGCGGACCACGCGGCGGCTTTCGGGACGGGGGCGGGCGGGTGCGACGCCTGTACCGGATGGCACATCGGGGATCCGGCGGTCGTCTACGGGGCGCAGAGCGGGACCTGGTACATGTTCTACGATTCCCAGAGTTGTGCATCGGCCGGAAACAACACGTGGGATCCTCTTTGCGTGGCGACCTCGAGCGCGTGGGACCGGGGTTGGACGATCCGGGGACAGATCACCGGTCTTCCCGGACACGGCCCGTTTTCCTTCCCGCACATCTTCCGGGATCCGTCCGACGGCAGAATCTATCTCTACTACCACGACACCTGGGTGCAGACGCGGGTTGCCGAACTCGTCGACGACGGAACCGGGACGAACCTCGTGCCCTTGAACGGCGGTCTCCCGGTTCTTCCGTCCGCCACGGTCGATTCCGTGAGTGTCTACCGTGCCGCCGGGGCGTACTGGGCGATCGCGGACAACTTCGGCGACGGGACGGAGACCGGTCTGAACACCCTCTGGCGGCTGGGCCCGAGTCCGACCCCGATTGCCTTCGACTGGGCGAGTCGCGAGGCGGTGCTCGGCGCGGGGGACTGGTATTCCCACAAGATCTGGGGCCCCTCCGCGATCGGTCCGGACGTGACGGGGGACGGGACGGTCCGCTGTTACTTCTGGGGGGCGGGCGACGGCGGCGACAACTGCGACCCGGACGGCTCGACGCAGACGGGGCTGATCGTTCTGCCCGCCAACCCTCTCTCCGGCAGTTACCTCATCGCGTATTGAGGTTTGCCGGCTTGCGCGGCGCGACCGCCTGCGGGATTTCCGGATAAGAGGCAGGTTCCCCGCATGGGAATAGGGAGGGGGCACTATGACCCGCCATCGGGGACCGCGCGACGCTGACTCACGTCCGGCGCCGTGATCCCGTTCCTGTTGTCGGGCCGGGATTGTCGGCGCGGTTCGTCCGGCGGAATCTCCTGCGCACGGAGCTGTTCGATCGCCCGTGACGCCCCGCGCGGAGTTCAACGGGCAACGGGTCTCTCAAGAGGAGTTGCTTCGAGGGGCCGGGGAAGACGGACCGGGCCGGGCGCCGTGGCGGCGTCCGGCCCGGTCGTCGATTTCACGCCTGGCAGGGGCGTTGTTGGCGGTCAACCGCCGGGAGGGGCGAGGGATTCCATGACCCGGTCCAGCGAGAAGCTGGCGGCCTTCTGCCGGGGAGGATATTCCTTGAAGGTCTCGAGGAACCGGCCGACGTAGGCCTGGGCGGGGATCAGGAGATAGGCGCGGTCGAGCAGCCAGTCGTAGTAGGTATTCGAAGTGATCTCGGCCCGCTCGTAGGGATCCCGGCGCAGGTTTTCGATCAGCGGGACGCGGAGCGGCACGAAGGGGTCCATCCACACGCGGAAGGTGCCCTCGGTCTTCTGTTCCATGAAGATCAGTTTCCAGTCCTGGTACCGCAGGGCGGTCAGGTCCCCGTCGTCCGAGAAGTAGAAGATCTCGTTGCGTGGGCTTGGTACGTTCTCCGGGTCTCTCAGGTGTTCGGTGACGTCGTACCCGTCGAGGTGCACCTTGTAGCTTCGTCCGAGGGCCTCGGAGGTGTACCCGTCGAGCAGATCCTCCCGGATATCGGGTTTGCCGGCGGCGGCCAGGAAGGTCGGCAGCCAATCCATGTGGTGGACGATTCCGTTGCTGACGGATCCGGGTTTGACGACGCCGGGCCATCGCACCATGGCGGGCACGCGCCATCCGCCTTCCCAGTTGGTGTTCTTCTCCCCGCGGAAGGGGGTGGCGGCGGCGTCCGGCCAGGTGTTGTAGTGGGGGCCGTTGTCAGTGGAGTACTGGACGATGGTGTTTTCGGCGATGCCAAGATCGTCGAGAATCCGCAGGAGTTTACCGACCTGCATGTCATGCTCGATCATGCCGCAGGTGTATTCGTCGGCCCGGGGATACTTCTCCCGGATCTCGGCCATTCTCTCGGCGCCGACGTGGGTCCGGAAGTGCATGCGGGTGCCGTTCCACCAGACGAACCAGGGTTTGCCGGCGCGGGTCTGTCGTTCGATGAAGTCGATGGCTGCCTCGACGGTTTCCTCGTCGATGGTTTCCATGCGCTTCTTCGTCAGGGGCCCCGTATCGACGATCTCGCCGCCGGCGAAGGAGTGGATGACGCCTCTCGGTCCGAACTTCTCGCGGAAGGCGGGATCCTTGGGATAGTCCTCGTTCTCGGGTTCCTCTTCGGCGTTGAGGTGATAGAGGTTGCCGAAGAACTCGTCGAAGCCGTGGTTGGTCGGCAGCATTTCATCGCGATCGCCGAGGTGGTTCTTGCCGAACTGGCCGGTGGCGTATCCCCGGTCCTTGAGGAGCACGGCGATCGTCGGATCTTCGACGCGCATGCCTTCCTTTGCTCCGGGGAGACCGACCTTCGACAGGCCGGTGCGGAAGACGCTCTGGCCCGTGATGAAGGAGGAACGTCCGGCGGTGCAGCTCTGTTCGCCGTAGTAGTCGGTAAAGATCATCCCCTCCCTGGCGATGCGGTCGATGTTCGGTGTGCGGTAGCCCACCAGCCCCATCGTGTAGGCGCTGATGTTCGACTGCCCGATGTCGTCGCCCCAGATGACGAGGATGTTCGGTTTGTCGGCGGCCGAGACGACGGAGGCCAACCCCAGGACGAGCATCGTCATGCAGAAGGCCAGGATCCGGCCGGAAGGGTGGAATCGGAACGGGTTCATGAAGTTCTCCTGCTCGCACCGGGTGCGGCGAATGTGCGGCGGTTTCGACCGGCCGCGATCTTTCCCAACCTA
>CAYNBQ010000076.1:0-17763 GCA_964395275.1 uncultured Verrucomicrobiota bacterium
ATCGTCGCCCACAGGTACCCGCCGCCGGATGCGTGGAGCCCGCCCCCTGCGCCGGCGGCATGATTTCCCGCCACGGTGCAGTAGAAGAGTTCGCCGCCCCAACTCAAGCCGAGGCCCCCACCATCGTTTCCCGCCGTGTTGCCCGCGATGAGGCAGGTGTCCAGAGTGCCGTCCGTATCGATCAACGCGCCACCGCCATCATCGTCGGCGACATTGTCGATGATCCGGCAATAGTCGGCCCATCCGCCCCCACTGAAATAGACGCCCCCGCCATAGCTGGAGCGGTTGCTGCTGATAAGGCAGTCCGCCAGTCCGCCACCTGCGGCGAGGTACGCGCCCCCACCGCTCTCCCAGCTGCTGCAATCCCGGATCACGCAATTCGAGACGCTTCCTCCGCCGTCGAAGTAGACACCTCCGCCCCAGGGGTCCTCGAGATCAGGATCGGAGTCGTCGTACGTGTGCCCGTCGGCCAACGTGAATCCCTCCAACGTCGCCATACCCGAGAGATACACGCAACGCTGCGCGAGCGGGCCGTTCGTGGTCACGGGATCGGCCGCGCCCACGATCTCCGTATACTCGGGGCCGTTGACACTGCGCACCAGGACGTCCCGCGTAATGAACACGCGGTTGGTCAGGCTGTACTCGGCCAGCGCCCTGCCGCCGACACTGTAGACACCATTGCTCACCCACACGACGGCATCGTCCAGGGCGACGTCCACGGCGGACTGGATATTCGTGGCGGCGGTGGCCCAACTGACGAAGGGCGAGACATGACTCCCGTTGGGATCCACGTAGTGAACCCCATAGCCGACCGTGATGACCGCCTCGTCAGCGTTGTTCCCGGGGTCGGGATCCGGCTGGTCCGAGGATGTCACCGTCGCCGTGTTCGTGATGGACAACCCCGTCGTGCCGCCGTCCACCGTCGCCGTAATCGTCAAGATCCCCAGCCCCCCGGCCGTCACCGGCCCGACCTCCCACACGCCCGTGCCCGGCGTGTACGTTCCCGCGGTGCTGTGCGACTGGTAGGTCACGCCCGCGGGCAACGCATCCGTTACCTCGTTCCCCGTCGAGTTGTCCGGGCCATTGTTCCAACAACGGATGGTATAGGTGATTGTCGCGCCCTCGATCGGGTCGGCGTTGTTCACCGTCTTGCCCACGGAGTAATCGCACATGGCCTCGGCCGCCCCGCCCCAGAAGCCGCCGGAGAGATCGTGGTTGATGCCGGAAGATACACCCGCGTCGGGCTGGCCGACGGTCCCGCTGAGACCGTACGCCCCGCCCGCGCTCGTGCCGCCTCCGCCGTCGTGCGTGTATCGATCCACGGCGTAACCCGCCAACACCCCGGTCGGCGCCGTAAGCAGAAGCACGGCAAGCCCGCGGAACGATGACGCGCAAACACGCCATCGTGCATTGCTGGATGCGTAAGCACTCATCGTCTTGACAGCATCTGCCTGCCTTCTACCTTGCCTCCAAGGCCGTGAGCCTCGCCTTTACGTCCTCAAGCGCGTTCCTCAGCTCCTCGTTCATCGCTCTCAATTCGTCGTTCTCCCGGCACAGTCCCTGGATGGCGGCCAGGGCGACGCCGTGCAGATCGGCGCTGTTGAGGGTGGTGTCGCTCTCGTTCAGGGGAAAGAGGGCATGGAAGTCCTGGGCCATCGGGCCGATGTGACGCTGGGGATAGCCTTTGTAGTTCCACTCGCTCATGGGCAGGCGCGCAACCTTGTCGAGCACGGCGGCCGCGTCCACCGGAACAAACTCCTCCTTCAACGCGCGGTCGCTGGAGAACGCCCAGGAAGCCGAGCCAGGTGTCCAGGAGACGCTCTGGTTGGCGCCGCCGGCTCCGCTGCTGAAGACCACGCCGCCCTGGCAACGGAAACTGACCTGGTTGGTCGCCGTGGATGCAAAATCGCTGTCCTGTGAATCCGCCCACACGAAAGCACCGTCATGATTGGCCTTCGCCCTATTGCCCGCCGCGAACGCATAGTCCACGTCGGTGCCTATCTCACAAAAGTTCCCACCGGGAATCGTGGAGTAGTCCGCGTCGCGAGCAATTTCATTGTCAGACCCGCCGCCCACCGTTGCGTAGTCCGAATAGGACCCGATGTCGTTGTTCTGTCCACCGCCCACCGTTGAAAAGTTCGCGCCGGGCCCGATGTCGTTGCCGACCCCGCCCCCCACCGTTGCGCAGCCCGCGTCGTACCCGATGTTGTTATCGGACCCGCCACCCACCGTTGCATTGTACGCGCCGGACCCGATGTCGTTGGCGAACCCGCCCCCCACCGTTGCGAAGTCCGAATAGGACCCGATGCTGTTGGCGGACCCGCCCCCCACCGTTGCGTAGTCCGCGTCGTACCCGATATCGTTGCGGTGCCCGCCGCCGATCGTCGCCGATGACGCATTGGTGCTGATGGTGTTGTCCTTACCGCCACCGATCGTGGCGTAGTCCAGGCTGAAGGCGATGGTGTTGTTGTCACCGCCGCCGATCGTCGCGTACTCCGCGTGAGGGCCAATGTCGTGGTTTGCGCCGCCGCTGATCGTGGCGTATGGCGAGTTGTTCAGGACATCGTTGTCCTGCCCTCCGCCGACCGAGGAATAGCTTCCGAAGGGGCCGATGTTGTGGTCGCGCCCGCCCGCCACGGTCGTATAAGCCGAATTGTTGTAGATGCTGTTGTTGTAGCCGCCGCCGATCGCGGCGGAACTGCTGGTGTCGCCGACGGCGTTGTCGTATCCGCCGCCGATGGCGGCATAGTCAGAGGCAAGACCGATATCGTTCTTGCTGCCGCCCGAAATGGCGGCGCCGGAGGAAGTACTTCCAATCGTATTGGTATTCCCCCCGCCTACCGTTGACACCGTCGCCGCCGCCCGGTTGTCCAAGCCGCCCCCGACAACGCTGCGATCACCGGAGGCCTCGCTCCCGCGGCCCTGGGCGATGGCATCGGTTCCCGAAGCGGACGGTGCAGGAGAGAACGTTCCGTTTTCGGCGTAGCCGGCAAGACTACCGCCCCCTGTGTCGTCAGCCGCGGCCCAGGCCGAGCCGTTCCACTTCATCACCTGTCCGCTTCCGGCGCTGTTCTGGCCGATGTCCGCGAAAGCGATGGTTCCATCCGCGATCTTCGCGGAGTTCACGGCATCGTCCGCGATGCTGTCCGCGCACATGGCATATGGAGTCGGTAGAATCGGCTGGCGCGGTGTCAGCGTCTCGTAGGCTCCGCCCCCGCTCGGCCGAACGCGGATCTCCACCACCCAGGACGCGCCCGTGAAGACATCGTCGCCGTAGTTGAGATACACCTCGAAGTACCCGTCCGTTACCGTGACGCCGTTGGTCGACACCGTGTGAGCCGCCGTGCCCCCGGTCATCGAGGAATAGAGATCGAAGATGAAATCGTACGATCCGGTTGCCGGACTGCCCCCATCCGACAACTCCCCCTGGTAGGTGAACGCGGTCGAAATATCGCCCCGGGCGGTCGGCGACATCAGCATGACTCCGATGACGGCAACAGACAGACCGTAGCGCCGGACCTCGCGAATCTTCATCGTGCCCCCCCTCCGCGCGACCCCGCGCGCAATAGCCGTTCCCGGCAATCGAGGAATCCGCACCGGCAGGATCTCCCGGGACCCCGATTCGGGGTGCCCGGACGTTCGCTTGCCGTCGGGAACGGCGCTCTCACCGCAGGGAGGTTACCGAACCCGGGAGCCGGGAGTCAAGCGTAGAAACAGCCTCCCCCTCCCCGCAACGGCCAGCGCCCCAAGATGTCCAGTATTCTCCTTTCTCCACGACACCGGGGATCGCACCCGGCTTCTTTCATCCCCCGGGCCGGACCGAAAACGGGACGGCCGCAAACGGCCCGCGCCCGACGCGCCGGAAGAGGAATCCGCGGCCGCGAGAAGGAGAATCTTCTTCCCCGGCGAGAACGCGGCCCACCGGTGGCAGTAGAAGCGGGACCATACGCGGAGGCCCCCCGGCCGCCGACAGGACGCCCCCCAGGGGAGCATGTCCACCGTTCTACGAAACGCCGCGCGGGAATTCCGCGGCCGGGCGATTTCGGGTCGGGCGCAGGATCAGCGGGATCGTCGGCGTGCGACCGCGGATCCGAAGAGCAGCAGCAACAGGATCCCCGGTTCGGGTACGACTTCCACCTGCGCGCCTTCGAACCGGATCTCTGCATCGAGGATGTTCCCCTCGAAATCCAGGAAGTTCACCCGGGTGTCCTGGAAGAAGAAGCCCGGCGTGAGCAAGTACGTCGTCCCCGGAGCCGAGGACCGGTCCGAGATCTCGAAGGTTGCGAGCAACCCGCCCATATAGCCTTCCACGGCGTCCAGAGCGACCGCGCCCGTCACCGCGGAACGACCCGGTTCCACGGCCTTGGGCGCCGGGCCGCCGACCCCGTCGCCGTCGATCTCCGCCGGCAACACGATGGCGTCGGGGCCGGCCACCTCCGCATGGGCCGGGTCGTAGGTCACCTCGATCCCCATGCTGAAGAGACCCGACGGCAACGGCTGGTTGCCCGGCTCGGCGTCGTCCGCGTCAAGGACGATCCGGACGAGAAACGTTTCTCCCGCGACGATGCTCACGATCTCTTCGCCGAACCGCACCGTGTACGCCCCCTGCGCGGCCGAGGCCGCAATCAGCGCGGCCGAAACCCATCCCCACAGCAACCGTCCCCCGAGATTCGGCAGCGTCTTCATCCCCTCGCCCCCATTCGGGCCTCTCCGGGTCCTCTTCTCATTGCACACCCGGTTCCTCCGCATCGTCGAGATCGAGCCCCGGCTTGGCGATCTTCTCCGGCGACTCGATCCATCCCGCGGAGAATCCGCCGATCTCCGTCCGCCACGGGAAGATCGACGCCGGATCTTTTTCCTTCCCTCCGAACAGGATCCGCCGGAACCGATCCCGCGGCGTCGTCCGCAACCGAAGTCGCGGATGCAGGCGGACCGGACCTCGCGACGGCGGGACCGCCGGTTCGATCGCCTCGTCGGCGGAACCGCCTCCGGATCCCCCGGACGAGGCCTCGACCGGCGCCGGCGCCTCTTCCGCCGCGCCGTCGCCCGGCACCCGTTCCTCCGTCGCCGTCGCGGCGGAGACGCCTCCGCCGGAACCTTCCTGCGGCGGTTCCAGGGTTTCCTGGTAGTTGCCCCGGAACCGGAATAGATCCTCGTAGTCGACGTCGCCGTCGGAGCCGAAGTCGAACACCGGGTCGTACGCCGCGCCGCCGAGGACGCTCAGGTGGGCCTGCCGATAGCGGAAGAGATCCGCCACATCCACGTCGCGATCCCCGTCGACGTCGCCGAAGAAACGGTGCACGGCCGATACGAAATCGCCGCGCGGCGATCCGTCGCCGTCCCCGTCCAGCGGCCGTCCGAACGCGTCCGTCACGTCCTCCGCCGCCAGCGACAGCCGGTAATTGCCGTCCTGCAGCGAGCCGCCGGTCAAGCCGGGGAAGATCCATCGGGCCGTGTTCGTATCCGCGTCGTACGTCAGCGACATCGCCGCGGCCGGTACGGAAGCCCCGGTCGTCAGGTTTTCCACGGCCAGATCGTCGACCGTCAGGCTTCCGGAGACGTCGCCGCTGAAGACGATCGAGATCCGCCAGACCATCGACCGCTGCGCCCCGCCGTCGTTGACCACGACGTCGACAACCTCCACCGGTTCCGCCGTCACCACGGTCGTGACCGCATCCGGCGCCGCCGGCGCCGCTTCGACGTTGCCCGCGGCGTCCCGAGCCGTGCTGTAGAAGGCGTATGTCCGCCCCTCTTCCCCGCTGTAGACCTCCGATGTAAGGACCGTTCCCGTGAGCCACGGCTGATACGCGCCGCCGTCCACCGACACCCACACGTCGTACGCCGCCAGTCCGGATCCGTCCCCGGAATCCGCGCCCGACCAGGAAACCGCGAAGTCGGTCGCATCGACGAATTCCGGAAGCGGATCCACGGCGCTCGCAGGCGTCGTGACGTCCACGCGCACGTACAGAAGCCCGGCCGTTTCCTCGTTGCCGGCCCTGTCGAAGGACCGGAACCGGATCTCGTGCACGCCGTCCGTCGTCAGCGCAAGGGGTCCGGCGTAGACCGTCCAGTCGGAGCCGTCGACCGCCGCCTCGATCCTGTCCACGCCGCTGCCGCCTTCTTCGTCCTGCGCCGACAGGGTCACGGTCGCGGGCGACACGTACCAGTCGCCGTCGCCCGGCGTGCCCGAAACCTCCGCTTCGGTCACCGGGGCGAAGAGATCCAGGTCGATCGTCACCACGACCGGATCCGAGAACGCGCTGCGGTTCCCGGCCATGTCTTCCGCAACAGCCCGGATCGTGTGATCCCCGCCCGTTACCGCGTCCGCATAGAAGAGGAAGGCGCCTTCCGTGCCGCGCGAGGCTTCTCCCGAGACGACGCCGTCCAGGTAGATCATCACCCGGGCGTCCGCAACCGCCGTGCCCGCCACCTCGATGATCGTCGAGGCCGGCCGGATCGTCGCGGAATCGATGACCGGCGTTTCCGGCGCCTCCGTATCGAGGTCGATCACCAGATCCATCGTCGCCTCGAGCGGCAGTCCGCTCCCGGCGGCGGTTCCGGAGAATTCGATCACGCCCCGGTACGCGCCCGCTTCCGCGCCGGCGGCCGTTTGCAGGAAGACCCGGAAATCGACGCTGCCGCCGGCCTCGATCGACAGGCCGTCCCACTCGATCGACGCCCTGTCCAGCGGCAGCAGCGTGCCGTCGTCGCGGCGGAGTTCCCCGAGCGTCACGGTCAGCCCCGTCACGCCTTCCATGCCGCCCGTTTCGATCACGTTCGACGTGAACCGCACCTCGCCGTCCGCCGTCGGCACCTTCGCGGACGGCGTGCCGGGCGCCAGCGTCGCCGGCGCCTCGGACAGCTCGAGGGCCGACACCGCGAAAACGCTCAGCTCGTCGGCTTCGTTCACCACGACCCGAACCGTGAATGTCTCCTGCCCGCTTGCGGGGACGTAGATGATCTGGTGCATCGAATCCGACCCGGTGTAACTCGCCCCGGGGATGCCGATCTCGTCGGATCCCAGGATCGGATCGTAGCCGACGTGCCGGCCCGCCGCGTCGTACAGGTGCAGATCGAGATCGTCGTCCTCCGAATGAACCAGCAGGAGCCGCAGGGCGCCCGCGTCCGCCGCGACCGTGTAGATTCTTTCGAAGGATTCCTCCCCTCCCGCGCGACCGCCGAGGATTTCCGCGACGGTCGTCGCCGGAGGCGCCTCTTCCTCGCCGTAGGCGTCCAGATGCGCCAGGAACGGCCCGACCATCGAGCGGGTCAGACTCACGGGGTCGAAGGCGTCGAAGTAGAGGACCACGTCGTAGCCGGTGTTCCCGAAGACCGATGCGCGCGGCAGGTACAACGGAACGCTGGCGTATCCTTCGCCGTCTACGTCCATGCCCGTCGCGGGCAGCGTGTAGCGATAGAGCAGCCCGTCGGCCGTCCAGATCTCCACGATCGGCTCGATCTGGAGCGCGATCTCCGAACGGTTGCGCAGGACCAGTTCGGCGAAACCGATCCCGAGATCCTCCCCTTCCGGCACGACCAGGTCCGAGAAATGGAGGCTTTCGGCCTCGATGACCACGTCCGGATCGATCGGGTTGTGTTCGAGCAGGTAGGCGATGTGGCTCTCGAAATCGGTGAACATCGCCAGGGTGCCCATCGCCTCGTACTGGTGCGTGAACGTGTAGCCGCCGGCCGCTTCGACGATGTCTTCGTAGGCCTTGTTCTCGATCTCCCGGATCTGCGGGAAGAACTGCGCATGGAACATCGAGATGGCCGGCCCGAAGATCGACTCGTTCAGGGCCGCGTACAGAATGCCCGCGGGCAGTCCGACCCCCGGCAGGTGGCCGACGATGGTGCCGACGGCCGCGCTCATCAGGGCCGCCTGTTCGATCGCGGCGTACGCCTCCAGGATCTTGAAGTGGAGCTGCAGGTTCTCGTACTGCTTGTCCTCGAGATCGGTCAGGTTGCGCCAGTGCTCCGGCAGCTTGCCCAGCTCCCAGTTGTCGACCGACACCGGCAACCACTCGCCCCGGGTGCCCACGCTGAACCACGAGACCGTCTGCGGGGTTCCTTCCTCAGGATTCGCCGTTTCCCGGACGATCCGGATCAATTCCTCCAGCTCCCGGTAGAGAACGTCCGTCGGGAACGCCGCGTTGCGCTCCAGTTTCGGACCCATGAAGCTGAGCTGGTCGGCGATCGACGAGATCTGCCGGTCGACCACGTCGATGTAGGCGTCGACCCCGTAGACGACCCCGATTCCCGCGGCGCGCACCGCCTCGGCATAGGCCTCCGGAGGCGGCGACGGCCCGTACGAATCCAGCGCATGCCGGAAGGCGTACGGAGAACCGCTCGCATACGGCATCTCCGCCCCGATGAACTCCACCCAGTCCTCGAGCGTCGTTTCCTCGGCCACCAGCCGATTCGCGATCCCTTCCATGAACTGGTCGGTGGGCTGTTCCGTCGCCGCAACCGACAGGTACTGGTCCAGGATGTCCATCGCGCCGACAAACCCCATCGGCATCGCCGCGAAATCGATGAACATGCTCGTGAGATCCTGCGCGAAATCGTAGAACTCCGCGGGGTTGCCCGCGGCCGCCTTCTGCAGGATGTCGAGCCCGCTGCGAATGGACTTGCCGAGGTTGACCCCCATCGAGATCACCGACACCACCGTGCGGCTCACCAGGCCCGCCGCGGCGATCAGCAACTGGGCGCGGTTCATCAACGTGTTCGCCAGGACCATCGCATGCAGCCGGTCGAAGGCCCTCGCCAGGGACTCGATCTCGTTGCGCATCTTCTCTTCGACGGCATCGCGCAATTCGTTCAGCTTGGCCTGGAGATCGACCAGATCGTGGTCGCTGGAGAAGATGTGCAGGGGCGCCTCTTCCAGGCCGAGCCCGTTGCCGGTCTCCTGCGTCATCCCGCCGCTCTCGAGGGAGGCCGTGACGGCCGCCAGCGTCCCCGATTCCAACCCGTCCGGGAAGACGAGGACCCAGCTCTGCGCATCGCTCGTGCCCGGTTCCAGGTCGCGGAAGACGAGCGGCCCGGAATCCAGGAAATGGAAGGGCGCACCGGGATCGATCGCCGGAACGTTGATGGTCACCTTCGCGGCCCTTCCCGGACCGAGATTGGTCACGTTGACCGTGATCTCCGCCTGGTCCGCTTCCGCGCGTTCCTCGACGACGTACCGCAGCACGATCTCCGGTTTCGGACGAACCGTCAGTTCCTGCGGCTCCAGGTCCAGGGTGAATCCGCGGCCGTCGATCTCGTAGTTGACGCGCAGCACCACCTCGTAGGTCTCGCCGTCGGGATCCTCGCCGCCCAACCCCGCCTCTTCCCGGGCGCGCAACAACCAGGAGGCGTCCGCCGAGCCCTGCGGGGCGATTTCGCCCGGCATCGGATCCGGCGGAACGATCTCGAAGGCGCCGGTCACGTTCGCCCCGTCGCGGTCGCGGACGAGAACATCGATCGACGCGATCCGGATCGGCCGATCCTCGAAAACGTTCTGCAGATGAAGCTGGACGGCCGTGGCCTCGCCCTCGAGCACGATCTCGTTGGTCAACCGCGCCTGGCTCACCGAATGCTGCGACAGTTCGGCGCCCGCCGGGACCCCTTCGAACCAGGAATCGATGAAATCCTGTCCGTACATGATGGCGCCCGTCGGCCACGGACCCGAGAACGGGATGTACTCGTACGGCGTGGCCTCGCCCGGCTCGTGGACGATCACCGCCCCTGCCGCAATCGAAAACGCCGATTCCACACCGGCCGCGGCCTCGGCCCACAGGTAGTACGTCCCCGGGTCCACGCCCGAGGTGTCCCAGGCCGCCACGCCGTCGAGTCCCTGCCCGGAGAGGATCACCTGCCGGTCCACCAGCGCCGGATCACTGCTGTAGCCGATCGTCACCGTCGCATCGCCCGCCCGGGAGCCGCCGTGCCATTCGATGCGCACCGCGCCGCCCTGCTCGACCTCGACGCCGGTCGCGGGATCCGTGATCGAGATCGTGACTTCGTCCTCGGGTTCGACGGTGATCATGCCCGGCAGATAGACGTAGAACTCGGCCGCGGGGGCGCTCGCGCTCGCCCAGACGAAGTACGAGCCCGGTTCGACCCCGGAGGTGTCCCACAGGAACTGGTCGACGGCCCCGCCCTCGTACAGGACCGCCGCGCCGCCCGATGCATCCTGGTCGGTGTCGATCCCGATCGTCACCCGGGTGTCCGCCGGCAGCCCGGCCCCCGTCCAGCTCAGAGGCACCCGCTGGCCCTGGACGACCGTCACATCCTGTCCGGGCGCCGTGAAGGCCAGCGAGGCCGCCGCTTCCCGAAGGGTCACCACGGGCCCCCGAACGAACTGCAGCGCGCCGCCGGCCTGGATCGCCAGGGAAAGCTGGTACGAACCGGCGGGCGCCTGGAACGTCTCGGGATCCCACGTCGCCGAATACGAAAGATCGATCGGGCCGCCCCCGGGATTCGATCCCAACGGCACGTCCACGATCAGGCGGGGATCGTCGCTCAGGTCCACCGGCTGGAAGTACAGGCCGATGTTCACCGAATCGTCTTCGCCCCGGTATTCGCCCGTCCACGAAACCGGGATCTCCGCGTCGACGTCGTAGGCGGCGTCCTCTTCCGGCGCGATGAACGACGCCGTCGTCGTCCCGTACTGCACCACCACGGTCCCCGGCGCGAAGGACATGATGTCCCGGTTCGCGTCCGGATCATGCAGGATGCCGTAGACGTAGTAGCGTCCCGGCGGGACCTCTCCGGTCCGCCAGTCGAAGTTGCCGTCGATCCCGCCCGTGTGCAGCGGGGTCCCGGCCGGCGTGCCGAAGTTTACGAGCTGCTCCGTGAACCCGAGTTCGACCTCGCCGAATCCCTCCTCCGGCGCCGTGCCGTCCCAGAGAATCGAAACCGCGTCGCCCGGGCGAACGGCCGCGTCGTTCTCCGGCGCGAAAACGTTGAGATCGAACGCGCGGGGCAGAATCGTGATCGATCCGCCCGCATACGTGGTCGCGTCCGTGTCCGGTCCCTCCATCGTTCCGAAGAGGTAATAGACCCCGGGCCGAACGCCGGCGGTGTTCCAGAGGTACGTCTCCCCCTGCTGCTCGGGGCTGATGCCGTCCACATGGGTTCCCCGCTGGTCCCTCGCATACCCGAAGAAGACCGAGGCCGTTCCGGAAGCGTCGGAGAACTCGAACGTGAAGGCGACGTCGTCGCCGACCTCCACCGTCACGTCCTCCGCCGGCGTCGCAATGTAGAGAACCTTCGCCTCCGGAACGTCGTCCGGCAGCGGGTCGCCGCGCGGAACGATCGTGATCGCGCCGGGCGCCCAGTCGTAGATGGTCGCATGCGGCGTCACGATCACGCCGCCCACGTAATACGTGCCGGGCGCCACGCCCGTCGTGTCCCACGTATAGTTTCCGTCCAGCGGCGCGACGCCTCCGAGGCCGGGGAACTCCGTCAACGGATCCTCGGTCTGCGAAAGCCGGTAGCCGATGTAGACCTCGGTGTGCGAGGCCGGGCTTTCCCCGTCCCAGAGAACCAGTACCGGGTCGCCCTCGTGAATCGCCGCGTTTTCCTCGGGGGCGAGGACGTTCAACGAGGCCGTTCCGTACCCGATCGCGACGGTTCCCTGTGCGAAATCGATCAGGCCGACGCCGAACCCCTCGAGCACCGCCGCGATCTCGTAGACGCCGGCGTCGAGCCCGGTCGTGTCCCACATCGCCTCGCCGGCGACCGGAATGGCGTTCTCGCCCCGGTACGACTCCGACGCGATCGGCCCTTCCATCCCCGGATCGGTCAGCGACCGGTAGAACACCGTCACCCGTACGCTGGTGTCTTCGCCCAGGTAGGTCCCGGCCCACGCCACGCGCACCGCATCCCCCGGGACCACCGCAAGATTCTCGTCGGGCGCCGTCAGGTCGATTTCCGAAACCCCGGCCGCGACCGAAACCGTCCCTTCCGAATATGCAAAGACGTCCAACGGCCGGTCGTTCCGGTACATCCGCGCCACGACATGGTAAACGCCCGGGGCGACCGCACCCGTATCCCACATCGTCGCCCCGTCAAGACCGCCCTCCGCCATCGCGTCGCCCGCGAACCAGTCGGCAACCGGCGAATAACGCAGCCGCACGCTGTAGATCGCGCCGTCGTCGGGCGCCTCGCCGTCCCAGATCACGGGTACGTTCTCGCCCAGCCGCACGACCGTGTCCGCGGCCGGCGAAATCAGCTCCAGGGCAAGGTCCGTCGCGCGCAGCGTGATCGTCGCAGGCGCATGAACCGTGAAATCGCGTCCGGCGCCGCCGACGCGCGCCCAGACGTAGTAGGTGCCGGCGTCGACGCCCGTCGTATCCCAGGTCCAGGAGGCCGGATCCCCCGGATCGACGCGGTGCAGGAACATCCCGCCGTTGTCGGGAATCTGGTCGGTGTCGTACACGATGTCGAAGTAGGCCCGGCCGGTCGGATCGGCCAGGTCCCAGGAGAAGGTGAAGGGGCTGCCGATTTCCACGGCGCTGTCCCCGGCCGGCGCGGTGAACTCCAGACTCACCACGCCCGGAACAGTCCTCACGGTGATCTCGCCTCCGGCTTCCACCCGATAATCGCTCTCCGGACCGCGGATCCGGCCCCAGACCGTGTAGAGACCGGGATCCAGCAGGGAGGTGTCCCATTCCATCCGGCCGTCGAGCGCCGCCTCGCCGAGGGTCACCGTCGTCAGGGCGCCGTCCTCGTTCACGAAGTCATAGCCCAGGGTGACCGTCGCCAGCCCGGAAGGATCGGTGCCGTCCCAGGCGATCTCCACGGGATCGCCCGCGACGATCTCCGCATCCATCGCGGGCGCCGTCACCACCAGGTCCGGCGCATCGCTCTCCGCGATCCGCAGCCGGATCGGGAAGATCATCTCCTGCCCGTTGGAAACCGCGATCCGCAGATCGCCGTCGATGATCGTCTCCCCGCCCTCCGCGGCGATCCCGTCCAGATGAATCCCGAAACCGATCTCCGCCGATCCGAAGGCCGGAATGGAGAGACCCGCCGGCGATTCGAACGACAGGAACGAGGCGATGTCCCCCTCCGCCGTGATGCCGACGATCGTCTCGTCCCGCGCCGTCAGGTTGTTGATCGCGAAGTGCTTGTTCTCCGGGAACCAGTCTCTCGGGTCGAGATAGCGCAGCTCGTACGGCAACAGGGCGCCCCGCCGCAGGTAGAGGAACTCCGCCCCGGGCCGGTCCGTCACGATGCCCGTCGGCGGTTCGCCCATCACCAGACCCAACTCGATCTGTCCCAGGGTCACCGGATCCGCCGACGCGGACGTGCCGATCTGCAACTGCAGCGGGTTGAACCGCAGGACGACCACCTTCGGATCCGCAAGGCCGGGTTCCAGGACGAGATATCCCTCGTAGTCGTCGTGGTACCGCGCCGTGACCCGCACCTCGTACGTGCCGACGACGAGCTCCTCGAACGTCGTCAGCCCCGAAGCGCTCGTGAGTCCGCTGCGGAACCGGCTCCCCTCGACGATCGACGCCGCCACCGCCCCTTCGTACGCGTCGGCGCTTCCCTGGAAGGCGATCTCGACGCGTGCGTCCGCTACGTCCAGGTCGAAATCGTTGATGACATGGACGACGAGATCGTTCACCAGGCTGTCGCTGAGGGTCACCTGCAGCGGCACCTCGACCTCTCCGCCGCCCCCCGTGAACCTCAGAACGTCGTGGTACGTCCCCTTCTCCAACCGGACGTCCGGCGCGAACCGCAGCGTCAGCGACGCCGATTCCCCGGGAGCCAGTTCGGAAGGCAAGGCGCCGAGAACCTCGATCCACGGCAGATCGAACGGACCGCTCCGCGCCAGGTCGCTCATGGTTCCCAGGCCGTCGTTCCGCACCGTCACCAGGCGGTCGACCCGGTCGCCCGGCCGCATCCCCACCACGACGGAATCCGGTTCAACCGCCAGCACGGCCCCCAGCCAGTGCAGGGCGACGTCCGCAAGCGCCGTTTCGTCCCGACCGCCACCGTGCGTGTAATCGACCCGCACCCGGAACACGCTGTCGCCCATGTAGCCGCCGGGATCGAATCTCACCCGGAACTCGGTCTCGGCGTAGCCCCAGAGGGAATCCCACATGCCGTCGGTGTCGACTTCGTACGGGACCCCGCCCGAAACCGTCTCGATCGATACGACGATGTTCTCCGTCAGGAACGCGGACCGGTTCCGCAGTGTGAACGCGATCTCGTGCGGTTCGCCGGCCGCGACGTTCTCGTCGACCGATCTCGGAACGATCTCGATGAAATCTCCGTAGGCGAACAGCAGCAGGTCGAAATCCACGCTCGCGGTGCGCGTCAGCCCGCCGACGGTCGTCGAGGCCTCCACCGTGTACGCACCGCCTTCTCCCGGTCCCGGATGGAAATCGAACGAGTATCCGCCGTCGGCCCCCGTCACGGCCTGGAACGCCCGCGTCGTCCTGCCGTGCAGCACCGTCAGCATGACCGCCTGCCCCTCGATCGGGACGCCGTCGGCCCAGTCGACCGTACCGCTCAGGATCACCGTCTCCGGCATGTAATAGAGGGATTCATCGGACGCCACGGAGATCGCGAAATCCTCGGCCACAACGAAGTCGACCTCGTCCGTCGCCGTTCCCAGCGGACCGTCCACGATCGCCTCGGCGCGGTACGCGCCCGCCGGCAGCGTCCCCGCGGGCATCTCCGCCCCGAACCGCCGCGCGTCCGCGTCGAAGAGGAAATCGGTCCGGTAGACTTCCGCGTCGGCGGCGTCCCGCACCACGAGCACCGCCGAGGCGCCCTCCGCCGGTCCCTGCGGATCCCCCGTCGCCGAATCCGCTGCGGCGAGATCGAACGCTATCGCCTCTTCCGAAAGATAGACGTCCCGCTCCGTCGCCAGATCCGCCGCGTACCCGGCAATCACCGGCAGGGTCGTCTCGTATCCGTTGTTCGCCTCGTCGCTCTCGGAGATCTCGCCGTTCGCATCGACGACCGCGCCCAGCACGACGTCGCCGCCCGAATCCGTGTCGACCGTCCAGTGGATGAACCACGTGTCGTAGCCGCCGGGGACCAGCGCCCCTTCCGCCCGTTCCACGCGCTTCAGAACCCCGTCGACCAGGAAACGGATGTTGAACGGCCGGTCCGTCCGTCCGTCGCCCGCGTTCGCATAGCGCACTGCGATCAGCGCTTCTTCCCCGTAACGGAGTTCGCCGGCCGCGGAAATGTCGTCCACGACCAGGTCCGCCTGCACGCGGGAGATCGCCACATCCTCCAGCACCGCCGTGTTGTTCCCCTCGTCCGTCTCCGCCACAACGTCGGCGGGATCGACCACCGCCGTCAGCGTCCAGGTCCCCGGCGCGGCGTTCCAGTTGAACCGCACGCTGGTCTCCGCTCCCGCAGCCAGGGGACCCGCTTCGGCCGATCCGACCGGGACGCCGTCCGCCTTCAGAACGACGGTTACCGGCCCCGTCGCGGCGACATCGCTCGGGTTGACGATCCGCACGAATACGCCGGCGCTTTCGCCCGGCAGCAGTTCGCCGGCCGGGGGCCAGATGGAGATCCCCTCCGCCGCCAGGTCGGGCAGCAGGACCTCCAGTTCCTCCGTACGACCGACATACGCGTTGTTCGTCTCGTCGGACTCCAGCACGTGGCTCAACGGCCCGTCGACTTCCACCCGGATCTCGTGGGCGCCCGCCTCCACCGCCCACGGCACCGTCACCGTCGCCGTGTTCGATCCTTCTTCATGGCCGAGCGCCTCGATCACGCCGAACCCGACATAAACGCCGTCGACGTAGAACTGCGTCCGGAACGCCGTCGCGCCGCTCGTGCCGACGTTGCGCACCGTCGCCGTCAGCGGAACCTCGGCCCCCGCGGGCACGGGCGTTTCCGGATCGATCCCGACCTCCACCCCTTCCACGACCAGGTCCGGGAAGTAGAGCTGCTCCGGATGGAGCGCGGTCGTGCGGGCGTTGTTCCCCTCGTTCTGTTCGTCGACTGCGTCGCCCATGTCGTCGGCCCGCACCGTGAACAGATGGTTGCCGACGACCGCCGTCCAGGGAAACTCGACCAGCACGTCTTCGCCGGATGCCAGGTCGGTCGAAACCGTTCGTGTCGCCTCGTGCAGACCGTCCACGTACAGCGTCACCAGGAACGGCGTGTCGGCGATGATCCCGGCTCCCCGGTTCAGAATGCGGGCTCGGATCGTAACCGGGTCGCCCTCGGCCGGCGTCTCGGGATCCGCCAGGATGTCGTCCACCACCAGGTCGGGGCGCTCGTCCAGCAGCGTCACCTGCATGATGTCCTCGGCCATCGCGCCGACGTCGTCCTTGACGATCATGCGCACCCGGTAGGTCGCCGCCCGTTCGTAGACATGCGTCGGTCCCACGCCGCCGCCGAAACTCCCGTCGTCGTAGTCCCAGACGTAGCTCAGAATGAACCCGTCGGAATCCAGCGATCGCATTCCGTCGAACTTCACGGGTTCCGAAACGCGCGCCGTGAAATCGGCCCCGGCGTCCGCGAACGGCTTCGAATTCACGCGAACACTCAGTTCGATCTCGTTCACGGGGGAATCGTTGCCCAGCCGCACCGTGATCGTATGTTCGCCGCCCGTTTGCGGGATCCAGTCCGCGAGGATTTCCAGGTGCCGGAAGGGTTTCAGCGGATCTTCCGGTTCGATCGTCTCGAGCAGAGTCTCGACGCCGTCGGGATCCGTCACCCAGAATTCGACGGGCGTCTGTTCCGCGCCGACGCCCCGGTTCACGAGCACCGCCCGGATCACCGCCTTCTGCCCCTCGGTCGGCGGGACGTCGAGGTAGAAGATCGGTTCTCCCAGCTCGTAGGTCGCCAGCGCCGATCCGGGCGCGGGCGGGTGGATCGTGAAATCGCCGTCTTCGTAATACGGCAGGCCGGTCGGATCGAAGGCCTCCTCGCTGTACACGATGCTGAACTCGACCGGCACCGCCGTTACGTCGTCGATCTCCAGTCCCGAACGGAAATCGAGGACGTAGGTTCCCGCGGTCGGCTGCTTCTCGCCGAACTCGTCGATGTAGCCGAGTTCATCCACGAAATAGACGTTGCCGCCGCTCTTCCAGAAGTTGTTGCCGCTGAGGATCGTATCGTCGCCGTCCCCGTCCGCGAGCCGCGTCACCGAGCGCAGGTTCGAGTCGCCGAAGGGATCCGGCACGATCACCACGACGAACCCCGCCGTCGGCGGCACCACCAGTTCCATCGTGCGATCCGTCTCCGTGGGTTGCCGCGTGACCGTGACGTTCTCGGGGATTTCGATCGGGAACCGGAGTCCGCTGTAGAGGTTGATCAGGTAGTCGGGGAACCCGTCCCGGTCGCGGTCGATCAGGCTGAAGGCGTTGTTCGGATCCTGCGCGTCGGCGAAGAGGTTGTCGTGCAGGATGATCTCGGTGTCCACGCCCAGGATGAACGGGTTGATCTGCACGCCCTTGTAGGCCTGGTGCGACATCTCCGCCGTGAACTCCTCGAACCGCCCGTCGAGGTTGCTCTGCAGGATCCAGTACTCGTTCACGCTCGAATTCGGCGCGATGTCGCCCAGCGTCAGCCGGAAGGTGTCCCCCTGGGAACCGCCGAAGGAAACGCCGATGATTTCGAGCTGGACCGCCAGGCCGGATTCGTTCGAAACGATCTCGGGCTGGCCGCTTTCGATCTTCACGTTGCGCGCCCAGCCGTCGCCGCGGTTCTCGACCAGCACGCCCAGCTTGAAGGGTTCGTCGGCGAACACCTCCGCCGGTACGTAGTAGTGGATGTAGAGTTCCGGCTGGG
>CAYNBQ010000077.1:0-1782 GCA_964395275.1 uncultured Verrucomicrobiota bacterium
CCGGGACGGGTCCCTTTACGGAAGCGACGCCGGGCGGAGCTTCGCAGAAGGGACCCGTCCCGCTCACGCCCCCGTCAAAGGACGTCCCGTGGAGACGCGACGCCCCGTTCGGCGCCATAGTCCCGCCTGCCGGGCGCGACGAAGCAGCACGTCGCGCAATCCCGGACGGCTTCGGAAAAACAAAGTAGGAGCCCGACCCCTGTCGGGCGATCATGGAACCTCCGCCTCCGTCCCCGCCCGGCGGCGCCCCTTCAGGCCGTGGCGCCACGGATCGACCGATCCCGATCTTCGCCGATGCTTTGTCGGGACGAATCTCGAGGGACCCGAAATCGGCCTCTCACCACCGGTTGTCCGGTTCTCTCCGCACATTGAACTCCCACAAACCGCGTTTGTCGGGCTTCACCCCCTCCGCGTCCAGCAGCCGGATCTTCCATTTCACGCCCGGACCGAAACCGCCGGGACTCTCCAGGGCCACTACGCGGTGGCACGGCACAACGATCGGCGCGGGGTTTGCGCCGCATGCGCCTCCGACCGCCCGCGCCGTCTCCGCGCCGGCGCCGATGTATGCAGCCACCTGCCCATAGGTCGCGACCCGTCCCCGGGGGATTTCGCGCAGGGCGGCCCAAACGCGTCGTTGAAAGGGCGTCCCGAATTCCGGATCCACCGGAAGCGTCCGGGGTTCGTCGCCGCCCCGCGCCCAGTCGGAGAAGGCCTCGCGGATCCGCCGGGCCATGGGATCGTCCGCGGGCGCCGCGGGAAGATCATCCCACCCGGCGGGAAGGGGTTGATCCGGAAAGATCACCCGAACCACACCGCGCGGGCTGAAGATCACCCGGTAGACGCCCCCGATGCCGGAGGCCTCGGAGCGGGACAACCCCCGACGGGCGTTCACATCGCCGGCGATCGGAGAATCCAAGTCAGGATGACCAACGAGATCACCACGACGACAGCCACGGGCAGGGCCACGGCCAACCCGAGGCGAACCATCTCCCCGAGCCCGAACGACGCCGCCGCCCGGGGCGTCTCCGATTCGGCGCCGTCGTCCCGCCGGGACCCTCCGGCCTGGATCATCTCCTGCAACCGGCTCTGGGCCCGCGCATGTTCCACCCGCGCGTCGGACAGCAGGCGCAGTCCGAAATCGACCTCCTCGCGAAGGTTTTCTTCCGTCCAGGTGTTTTCGTCGATTGCGTCGATCTGGGCCAGTTTCTCGCGGAACCCGTCCCGGGTGGTCCGCATCCATTCCAGGCGATCGGTGATCGCCGCAATCTCCCGTTCGAGAAGAACGACGGCCTGGGCGAGATCTTCGCGCACCGCCCGCCGTTCCCTGAGAAACTGATCCTGTCGGCGCCGCAGATCCTCGAGTTCGCCCCGTTTCAGCTCCAGTTCTTCCTGTTCCTGCCGGAGCTTCCGCAGCCGTTCCTCCATCTCGAGCGTCTTGCGCTCCAGATCCCGGCGCGCCTCAGGAACCTCGACGTCCTGCGCCGGATCCTCCTCGCGTTCATCCGCCGCGCTTCCCAGCAGATCCGGATCCACGAATTCGTCGTCGCTCATCTTCCTCATCCTCCAGAAGAACCCGTCGGTTTCATCATCATCCCGACAACGATACCACGGATGGCACGAAACTACGAAGATCGGCTTGTGGAGAGGCGATGCATTCACCGCGCGCATCGGAATCGGCCGACGCTTCTCCACCCCACAGGTCTTCCTCTGCGGGTTGAAAGAATCGGCCGAGCGGGATCGGCCTCCTACTCTCTTCCCACGCAACCCAAAGTAGGAGCCCGA
>CAYNBQ010000077.1:1882-17316 GCA_964395275.1 uncultured Verrucomicrobiota bacterium
CCCACGCAACCCAAAGTAGGAGCCCGATCCCGTTCGGGCGACCACGGAACGTCCCCCTTCGTCCCGTCCGACGGGCGGAACTTCCTCCTTCCTCCCGCAGATGCGGCACTACGATGAACAAGACGAGGACAAGTCGAAGGGCAAGGCGGGATCGGCATCCTACAGCAGGTTTTCCTTCGCGGGATCCCTCGATCTCCCGGTTGCGCGGCCCGTTTCCGCCGTGATCACCGTTTCCGGCTCGATGCCCCCTGGCAGTTCCATCGTCTCGCCGTCGGGCAGGATCCGCACGTCCCTCTCCGTCCCGCCGATGGTCACCCGCCCCACGCGGGCGCCGTCGGCCCGGCGCAGTCGCAGAAACATCCGCTTCGGCGGATTCCGCTCCGGCAGCGCCGCACGCACCACGCTGCGATCCGGTTCGATCCCGATCGAGATCGACATTGGTCCGAACCACGTCGCCGCGTTCTCGACCTCGATCCGATCTCCCTTCCTCATCCAGCATCGCGGGATCCCCCGGCCGATCCACAGATCGTCTCCGGTCTCATGAATCAGGAGATTCCTCAACGTGTTCAGGAACGCGCATTCGTCCGGCGTCTTGTAGTACGGACCCGTTCCCCGGCCCGGTTCGACGACGGGATGCTCCGTGAAACAGAGGACGTCCGGGTAGAGGCTCAACGCGAACGTGTTGAACATCACCCGCACCGCATGGCGGATCTGGTCGCGCCGCAGATATGCCGTCGCGTTGTTCAACAGGTTGGCCTGGATCGTCACCCCGCCGCGGCTGAACCATTCCTTTTCCGGATCGATCGGCCGGCCCAGGTCCCGGTCCACGAAGGCCCGATCCTCCAGGTAACGGAGGATCCAGGTCGTTTCGTCCGCGTCCGGTTCCAGCAGACCGCCGTCGACCAGGTGCAGCGGACCGTAGGCGACTTCCCGGAACCATCCCCAGTCCGCCCCGCGCAGGTGCGTCCGAGTCGGCAGATGCGGCACGCTCGTCCCGTCCGGCAGACGGACGACCGGGGAGGCGACCCTCGCCTGGCGCACCGCGTCCAGGATGTCCGCGCGATATGCGGCCGCCTCGCCGCGGATCCGTTCCGCCTCCGGATGCCCGATCTCCCGAAGAACCCGCGCGGAGAGTTCCATGCCCCGGTACGCATGGGCGTTCACGGCGAACCAGTGTCGCCATTCCGGGTTGTCTTCCAGGTGCCCCGGGGGAAGAAGCCCCCACGCGGGAGATCGCTGCCCGTCCTCCTCGATCATCGTCCGTTTCCGCTCGCGAACGACGAAATCGCAGGCGGCGACGATCGCCCCCGCCGTTCTCTCCAGCCACGGCCGATCCCGGGTCAGCAGGTAGTGCTCCGCCAGGCAGGCAAGAATGAAGCCGTGATCCAGGTTGTACCCGAACTGCGCCCGGATCGGTTCGCCGTCGTAGAAATCGACTCCCTGCAGCCATCCTTCGGAAGAGCCGAAATCGCCGTCCGGCTCCGCCTTCCCCTGCATCCGCACCAATCCGTCGAGGTAGGCCCCCGCGGCGTCGTGCCACCCCCGGTAGTCGAGTTGCCGGATCTGCAGGCACGCCTCGTTGCCGCACGCGCCGTAGGCGAAGGTCGCCGCCGGAACCACGTACCTGCCGGATCCCGGGTCGCGGCAGGCGGTGATCAACACGTGCACCGGCGCCGCGCGGAAGAAATCGTCGACCAGCGGTTCGCCGCACCGCAACTGCATGCCCCGCCGACCGACCCCGCCCCAGAAGCGTTCCGCCTCCGCACGACGTTCCTCGAATCGGGACGCGGGCGACGTGCTCGTCGAAGCCCCGGCCGGCGTACGATACGGGACGGCAAGAAACAAAGTGACCGCCTCGCCCGGTTCGAGTTCCGCTTCGTATCGCAGCGCCGTCGGTTCCGCCGGGGGGCGTCGGCCTTCGCGGGGAGCGGCGACGACGGTCCAGCGGCCCTTCGGGGGATCGGACGCCCAGAGCCGTATGCGCGGGTCCGGATAGGGATCGAGTTCCCATCGGAACTCGTCGGGAATCGAAGGAGCGTCGAGCTGCGCCCGGTACCTTTCGCTCGCGCGGACGTCCCGGCGGACGTATCGGCCGACCGCTTCCAGGGCGCCGTTACGGAACCGCATTTTCTCCGGGGGATCGATCCTCACCCGGACCGACGCGGGACCCGCGTCCGGCGCCGCCCGGCGGAGATCGAATCGCAGATGCAGAACGATCGGTTCGTCTCCCCGCGCCGCCGGCAGGTCGGGGAACGTCCCTTCCAGCGGGGCCGCAAAACAGGTCTGCCGGTATTCCACGCCCCGATCCATCCACGCCGTCTCGAGAACCGGAACGGCCGGATCGGGCCATCGCTGGACGCAGGCCCCCTCCCGTTCCCGTTCGTCCGGCGGATCGCCGCTGCCGAACCGGATGAAGACGTCGGACCCGGGCCAGTCGAGCCCGACGGTGTCGCGGCCCGCCGGACGAAGCCCGCCCTTGGACAGAAAAATGTTTCCGTTGAAGCGCAGGGCGAACGCGGCCCGGTTCCCTTCCAGCCCCAGCGGCACATACCGTCCGACCGGCGGCGCCTGCATCGCCGGCGCCAGGCGCGGCGTTTCCGCCATCGCCCGATCGAGGGTCTGCTCCGGTTCCTCCGTCACGCGATCGTAGATGGTCGCCGGCCGGCCGCGAGTCAGCCGTTCGACGGTTTCCCGCGGATCTTCCGTCGAATCCGCCGGGCGCAGGAGCACCCCGAAATCGGGGATCCAGACGCCCCCTTCCCGAAGGACCTCCTCGACGCCGACGGCGAATCCTTCCCCCTGATCGTCTTCCCACGAGAGGGTGGTGCTCATCGCCGTCGGTTCGGCGATCCCCGTGTGAAGAAACCGCGCCCGGTCCCCTTCCCCGGAAACCGAAAGGAGATGGCCGTTCTCGATCCGCACGCGAAGGTCCGGGCCCAGCGGACGCCGCCCGTCGCCCGGGCGGATCAGGGCGATCGACCCTTCCCGCCAGGAGCCGGCCGCGAACGCCGCCAGGGAATGGACGGAAACCCGGGGATCCTCCCGGCAACAGACCCGGATCTTCAGCGTCCGCCGGAATTCGGGCAGGTAATCCTCGGCTTCCTCGAGACGCCGGGGATCGGGAATCTCGACCAGATCGAGCCGCGCAAATCGGAAGAGGATCCCGCCCTTCCCGTTCCTTTCGATCCCGGCGACGACCCGCCGCCAGACGCCGTGCAACGGGTCGTCCCGCCCGTACCATCCCCGGTGCGCGCCGCGGACCGAATCCCGCGCGGGCCACGGCCAGGCGTGTTGCCAGTATTCGACGTACGGCCGCGCGGACAGAAACGCCTCCGGGTCTGCGCAAAGGACGGCGACGGCGACGATGTCCCGGGGTTCGTCCCATTCGATGCCGAGGTGCGGGGGGTCGTCGCGTTTTCCCTGCAACTCCGTCCCCGGCGCCTCGCCCGCCTTCCAGGGAAACGCGCGGATCTCCCGCGGGGAGACGCCGATCCAGCATCGACGCCGACCGAACGGCGCCAGGTCGATCGGATCCCCCGCCCGGGGAAGGGCCGAATCAGGCCGGTTCATCCCCCGGGTTCTCCAGTACGGATCGGATCGAGGGCCAGAGACCGTGGAGATCGTTCACGACCCGGTCCGCCCCGGCGCCGGCGAGCTGGGCGTCGTCGCCCAGGCGCGCCACGCCCACGCAGTAGAAGCCGCCCGCCCGGGCGGCGGCAACCCCCGAAACGGCGTCTTCGAAGACCGCGCAATGTTCGGGCCCGAGCCCGATCGATTCCGCGGCGGCGAGAAAGATATCGGGCGCGGGTTTCCCCCTGGGGAAATCGCGCCCGCAGACGTTGCCGTCGAAGACGTCCAGCAGGGTCGCCGCCCCGCCGGCGGACGCGGGGAGCCGGACCTTCTGAAGAAGGCGGTTCGCGTTCTTCGAGGAAGACGCCGCGGCCAGGCGCGCCCCGTCGGCGCGGGCCTCCAGGATCAGATCGACGGCGTCGTCGAAGACTCGGAAATCGCCCGCATCGACCAGTTCGAGAAAGACCTCCTGCTTGTGTTCCATGTAGCGGGCCAGGAGACGGCCGTCGGGGTCGGGAACGCCGTAGTAATCGAGCAACGCCCGGGCGCCGGCGCTGCGCGGTTTTCCGGCCGCCTGGGAGAGGTAGACCTCGCTGCTGTAATCCTCCGGCCGATACCGGGTCCGGGGCAGAACCACCCGCCACTCGGGATCCTCCGAAAAGAGCCGGCGGAGGCTTTCGCCCCATGCCTTCTCGTGCGGAGAATCGACGATCACGCCGTCGACATCGAAGATCAACCCAACCGTCATACCCCTCCCCTCCCGTTTGTTGCCGTTCCCTGCCGATCGCGTCGGCCGATTATCCCCGATTCTCCGCCGAGGTCGATCCCGTCTTGCCCTATGCAGCCCCGCCAGGTCGGTGGAACGAAAAAGAGAATCCGACGACGACGACGCTCGGAGATCCCAAAGTAGGAGCCCCGCGTCTGCGGGGCGATCCGTGCCGCCCCGCATATCGGAATCGGCCGAACCTTGCTTCGTCCCGCCCGTGGGGCGGCACTTCCTCCTTCGTCCCGCAAATGCGGCACTTCGGAGGACAAGACGCAGGGCAAGCGGGATCGGCCTCCTGCTCTGTCCATCACCCCGGATCCACGGATTTTCCTCCGCGGGTCGATTGCCCTCCCGCGTCTGCGCGGGCTCGACCTCGCGCCGCGTCTTCCCGACAATCCCTGCGCACCGCAACCCAGGAGATCGTCCCGCCGATGAACAGACTCCGCACCGTTTTCCCGGCCCTCCTTTGCCTCCTCGCGCTCCTCTCCTCCGCCAGGGGCGAAGACGTCATCGTCGGCGATATCCGGGTCCAGACGCTTTCGCCGCGCCTGGTCCGGATCGAACGGAGGGGACCCCTCGGGTTCGAGGACCGGGAAACGTTCCTCGTCGTCGAACGATCCTGGCCCGGAGTTCCCGCCCGGATCCGGAAGGGCGAAGACGGTCGAACCGTCGTGTCCACGCAACACTACGCGGTCCTCCTGCCGGTGGACGCATCGTCGCTCGAGGGGATCGAGATCCGTTCCCCGTCGGGGGAACTCCTCTACCGCGTCGGGTCCGATCTCCCCGCCGGACCCCGGTTCCCCGCGCCCAACGACATGGGACCGGCCTTCGCGGCGGCGGATTCCCCGCGGATCATTCCCCCGCCGTGGGGCGCCGCCCCGCCGCCCGAGGACGCCCTGCCGCCGGAAGATCCGCTGTACCCGACCTCGGGGTGGGTCCTCGGGAACGACGCGCCGGATGTCTACGTCTTCATCAACCGTCCCGCCGATTACCGGGCCGTCCGCCGCGAGTTCCTCCGGCTGACGGGTCCGATTCCCCTGCCGCCCCTCTTCGTGCTCGGATTCTGGGACAGCCGATACCATCCCTACACCGAGAAGGAAGCCCTGGCGGTGATCGACCGGTACCGGGCCGACGGCATTCCGCTGGACGTCTTCGTCGTCGACACCAACTGGCGCGTCGGCGGGTCCCACGGATACGACATCGCCGAGGATCTCTTCCCCGACATGTCGCGCTTTCTCCGGGAAGCCCATCGCCGGAACGTCCGCCTGATGTTCAACGATCATCCCGAACCCCTGGAACATGCCCGGGGACAGCTCGACCCCGTCGAGCTTCGCTACCGATGGAACGGTCTGACCCGTCTTCTCTCCCTGGGCATCGACTTCTGGTGGTTCGACCGCAACTGGCCGGGAATCATTCCGGGGCCCGTGAAGGGCATCGACCGCGAGGTCTGGGGGCAGCGCCTCTTCACCGACATCCACGCGCGCTTCCGCCCTCGGAAACGTCCGGTCATCATGAGCATGCGTTCGAACCATCCGGCGAGCCACCGCTACCCGATCTGGTGGACCGGCGACATCCACTCGACCTTCGACGCGCTCCGTCAGGGGGTGCGCGATTCCGTCTCCGACGGCATCCGGCTTCTTCCCTGGGTGAACCAGGACCTCGGTGGACACACCGGCGATCCCTCCACGGAACTCTACCTGCGGTTCGTCGAATGGGGATGCCTCTCGCCGGTGACCCGCCTCCATTGCACCCTGGGCCGGGTCCGCTATCCCTGGGCCTACGGCGACGAGGCCGAGGACATCGTGCGCGAATACGTGCGAATGCGATACCGGCTTTTGCCGACCCTCTACGCGGCCGCGCGGCGCTCCTTCGAAGACGGGACGCCCCTGCTGCGCCGGTGCGACCTCGAGTGGCCCGATTTTCCCGAGGCGCAGGACGATCTGCAGTATCTGCTG
The DNA here is from genome assembly GCA_964395275.1 of uncultured Verrucomicrobiota bacterium. GTDB lineage: Bacteria > Verrucomicrobiota > CALLYA01 > CAYNBQ01 > CAYNBQ01 > CAYNBQ01. The sequence continues at coordinate 8,174 of CAYNBQ010000077.1, forward strand.
GCCGACGACATCCTTGTCGCACCGGTGGTGCGCGGCAGCGAACGCAGGATTCCGCCGGGTCTTCTCCGCGATCCCGACGGCAACCCGGGGCTCCGGGGCGAATACTTCGACAACGAGAAACTGGAGGGTCCTCCCGCCCTCGTGCGCACCGATCCCGAGATCGATTTCCGCTGGAAGATGGATCCGCCCGCCGAGGGCCTGCCCGCAGAAGGGTTTTCGGTGCGATGGACCGGGACGCTCGGGCCGATCCCCGAGACCGGCGTCTACGACCTGGCGGTCGCCTCCGACGACGGATCCCGACTCTGGATCGGCGACCGGCTCGTGGTCGACAACTGGGGACAACATCCCGAAGTCCGCGCGAACGGATCGATTCGTCTCGAAGAGGGCGCGACCTACCCGATCCGCATCGAGTATTACGACTGGTACTGGGACGCCGTTTGCCGGCTGGACTGGACGCCGCCGGGAGCCGGGGCTTCCGTGCGCCGGCTCTGGCTGCCCCCCGGGGAATGGGAAGACGCCTGGACCGGCCGGATCCTCCGGGGACCGGCGCGGATCGAGGTCGAGGCGCCCGTCCGGCTCACCCCGATCTTCGTTCGGCGAGGCGGAATCGTCCTGGGCATCCCCCAGGTGTTCCACACCGGACAGCGCCCCTGGACCCGGGTGATCGTCGACGCCTATCCCGCCCGGAGCGATGCGGCCGTGGAACGCGTCCTCTACGAAGACGACGGCGAAACGCAGGACTACCTCCGGGGTCTCTTCCTGAAAACCCGGGTGACGATGCGGCGGGATCCGGAGAACGTCGTAACCCTCACCCTTCATCCGGCGACGGGCTCGTTCCCCGGCCGGCCGCGAGAACGGAGCTGGGTGATCCGGGTCCATCTGGAGCCGGGCGAACGGCCGGGCGCGGTGCGTCTGAACGGCGAGTCGATCCAACCGGACGACGGCGCGCGGGCCGCGCCCCGCTATCGGATCCTGCCGCCCGCGACGCCGCCGGGAGAGGGCGGTCGTTTGCCCATGCCTTTCGGCGGCGAAGGCGCGCCCCCTCCGCCCGAGGCGGGCTCGATCGTGGAAATCCGCCTGCCCGCCGTGCCGATCGGGATCGAACAGCGGATCCGGATCGTACTGGACGGGAAAAACGGGTGATGCCCCTCCGCATCCCTGCGCGGAGGAAACCGGCCGACCCTGCAGCGCGCCGAAGGCGTCGGGCTCTTTCGAAGGACGGCTTGCGGAGACGCGACGCCCCGTCGCGCAGATTTGGATACGGAACGAGGGCGTTCCGGCTCCAGCAGGTCGTCCTTTGCGGGTAGAAAGAATCGGCCGAACGGGGTCGGCCTCCTACTTTGTCCATCATCCCGGATCCAGGGATTTTCCTTCACGGGTCCATTGCCGTGCCGCGCCGGCGCCGGGACCGGTCCCTTTACAGAAGCGACGCTGTGCGGAGCTTCGTAGAAGGGACCCGTCCCGCTCACGCTTCCCCTCGAAGGACGGCTTGTGGAGACGCGACGCCCCGTCGCGTAAGAAGGAACGTGGAAGTCCGCCCGGCGGCGCGCCTTCAGCGCGCGAAGAACGGGCACGGACCGCTTCCCCGGGGCGTTGCCCCGGGCTATCGAGCCGCAGCCCTTCAGGCTGCGCTTTGCGTCTCTGCTCCCGCGAAGATCTGCCTGTGGAAACGCGACGCCCCGTCGCGCAATCCCGCGTCGTCCCGATTCGTTCGGCGACCCGAAACAGAGCAGGAGGCCGATCCCCCCGCCCCGCCCGCCGGACCGCATCAATAATCGACCTGGATCGTGTATCGGCCGACGTCCGTATGCCCCCGCCAGTATTCCTTGTGGTGTTTCGTCACCTCGTGGAACCGGTAATACGTTTCGCCGTCGACCTCGATCCGGAAGATCAACACCCCGTTCGCGTTCCCGTAGCCGTGCACGATCGTCGTTCCGAAGGGATTGCGCGGCAGTCGGATCGTGCCGTCCGCGTCCGTGACGAACTCGTAATCGGGGATGTTGTCGTAGTCCTTGGCGTACCACCCCGACGCCCCGGTCGACTGGTAGATCTTCACGTCCGCGCCCGGGATCGGGTTCCCGAGATGATCCACGATGGTCACCACGTTCGTCTCGGGCAGATCCGTGTTGAGCCATTCGCCGATGGAACTCGGGGCGTTGTAGTTGCCGCCCTTGGCACGTCGACCGGCGATCCGGTTCCAGCACGCGGCGTCGTATTCCGAGTACCAGGTGTAGTCGCCCGACATCATCCCGCCCGAGTCGTTGTAGTGGACGACTTCCCAGGCGATGTACGGCATGTACGACGTGCCGGCCACCGGGGTGCCGTCTTCCTCGATGCGGACCTGCGACCCGTGGACGTCGAAGCCGTAGCTGTCGATCAGGTACCGGGCGTGGTTCAGCTCGTGGATCAACGATCCCTCGTAGTTGAACGGTCCGTTGAGACGCACCGCGTAGAAATCGCCGTCGAGCAGCGTCGCGGGGAAGCCCCACATCATGTCGACCGTCTTGTCCCGGGTATCCGGGTGATTCGTCGGCAACCCCCAGGAAAGGGGCAACGCCCCGTCGGGCACCACGGTCACCTTGTCCAACCGGACGCGGTCGAGCACGCCGTCGGGCGTCAACGGCCACCGGGCGTTCTCGAGCATCTCGTTCCACCGCCGGATCTGCCGCTGGGCCCAGTCCTCCCAGGAATTGGATCCCAACCCGAGTTCGATCTGGTGCTCCCGGAAGTAGTCGTAGACGCTCTGCTCGACCCAGAATCCCACGGCCAGTCCGTTGATCCGGTCGACGACCTCGTTGTTCTCCTCGCTGATCTCCGGGATCTGTCCGGCGGGATCGATCTCGAACCCGACGGTGTGGTTCCCCGCCTGCCAGACCCACGGCAGGCCCACGACGCGGTTCTCCTCCGGAAGCAGATCGGTCAGCACCCCTTCGGCCTCGGTCGTCCCGTCGATCGTCCATCGGTAGCCGACCGAGCCCACGACCTGGTTGCCGAGGTTCAGGACGTGCGCATGGAACGTCACGGGATCCCCGGGATCCGGCCAGCCCTTCGGGGCGTCGTAATCGTAGCGCGGGGTCCGTCCGATCCAGCCGACGTCCAGATCCTGCGTCGGTTCCTCCCAGAGACCGACGCGGTAGAACCGGGCAGGCGTCGAAAACGTCCCGGGATCGTACCAGCTCGTCAGCGACCCGTTCGCATCGACCACGGCCAAGGGCGTCCACGCGTCCATGTCGACGCTGCCGAGGACCTCGTACTTCACGTCCGCCTGGCTCCGCCAGGTGACGCCGACCCGGCCGTTGATCGGATCCCGCTGCACCCCGATGAACTCGAAGGGGCGCGTCGACAGGACCAGTTCCCACTCGTTCAAATGAACGTAGTCGTCGCCGACGAGACGTTCGGCGGTCAGTTCCACGACTTTCACCTTCGCCGCGGGGGCGATCGTCGCGCGGCTCCAGGCCTGGTCGCCCGCCGTCCGCCAGTCGGTCAACAACCGATAGGTGCCCGTTCGCGACTCGAGGTCGGCGACGTTCGAGGCCGCCTCGACCTTCCAGCGGTATTCCGACGCATGTGAAAAGAAGGTCCCCGTTTCCCCGATCTTCCAGTACGCATCGAAGACGATGCGCACGGTCATCGGGTTCACCGCGGCGCTGCGCGCCAGGGAAGCGGTGTCCCCGTCGAAGACGTTGCGGATCGAGCCGATGTCGATCGTGCTGTGCGTCACCGTCGCCTCTCCCGAGGCGACCAGCGCGTTCACGTCGATCGTCTTGGCGGAGAGCGAGCCTCCGACCGATGCCACGAGCACGACGCTGAGAAGGCGGCGAAGAAAAATCATGCGATCACCTCGAAATCCGGGCCTTCCGGACGCCGGGGAGCCTAGTGCAATTCCCGAAGGCGTTCAAATTGCACCCGAATCGCGGGCGCGGCCGGCGCGATTCCCGGATTGACTCCGCGGGGCCGGTAGCGCGAATATTCCTCGTGGCCTGGTTTTGAACCTTTGAGAGACCGACAGGCAGCATGCGAAGCCCCTTGGGGGGTAAAGGAGGCGGTATGAAGAACGCGATCGCATTGCTGGCGGGATGTGCGCTGATCATCGCATCGAGCGCTTTCGGCGTGGTCGTCTACGACGTCGGCGGATGGGAAGGATACGCCCTGGGGGATCTCCCCGGCCAATTCGGCTGGGAAGAGGACACCGACGGCGGATATCCGATGGCCCAGATCGTCGCCGACCCGACCGGTTCGGGCATGGGCAACGTGCTGGAACTGGATCCGCCGGGGAACAGCGGCGGCTGGCAGGGGGTCGCCATCGCCTTCGGGCCGACGACCGCCCCCATCGTCACCATCGAGTGGGACCAGTGGCGCGCCGACGTGGGCGACAACATCTGGTACGCCGACAACAAGGACTTCGGCCGGTTCTGGGCCATGCAGTGGGACCAGAACGGCGGGGCCTTCGCCCGGCAGTTCAACGGGGCGGTCGCCCTCACGCCCGGTCAATGGCAACACATCAGCTACACCCTGGACTTCACGACCGGCGTGGCGAGCGTCGACGTCGACGGGGCGGTCAACACCGACGCGGCCCTCGGCGCCGGCGAGGGGCCCCTGCGCGGCTGGGTCTTCGAAATGGAACCGACCGCAGTGGCCGGCGACGGACCGGCGTACATCGACAACCTCGTCGTCACCGAGGTTCCCGAGCCGGGGCTTCTGGCCCTGCTCGCGGTCGGCCTCGGCTGGATCCGGCGCAGGCGTTGATCATCCCCGCCGGAAAAAGGCGGAACAACCCGAAAGGGCGGCGGCGCGGGCCGTCGCCCTTTCTCCGTTTACAGGTTCCCGCTGCGAACCCGGCCGGATGCCGGGCCGCAATCGGCCCCGGCGTCGCGCGTCCGATCTTCCTTCCCGCAGTCTTCCGGAATAGCATTTCTCCATGAGACACGGCCCGACCGTCGTACGCGCCCGCGGATGGAACACCTGGGATTTCCGGGGATTCAACCGATTCGCCTTTCTCGAGGAGGACCGGTTCGCCCTGGAGGTCCGGGTTCTCTTTCTCGACCCGATCGAACGGGAACTGATCGAGGAATTCTCCTGGGACGACCTGCGCGACGTCGGGCCCCATGCCCCGGACGGCAGCTACACCTCGTGCGAACTGCAGGCGGGATTCGAGGCCCGGTTCCGGATCGAATCCGCCGCGGAAGACGACGTGCTCTACCTGGAGATCGCCGCCACCCGACCTTCGGGCAAACGGCCCGTGGCGGAGTTCATCGAACCCGGCAGCCGGCGGCGCCGGCGCGAAGGGAACCGGATTCATCTCGGCCCCTGGACCGTCGCCGTCGAAGGCGACCGATCTCCCGAGCGCGTTTTCGTTGCGGTGGATCACCCCTGGGTCGTCGGCGACCCCGGCGGCCGGCTCCGCATCGCCGTGGGCCCCCGGGAGAAGCGGCCCGATCCGGCACGGGTTCCCGAGGCGATCGCCGCCGCGCGCGACCGTTACGCACGATCCCGTCTGTGCGGGACCGGCATCCTGGCGGGGTTGCCCGAGGCCATGATCCGCGGGATGACCTGGAACACGGTCTTCGACCGTTCCGGCCGGGGCGTCTGCACGCCCGTATCGCGCCGATGGAGCCGCGACTGGCGCGGGGTCCTGCTCTTCGGCTGGGACAGTTTCCTCGGCGGATTGATGGCGGCCACCGAAAGCCCGTCCCTGGCGTTGGCGAACTATCGCGCGGTCCTGGCGGGCACCACCGAGGAAGGCTTCGTCCCGAACTGGCGGTTGTCCACGGGCGCCTACACGGCCGATCGTTCCCAGCCGCCGGTCGGCGCGCTGGCCGTTGCGCAGACGGCGCAGATCCTCGAAGACCCCTCCCCTTACCTGGCCCTTCTTCCGGCGCTGATCCGGTGGCACCTCTGGTGGCCGGAACGGCGCGACGGCAACGGGGACGGATTGCTCGAATGGGGATCCTGCCCGGACAGGCCGTGGATCTATCCGCAGCTTCGGCAGGTGCTCTACGGAGAACAGATCTGCGCCTGTTACGAGAGCGGAATGGACAACAGTCCCGTCTTCGACGGCGTCCCGTACGACCGGCGTTCGGGCACCCTGCAACAGGCCGACGTCGGACTGAACGCGCTGCACGCGGCGGACGCGGAATCGATCCTGGAACTCGGCGCCCGGGCCGGGGACGCCGAAATCGACGGGATGCGCCGGGTCGCCGAGGGATTTCGTCGACGCAGGGAACAGATCGACGAGGCGCTCTGGTCCGACGAAAAAAGACTGTGGCTGAACCGCGGCTGGGACGGCGTTTTCAGCGAACGGATTGCGCCGACTTCTCTCTATCCCCTGCTCTGCGCGATCGGCGCGTCCGAGCGCCGGGAAGCGGCCGTCGAAACCGCGTTGACCCCCGACCGGCTCGGCGGCGAATGGCCCCTGCCGAGCATCGCCAGGACGGATCCGGCCTGGAGGGACAACGATTACTGGCGCGGGAGGGTCTGGCCGCCGATGAACTTCCTCGTGCTCGAGGGCCTGCGCCGGTGCGGATTCGACGACGAGGCGGACTGGCTGGCGCTCCGGGGGCTGGAGATGTTCCGCAGGGGCTGGGAGGAAGACGGTCGAATCTACGAGAACTACAGTTCCCGGACCGGCGAGGGCGGGGACGTGCCCAATTCGGATCCGCTCTACACATGGGGCGGACTGCTCTGCCTGGGCGCCGTCCGGCGGATCGTCGCCCCCGGCTTCCACGGGGGGCTGGATCTCGGATGCCTCGGCGCCGAGGACGCCGGTGTGAGAAACCTGGTCCACCGCGGCGACGTCCTGGACGTCCACGCGGGTCCGGCGGGGATCTCGGTCTGCGAACGGGGGGATGTTCTGCTCGAAACCGATCTTCCCATGCGGATCCGGGGATTCGACCCCGCGGCTCCCGCCGGCGAGGTGACCGTCCGGGGTCCCCGGGGGGCCCGGCTGCGCTGGCGGGGATTGCCCGCCGGATCGACGATCGCCCTGCGTCTCAACGGCCGGACCGTGGAAAAGACGGTCGGACGCGACGGCGCCGTCGAACTCCGCCTTCCGTGAGAAGGGCGGCCCGCACGGGAGACGTGCATCGGAATCGGCCGAGCGGGGCCGGATTTCCGCCCCGCTCCCGCCGGGCCCCGCTCTCATGCAAACGGGCCCGCCCCCGAGGGGGACGGGCCCGCAGGTTTCACGTACCGGCGGATCAGGCCGCGACGGCGGCGGGCGCCTTCGGCGGTTTCACCATCGCCATGACGACGGCCGCCACCAGGCAGAGCGCGCCGCAGATGGTGAACGCCAACGGGAAGTTGCCCATGTCGCCGAGCTTGCCGCCGAGCATGGGGCCGAAGATCCCGCCGACCCCGTACGACAGGAAGATGAACCCGTAGTTCTGGGCGATGTACTTCTTGCCGAAGATGTCGGCCGTGGCCACCGGGAAGAGCGCGAAGTTCCCCCCGAAGTTGAACCCGATCAGGGCCGCAAAGAGGTAGAGCGTCGCGGGGGCGCCGGCCATCTTCTGGAAGAGGATCACGAAGACCCCCTGGGTGGCCAGCATCAGGAAGACCGACAGCTTGTAGCCGAGCCGGTCCGAGATCGCGCCCCAGGCGATCCGGCCGATGCCGTTGGCCAGCGAGAAGTAGACGGCCATGGCGGTGCCGGCGATCGCGCTCGCCTTCTTCGGATCGAATCCGTTCGCCACGAGGGCTTCGCCGGGGAAGAGTTTCATCAGGCCGATGCTCATCAGGCCCGCGGCGGCGCCGAAGAGGAAGCAGAGAAAGATCATGTAGGCCTGCGGATGCCGGAGCATCTGGCCCATCGTGTAATCCACGCTTCCCGCGGCGGCCGTGCCGTCGGCCTTGGGCGGCGGGGGTTCCCAGCCGGCCGGTTTCCATCCCTCGGGGGGCTTGACCATCCAGATCGAGCCGACGAGGGTGGCCAGGCCGAAGATCACGCCGTAGATGATGAAGGTCTGCGCCAGGCCGACGTTCTCGATCAGGTGTCCCCAGGCGCCGGCCAGTTTCACCCAGAGCATGGCCCCGAACCCGAAACCGGCGACCGCCAGACCCGTGATCAGGCCCTTCTTGTCCGGGAACCACTGCATGCCGACGGCGATCGGCACGACGTAGGCCAGCCCGATCCCCGCGCCGCCGAGCAGGCCGATGAAGATGAAGACCGGCCAGAAACTGTCGGCTCCGAGGATTCCCGCCAGCACGTAGCCCGCGCCCAGGAGGATCGCCCCCAGCACGGCGCGCATGCGCAGGTTGAACTTCGGCATCAGCCATCCGACCAGGAACATCACCACGGCGAACGAAGCGAGGCCGGCCGAGAAGACCGCCTGCGTGTTCGCCTTCGACCATCCGGCGGCCACCAGCGAGGGCGTGAAGACGCTCCAGGCATAGATGGCGCCCAGGCAGAGCTGGATCAGCACCGCCCCCACCACGACGAGATTCCGATTCATGACCTTCTGGTCATTCATGACTTCCCTCCCTGTGGAATGAAGAGAGGCGGCCCCGCGCCGACGAGGGTTCGTTCGACCCGGGGCCGCGTTGCATACGTCCTCCGTCTCCGGATCCGGAGAGACCGGAGCGCCGTTTTCCCTACTGCCGTCCTTCGATCAGGGCGTCCACGATCGACGGATCCGCCAGCGTGGTCGTGTCGCCGAGGCTGCTCTTGTCGGTCGTGCCCTCGGCGATCTTGCGCAGGATCCGGCGCATGATCTTGCCGGAACGCGTCTTCGGCAGGGCCGGGGCGAACTGGATCTTGTCCGGCGCGGCGATCGGTCCGATCTCCTTGCGCACGTGCATGACCAGCTCCTTCTTCAGCTCGTCGCTGGCGTCGTCGTCGTTCACCAGGGTGACGTAGGCGTAGAGCCCCTGCCCCTTGATGTCGTGCGGCATCGGCGCCACGGCGGCCTCGGCCACCTTCGGATGGCTGACCAGCGCGCTCTCGACCTCCGCGGTGCCGATCCGGTGACCCGAGACGTTCACCACGTCGTCGATGCGGCCCATCAGCCAGTAATCCCCGTCCTCGTCGATGCGGCAGCCGTCGCCCGTGAAATAGAGGTTCTCGTACATCGTGAAGTAGACGTCGATGAACCGCTCGTGGTCGCCCCACATCGTGCGCATCATGCCCGGCCAGGGCTTCTTGATGC
>CAYNBQ010000078.1:0-17204 GCA_964395275.1 uncultured Verrucomicrobiota bacterium
CCTCCTCCGGTGCATCCCTCGATCCCCGGAGATCCCCGCAATGACGACGATGCCCCCGTTCGCCCTCCGGAACGGCGTCCGCCGACAACGGATCTTCCCGTTCCGTGGAAAGGGGAAAGGACGCGGGGCGATCTTCCCGGCGACATGCGGGTTCGTCTTCGCGCTTCTTTCGGGCGCCCTTCCCGCCGGGGCGGATTCTTCCCGCCCTCCTCCCCCGAAACCGGACGATCGGAAAGCCGCCGTGCGTGATCTGCTGTTCGACCGCACCCACGGACTGCTCCCCTACCCGTTTCCCGCGGAAACCTCCCTCGAGGAACTCGACCGCGTTCTCGCCGGGAAATTCGACACGGTCGGGATCCTCTTCTGCGGGCCGTATCGCGGGGGAGAAATCGACTTCGACTCGCTGGACAGGGTCCTCGAACGGATCGCCCGCGCCGGATCCACGACCCTGCTGAACGTCATGCCCCGCTTCCTCGAGAGCGAAGGGATCCGCGACCGCCTCAGCGACGGGAGGGTTCTCGCCCATGCATGGAACCGGAGTCCGAACTACGCGATCCTCGACGTCTTCGACCCGGAACAGACCGCGAAATTCCGCGGCTACCTGGCCGCCGTCGGCGAACGCTACGGCCACGACGAGCGGATCGCCGGATTCACGATCCACTGGGGATATCTCGGCGAGACCGGCTTTTTCATCGGCGATTTCACGAAGGATTCCGCCCTGCTGGGCACCGTCTCGGCAGGATACTCGGTGCACGCCCTGCGGGCCTTCAACGCCTGGCGCGGGAAACGCGGCCTCGACCCCGTCCCTTCCCTGCCCGACCCGACCGCGCCCTCGCCTGAATTCGTCCGGTTCATGAGGTTCCGGTACGAAGCCGTCTCGAAATTCCAGGCGGACGCCGTCGAAACGCTGAAACGGGCGACGGACCGCCCGGTCGGAATCTTCGCCTATCTTCCCGCCGACAAGGCGAGCTACGCCCGGGCGTGGACTTCCACGCCGAACGCCGATTTCTACCGCAGCGCGGCCTCGGCCGCCACGTACGACCTGTCGCGAACCCTCTCGGACAGCGCCATCGGCTGGGAGGATTCCGGTCTGCACGCGGGGGGCTGGGACTTCTCCTTCGCGGCGATCCGGCGCGACGAGATCCGGATGATGGCCCTCGGGGCCGTCTTCCACGCCATGTGGTACCGGGGATACGAAACCGAGTCCGCCTGGGAAAGGGGTCTCTACGAGCGGATCTGCCGGTTCATCCGGGAGGAGGCGCCCCGAATCCGTTCGCGGCTTCGCCCCGAGCCCCCGATCGTCGGCCTCTTCCTGCCGACCTGGTCCTGCGCGGCCTGGCCGCCCCGATCGGCCGAACAACCCTTTCTTCCGTCCGAACGACTCCTGCGGTTCATCCGGCTGCACGTCGGGATCGTCGAGAGTTTCGGCGTGCCCTACCGATTGCTCGTGGAAAGCGACCTGGAAGATCCCGCGTCGTACGCGGATCTCCGGCTCGTGCTGATCGTCGCGGGGGACCGGCTCGACGACGCCCTGGGCGAGGAAGTCGCCGGGCGCCTGCGCGGGGACGAGAAGATCGCCTGGATCGATTTCGCCGGCAACGAGACCCCTTCCAGGACCCGAATCCGGTCCCTGTTCGAGGAGCGCGGAATCCCGATCCGTCTCGATCACGAGGGGGATCTGCCGATCGTGGGACGGGTCGGCAACGCCGTCTTCAATTTCCGGGGCGAACCGACCGAGGTCCGGTTCGCGACCGCCGGGGGAACGACGAACCGCCTGCTGCGGGGACACGAGGTTCTTCTTCTCGACGATCCCCGGCCGCCGGCGCGGGAGGAATCCCCCCCGGACCCGGGGTGATCATCCGGCGAACCGCCGCCGATGCTCCGCGCCGTAGCGCACCGCCTCGTCGAGAAAGGCGCGGATGTTCTCCAGGGGCGTGCCGGCGACGATCCCGTTGCCGGCAGCGAGTCCCATGCCCCCTTCCGGCCGGTCGAACGTGTCGATCAGGAACCGCACCTCGGCCCGCACCCCCTCGGGATCCCTTTCCTGCAGGACGTGCTGGACGTCGATCCCCGCAAGAAAAGAAATCCTTCCGCCGAACCGTTCGGCGGTTTCCCTCTCGTCCATCGTATGCTTCTGAACGGGATGGAAGACGTCGACTCCCGCATCGATCAGGTCGTCCATCAGCTCGGAGTTGTTTCCGCAACTGTGCAGCCAGAAGTGCATCCCGCATTCGCGCAGCGTCCGGCCGATCCGGCGATAGTACGGCAACAGGAACTCCCGGAAGATCGCGGGGCTGATCATGGACTGCGTCTGGTGGCCGAGGTCGTCGCTGGTCCAGAAACCGTCGGGACGCAGCAGACGCGCCGCACGGCGGATCCATCCCTCGTACAACCGGCACAGGGCGTCGTGAAGCTCGTGGACCCTGGCCGGGAATTCGTAGTAGTCGACCAGCAGGTTCTCCATGCCCCGCAGCGACCACGGACGTTCGAAGAAGAGGTTCCACCAGGCGAACAGGACGTAACGGTTCCGGTCCCGGGCCGCGACCGCGCGTTCCACGAGGGGTTCGATGCGCGGATCCCGTTCCGGATCCGGCAGTTTCGCAATGAACTCGTCGAGCCGGGACCAGTCGTCGAGCACCCGCCGGGCGTCGTGGGCGCCGTCCGTGCGCCACCGCCAGGAAAGGCCCATCTCCCCGGGAACGAACGGATCCATCCAGAGAAAGACGACGTCGTCCGGATAGCGGTCGAATTCCCGCAGCCGATCGCCGTATTCTTCGACGAGGCCCTCCCCCCACCACTTCGCCTGGACAAGGGGAATCCGGCGGGGCCCCTTTCTCTCGACGGCCCGGACGACCTCTTCCCGCGGCAGGGGATCCGGGAGATCGTCGTTCATTTCCCCGCAGGATCCTCCGCGGAGGCCGACTCGCCGGCGCCGCCCCCGGGATCCTCGCGGAACACCCGTGCAAGGGCCCGGGCGGCCGGTTTCGGATTGCCGTCGAAATCCACGATCGCCGTGTTGGCCGCGCAGGGGAAACAGTCGTGCCCCATCCAGACGAGAAACCCGCCGCAGCGGGGAAACCGGCCCTTGCAGGCGCGCGCGGCCGTCTCCAGCGCCTCGGCCTGCCGCCGCTGTCCCCACTCGACGTATTCCTCGAGCGATTCCGGTTCCCTCCCCTTCTCCCACAGGAAGGCGTCCCACTCCAGCCACCAGGGAGTGCGCGCCCACAGCGGATTGTCGGGACGGGGAGGAAACGCCTCCAGATCGCCCCGGGTGCGCAGGATCAGCTCGACCGGCGACGGCCCCGGGGCGCCGGTCTCCGAGCGGAAGAGCGCGTCGTCCGCCGCCCAGTACTTCCGCCAGAGATCGAGATCCGGCTCCGCCTTCCACGGCCCGTGGACGTCCCAGTGCAGCCCCTTCCCGAACTCCTTCTCGACCGCCACGTACCTCGGTCCGGAAGGCGACGTCGGCAGGAAGCGCCGCCCGGGATCCATCCGCCGGACGACGTCCCCGAACGCCGCGAGCAACGGATGTTCCAGACCCACGGGAACATGGTCGTCCGCCAGTTCGTTCCCGCCGCACCAGAGGGCCAGCGAGGCGTGATGCCGGCGGCGGCGCACATACGATTCGGCGATTTCGACCAGGTCGCGCAGGCTCCGTTCGTCGGACGGAGGCCGGTTGTCGATCCCCGACGACGACAGGGGAAACTCCTGCCAGACGAACAGCCCCAGTTCGTCGCAGAGGTCGTAGAACCATTCCTTCTCCAGGCAGGCGCCCCCCCAGACCCTCAACAGATTGCAGCCCAGCTCCCGGTAGAGTTCCAGGCGCCGCCGGTATTCCTCGCGGTCGACATCGGCGAAATTGGGCCGGATCGGCGTCCAGTTGACCCCCTGCAGGAAGATGCGGCGCCCGTTGACCACGCAAATCCACGGATCGGCCCCGGACGGGGCGCCCTCGCAGGGTTCCCATCGCAGGTCGCGGAAACCGATGCGGCGATCCTTCGAGTCCAGGACGGTGCGATCGCCCGCCAGAAGTTCCACGGTCAGATCGTACAGGACCCCCGGCCCCTCCCCGTTCGGCCACCACGGCTCCACCGGCAGGCGCTCCCAGGCCACACCTTTCCGTTCGTACTCCTGCGGCGTGACGCGCTCGCGCATGACGACCGTGCCGGCGCGGGAGAGAACGACCTGCACCCGGGCGTCGTCCGGCCCGGCGGCCGATCCCCGCACGACGAGCCTTCCGCGCCCTTCGTCCGGATCGAAGGATACCTCGACGTCCGGCTCGCCCAGCTCGGCGGAACCGACGGCCTCCAGCAGGATGTCGTCCCAGATCCCGATCTGCACCAGCCGCGCGGTCCAGTCCCAGTGGTAGTTGAACCTCGGTTTCCAGTCGGTCATCCGCGGGGTCCACCCGAACTGCCCGAGCCAGCGCGGGGGGCATTCGAAGACGATCTGCAGACGGTTGTTGCGTTCGAGGCGATAAGGCGTCAGGTCGACCTCGACCGGGACGAAGGCGTTGGCGAAAGACGCCGCCTCCTGCCCGTTGAACCGGATCACGCCGCGGAAATCGAGGCCCAGACAACGCAACCGGAACCGTTCCCCGCTCTCGAACCACGCGTCGGGCAGGGTCGTCTCGTAGATCCAGTGGCGGTTTTCCACCCATTCGCACAGGCGCGCGTTCAGTCCCTCGTTCCAGTCGGGCAGCAGGCCCGCCTCCCGGAGGGCGCCCTGCACCGAACCGGGAACCCGGGCCGGAACGGGGGGAACGTCCGCCTGCAGCGCCTCCCCGATCTCGACGCTGCGTTCGCGTCGCCAGACGTGCGGGTGGAATCCCGCCACCCGCCATTCGAGCGTGGACAGGTCGAAAATCCGTTTTCTCATGAGAACCCCCGGATCGGCGGAACAATTCGTCAATAGAAGAGGAAGGGCCACCAGTTCTTCATCGGCCGCCCCCGGTCGTCCTTCTGGAGATTGTCGAGGCCCGGCATGTTCTGCCGCCAGTAGACGAGCCAGCGCCCCATGCAGTCCGGCGCCAGCTCGGCGTACCGGGCGATCGCCTCGTTCGTCCAGGGCTTCCGCCGGTCCCCGCCCTGCGCGTCCCGATCGATTCTCCAGGCCTCGATGGTGGACATCACCGGTTCCGTGTTGTCCATGTCGTAGTGGTGACGGGCGTTGGGCGGGAAATGCACGTTGCCGCCGACGCAGTAGTAGTTCTCGATCCGGTACCGCTTTTCTCCGTCGTAGGGAATCGCCGTATGCGGATCCGGATACTCGATCCCCTTGTCGTCGCCCCACAGCGGATAGAAGGAGTTGAAGGGCAGCCCCCAGCGCTTGTCCAGATCGAAGCTCGCGTACTCGTAGAAGTACCTGCGGAAGTACGGGATGCATCCGGAATGCGCCATCCCTTCGAGGGCGTGACCGAGGTTTTCCATGGCGCAGCCGATGCCCCGTTCGTGGTTGATGCAGTTGATGCGCAGGCTGCGGCCGGTCCAGGGCTGATCCGGATCCCCGCCGTTGCCCGCCTGGCGATACTCCCCCTTCTTGCGCCGGAAGTCCTCGTCGTAGACCGGCTTCATCTCAACGCATTCGAGGCATCGGAAAACGCCGTCGGCCTTGGCGTAGAACCAGACCTCGTGCACGTATCCGCGGTCCACCAGTTCGTCGAGCCGGAGGAAACGCGAGGAATCCTCCGGATCCCGCACCCCGATCCACCGGGCGAAATCCTCCCCGAAAAAGGCCGCGTAATCGGCGTTGATCGGCAGGTCCGGATCGTCCTTCACCGGCGCCTTGGAACAGTTGCCCTTCTTCCCGTCCGGGTCCCGGAGATCGACGATGCGGAAGACCTCGTAGTTCAGGAACGCCGGCGCATCCGGATCGGCGTACCCGTGGTACCGGCTGCTTTCCCGGATCGCCTCGATCAGTTCCCGGGTCATCTCGGGAATCCGTTCCGGCGGCATCTCGTTGGAGAAATTGATCACCAGCAGGCGGGGGTTCATGCGCCGGATCGAGTCGTGATGTTCCACGATCCAGGAATCGCTGTTGGCATGGCTCCAGGCGTTGGGCCAGACGGTCGGATCGCGGGGATCGGATTCCGGCCCCTTCGCCCCCTCCGCTCCCCGCCCGGCGGCGACCGCGCCCAGCAGAAACGCTCCCGAGAGAATCGCGCGTCGGATGGTCATCGGTGGATCTCCTTCCGGGGCTGGACTCTCTCGAAAGCCCCGGAGGCTGTCAACGGGACAGGGGCGGGCGGGCTTATCGCCCATGGGGGATCTCGCGGACCGCGAGGGCCCGCCCCGCGAGGGTCATCGGGATCAGCACGCATCCGGCCGTCAGCATCGCCATGGTGCCCCAGATCACCGCGAGCAGCCGCACGAACTCGGATTCGGAGAAGAGATGGCGGGTGATCTGGTAATGCATCGGGATCGCCTGGAAGCCCACCAGGACCGTCACGTAGAAGAGACTGAGCAACAGGCAGAGGGTGCCGCCGAATCCGGAGACGATCCGCGCCGAACTCTCCTGGGAGAAATCGGGGTAGATCGCCCCGAGGCCCACGGCCAGGCCGCTCAGGCCGAGGCTGGCGAACAGGACCGTCCCCAGCGACATGGCGTAGATCGCCGGCGCCACGCGCAACATCGAACAGGAGATCATCGTCAGCAGAAAGGTGACCGCCATCGACGCCATCGAACTCAGCGCGAACTTCTGCCAGAGGATCCGCTTCAGACCGATCGGCGCCATGCCGAGAATCCAGAGACGCCGCCCTTCCAGACTGAGCTGGGGAAAGACGAAACGGGTCGTCAGGGTCGCCAGGGTCATGCACGCCGCTCCCAGGTTGAGAAAGGCGATCATGTTCACCCAGAAGGGATTCTCCAGGTCGTACGGAACCCGACGCAGGTTCATCAGGTACAGGGCGAGCAAACCGAAAAAGATCGCGAACTGGCCCCACTGCGCCGGGTCCCGCAGGAAGGTGCGGATGTCCTTCAGCGTCACCGCGCGCTCGGCCACGTCGACCATCGGGAGCCAGCGCATCGGATGCCGCGGCCAGGATCGCCGGGCCCGGCGGCGCCTTTCCAACAAAGAACGCCCCCCTGCCCCGCGGCTGCGGACGACCGAATAGGTCACGGGATAGAGAATCGCGGCCGTCAGGGTCGCCAGCCAGACGCCGACCGCGCCGCTCGACAGCAGCGCCGCAACCTCTCCCGCCGCCGATCGCCCCTGCCCCCGGGCGAGGGCCAGCACGGCCCGGGTGAGCCATGCGCTCGGCATCAGCGGCTGCATCGCCAGCCGGGCGTGACTCATCACCTGGTCGAACACCGGCGCCAGATCCAGCGATCCGACCCCCACCTGCGTCAGCGGCTGGGCGATCAGCCAACCCCAGGCCCCGGCCAGAAGGATCGCGGCGGCCAGAAACATCGATCGCGCCCAGCGCGGCAGGCGGCTCACCACCAGCAGCAACGCCGACGACAGGCCGGAGGCGATCAACACGAACGGCAGGGAGAGAAGAAGGGATCCCGCGTAGAAACCCGCGCCCGCTCCCATGTTCCTCCCGTACGCGGCGACCATCGGAAGGGCGAGGAAAACGAACGCCCACGACGCCAGGATGGTCGTCTCGGCCGTCTTGAGAAGAAAAACCGTGAGCGACGAAATCGGCAGGCTCAGCCACCACTCGGTTTCCCGGCTGTGGAACAGGGCCGAATAGCCGATCACGATGTGGCTGAACAGGAGCATGACGAAGAGAAAGCCGAAGAAGAGGTACATCATCCGGTCGACGACGAAGGAACCCACGGCGGGAAACTCGAACATGAACCGGATGCCGGAATCGAAGAGCCAGAAACCGAAGACGAGATACCCGAACATGAAACCGGCGACGACTAGGAGCATCAGCAGCGGGCGTCGGCGCCGGTCCGCCGCTTTCCGGCGGGTTCTGCGCAGGGTCGTGCGGACGAGCAACCACCAGACGGGACACCGCGTCGGGAGATCCGCGGGGGAGGCCTCCCCGGAGTCCGCCGCGCGACGGGCCGTACGCCGTCCCGATCCGGCCGTCGTCTGCATGCGGTTGCGCCTCATCTTCCTCGAACCGGGATCAGCCGCGCGGTTCCGGAGTGAGCCGACCCGCATTCGTAAACCGCGGCGTTTCCCCGCGGCTCACTGTAGGGGAATCCGCCCCCCGGATCCAGATCCGGGGAGGAACGCCGCCCCGGGCGTCCCTCCCCGGCATCGTTCGTTCCGTCGGACGGAAGTTCGGCCTTCCCGACGGCGCATTCCTCCGAGGATCAGGGAACCGTGAAGACCGTGCCGCACTTCGGACACTGGGCCTTCGTTCCCGAAGCGAACCCGGTGACGTCGTTCTTCGTTCCGCAGTTCGGACAGGTGACGTAGACCGTCG
The DNA here is from genome assembly GCA_964395275.1 of uncultured Verrucomicrobiota bacterium. Lineage (GTDB taxonomy): Bacteria > Verrucomicrobiota > CALLYA01 > CAYNBQ01 > CAYNBQ01 > CAYNBQ01. The sequence goes on from CAYNBQ010000078.1 coordinate 8,381, forward strand.
CCGGAACCGGCTGCGCCTTGACGGTTCCGGTGTTCACGGGCTGCTGGGCCTGCGCGGCCCGCGCCGCCTGCGTGTCCTTCTCGTCCATCGTGCTGCCGACCACCGCCCCGGTTCCGGCGCCCACGGCGCCGCCGATCGCCGCGCCTTCCAACGGTCGGCCCGACTGGTTCCCGATGACCGCTCCGGTCGCCGCCCCGAGCAGGCCGCCGATCACGGCGCCTTCCTTGGTCTTGACGGTCGAATCCTGGTTCGCGCATCCGGCCACGAAAGCGACGACCATCGCCGATGCGATCCACTGCAAAGCCTTCCTGTGCATGGAAACCTCCCTTGCCGGCGTCGCCTCCCGCAGACGGAACTCCCGTCGCTGCAGGGGAGGAAACGCACCTGTCGTTTGTCCATCGAACAAGTCTTCTCCGCGGAAAACAGGACGCCGCGCATTCCTACTCCAAACGATCCGGCGGCGTCGAGACCTATGTATCCTGCCGTCCGTCTTCATTGTTCCCCCGCCCGGCCGGTCGCATCCGCGGCGACGATTTCCCGAACGGCCGAGTCGCCCGGGCCCAGGAGCACCGGCCATCGAAAGGTGAGACAACTGCCCTGGTAGGTCCGCTCGAAACCCGATTCCGAACTCGAAACCGTTTCGACGGGGAACGCCCAGAATCCCGCCTCGGGGGACGGAAGGAAACGCACGGCGATCCCCCGAAGGGAGTCGCCGATCTCGACCTCCCGCACCCCTTCCTCGGCACGCCGTTCGGCCGGCGCCGCCTTCCGCCCGTCGACCCCGACCCAGTGCATCGGACCGATCGGGGAAAGAACCGTCACGTTCAGGTCCACGCAGAAAACCGCTTCGAAGGTCTGTTCGGTCTCGTTGCGCATCGTCCAGCGCACCCCCAGCCGTCCGTCGTCGTACATGCGGAACTCCTTCGTCAGCGCGATCCGCCATCCGTCCTCTGCGACGAACAAATCCGCCTTTCTATTCAATCGCACGCCCGCCGTCCCCGGCTCCCGGAAGGCCCCCGACTCCGGATACGGAGCGTCGGGAATCCCGAGATACGAGCAGTCGCATCGCTCGTAGGCCTCCGGTCCCACCGACGGATCCAGCCAGCGCTCCTGGAAAACGAACCTCGGCGCCGGATCGTGCACGATCACCCGCTCCAACCCCTCTTCCTTCGCCAGGGCCAGCTCGTGAATCGAGGCGGGCGTGTCCCCCTCCCGCGGAACGACCGAGGCCGCGGCCACCTGGTCGTGGTACGCCTCCGCACGCCGGGCCAGGACGTTGGCGAGATCGACATCGGCTCCGACCACGTCGAACTCGACGGCCGATCCCCCGCGCTCCGGATCGACGAGGACCCGGAAAACACGCCCCCGAAGCAGGAATTCCGTCGCCCCGTCGGCATCGAAATCCTCCTCCGACACCCGCGGCAGCGGGCGTTCCTCGACCTCTTCGGCGAGACGTTCCCCCCGCGCGAGGGGCCGCAGGATGCCGTCTCTCAGGTGTCCGAGGTAGAGTCCCCCGAAAAGTCCGTGCCAGTAGGCGCAGTTGCATTGCCCCTGCCAGAGGGCGTCCCGGGCCTCCTGCGGCGCGCGATCCCCGAGGGCCGACAGGCGGCGGGACAACCGCAGCATCCGTTTGTGAATCCGGTCGGATTCCGGATACTTGGCGAGAAATCCCCTCCAGGTGCCCCCCCGAAGATAGGGTCTCAGTTCCTCGAAACGCGGGGGATCGTTCTTCAGATCCGCGAGGATTTTTTCGAAACGCCGCCGGGCGGGGGTCGGCAGGACCCATTCCATCATCTCCTCGTAGGAAGCCGTCGGGAGATAGATCCGTCCCCGCGGAGCCGAACGCCCGAGTTCTTCGTCGAAACGCGCGGTGATCAGCCAGTCCGCGTTCGACTCGATCATTTCGAAGAAGCGATCCAGGTATCCCTGCCCGTAGACGTAGTCGTGCGTTCCCGGCCACACGCCGAATTTCTCCCCGTCGTCGCCCAGGGTGATCGCTCCGTCGCCGAGTCTTTCGGCGGTCCGCCGGAAATATTCCAGCGTTTCTTCGGGGGGACGGAAGGGAATGAAATAGCGAAGTTGCATGTCGATCGGAAAGACCGCCAGCGGCCGGCCGGCGTCCTCGGTGATCCACCACCCGTGGATGTCGTCCTGCGACACCCCCGCATACAGGAACTGCGTGTCGTCGAGCAGCGTGAACCGCACCCCCGCCTCGGCCAGAATCGACGGAAGATTCGGTTCCCAGACCCTTTCGGCGAGCCAGACCCCCCGGGCTTCCACGCCGAATCGCTTTCGCAGGCGTTCCTGCATCATGCGGACCTGCCCGACGGCGTCCTCGCGCGGGATCACCGGCAGGATCGGTTCGTAGAACCCGCCGCCGATCATCTCGACCTGTCCGCGGTCGACCATCTCCCCGACGACGTCGACGAGGTCCGTCTGATGTTCTTCCAGATAGTCGAGCAACGGTCCCGAGATGTGCAGCGCGAACCGGACCCCCGGATGGCGGCGCGCCGTCTCGAGAAACGGCCGGTACCCGGTCTCCGTGCAGTGCGCCATGACCTCTTCGAAATTCCCGACCGGCTGGTGATCATGAACGGCCAACAAGAATCTGAGCGCCATTTGAAATCCTTCCTCCCCGGTCGCGCGTCCGGGACGATTCAGGCCCCGCGATACAGTAACCGGAACCGGCTCCGGATCCGCCCTCCCGCGGATTGCGGACGGGAACGTCGTCATCTTCTCCGCGAAACCCGTTTCCCGCCAGGCGATATCGCGCAACTTCGGGCGCACGGACCCGGCGCGCAGGAGCCGCGTCGCCGGCGGGCGTTCCCCCCCCGCTCCGGGCCGGCCCGCCCGGTCACGATTTTCCCGCGCCCGCCGCTTTCCGGAAGAGCTTCTCGTATTCCCCCGCCGAAGCGGCCCAGGAAAAATCCCCTTCCATCGCCTTGCCCACCAGGCGGCTCCAGACACTCTTGCGCCCGAAAACGCCGAGGGCTTCGCGCACCGCCGCAAGGAACGCCTCGGGATCGTAGGGCCCGAACTTGAACCCGTTGCCCCGCCCCGTCCGCGGATCGAAGGGTTCTACGGTGTCGTCGAGCCCTCCCGTGGCGCGCACGACGGGGATCGTGCCGTAGCGAAGCCCGTACATCTGGTTCAGACCGCACGGTTCATAGCGCGACGGCATCAGGAGCATGTCGCTGCCGGCGATGACCAGGTGGGCCAGCGGCTCGCTGAACTCGATCCGCACCCCCACCCGCCCCGGATGCCGCCTCGCGAGACGGCGCAGCAGATCCTGGTACCCGGCATCGCCCTTGCCGAGGACGGCCAACACGATCGGCAGTTTCAACAGGTCGTCCATGGCCGCCGCCAGCAGGTCGAAGCCCTTCTGATCGGCCAGGCGCGACACGATCCCGAGCACCGCCGTGCGGTCGTCCGCGGTCAATCCGAAACGGTCGAGCAACGCCGAGCGGCAGACCGCCTTGCCGCGACGGTTCCGACGGGAATAGGTCGCCGGAAGAAACGGGTCCGCGGCGGGATTCCATTCCTCGACGTCGATCCCGTTCAGGACCCCGTGCACCCCGTCCTTCCGGGAGGCCAGGACCTCTTCCAGGCCGCATCCGTATTCGGGCGTCCGGATCTCCCGGGCATACCGGCGGCTCACGGTGTTCACCGCGTCCGCCCAGAGAATGCCGCCCTTGAGAAGATTCATCCGCCCGTAGAACTCCAGGCCCTCCATGGAGAACGCCGACGCGGGCAGGTTGGTCCATTCGAAATCCTCCGGCGGAAAGGACCCCTGGTAGGCGAGATTGTGAATCGTCAGCACGCTCCGCGCGTTCGGCGCGCGTTCCCGCATCTCCTTCGAGTAGCGAAGCAGCACCGGGATGGCCGCCGTCTGCCAGTCGTGACAATGGAGGATGTCCGGATCGAAGCCGTTCTCCCCGAGCCACGCCAGAACGGCCTTGCAGAAGAAGAGGAACCGCCCGGCGTTGTCGTCGTAGTCCCGCTCGGGGATCCCGTAGAGTTCGCTCCGGTCGAAGTATTCCTCGCGCCGGACGGCCACCACGCGCACCCCGTCGGGCCGTTCGTGTTCGAGGAAACGCGCCGTCGGCCGCCGGTCCCCCATCGGGATCGGCGTCTCCAGGTCGCTCGGCGTCCAGACGGTTTTTCCCTCGTGGACGCACCGGTAGTACGGAAGGAAACAGATCATCCGATGGCCGAGCCGGGCCAGTTCCTCCGGCAACGATCCCGCCACGTCCGCCAGTCCTCCCGTCTTCGCATACGGCGTCATCTCCGAGGCTGCCACGACGATCTTCATCGATACGACTCCCGTTCCGGCCGTCCGAAATCCTCCCGGGCCAACAGAATACAGACATCCGCCGGAGACATCCCGTTCGACTTCCGTCCGAAGGACGACAAACGCCCCCTCCCGCGCGGCCCGCGGGCGCCGCCCCGGCTCGATGATTGATTCACCCGCCGCGCCCCTGCATGATCCCCTTCCGGCCCCGTGCCCCGTTCGAGACATCTCCAACCCCAACCCCGGAGCCGGACCCGAACAGCCATGGCCGAGATTCTTCCCTTCCAGGCGCTGCGTTACGACGAGGAACGCATCCGGTTGCCCGACGTCATCACGGAACCCTACGACAAGATCACGCCCTGGATGCGCCAGGATTATCTCCGCCGTTCCCCGTACAGCTTCTGCCGGCTCATTCTGCCGGATCCCGAGGAGGGCGACGAACGATATCGACGCTGCGCCGAAACCCTCCGGGCCTGGCGGCGGGAGGGAATCCTGCAACCCGATCCCCAGCCCGCCTTCTACGTCCTGCGCCAGCGTTTCACCTCCCCCTTCGGGGAACGTCGCGTCCGCACCGGGCTCATCGCCGCCGTCCGGCTCGAGGAACCGGGCGCGGGCGCCGTGTTCCCCCACGAGGCCACCCTCGCCGGTCCCCGGCGGGACCGCCTGGAACTGCTGCGCGCCGTCCGGCATCACCTCGGACAGATCTTCCTGCTGGCCTCGCCCGGCGGCGACCTCGCCGACGAAATCCGCCGGGCCCCTTCGGAACCCCTCTGGGACATCGAGTGGGAACGCGATACGCACCACGAACTGCGAATGGTCGTCGATCCGCCGGCGCAGAAAACCCTCATGGCCGCCGCCGCCGGAACGCATCTCGTGATCGCCGACGGTCACCACCGGTACGAAACCGCCCTCGCCTATTCGCGGGAAAGCGCGTTGCCCGGCGCCGGATACGCCATGGCCGTGATCGTGCCGGAAGACGACGACGGACTCGTCGTGCTGGCGACGCATCGCGTGCTCCGGGCCGGGGCCGTCCGCATCCCGGACGACCTCGAACGTCGCGCCGCCGCGTGGTTCGAAATCCAGCCGGTCGATTCTCTCGGCAAGCTCGTCGCACGGCTCTCCGAAGCGGGCCGGCGGATCGGCGTTTTCACTCCGTCGGCCGGTTTTCGCATCTGGAGACTGCGACCGGGCGCCGACCTCGACGCCCTCTTCTCGGGATACCCCGACGCCTGGCGCGACCTCGACGTCGCCGTCCTCCACGCGGGAATCCTGCACCGCCTGCTGGGGATCGATACCCGCGACGCGGCGCAACAGGAGGCCGTCGAATACGTGAGGGATCCCGCCGAAGCCGAATACCGCGTCCGCGAAGGCGAAGGCGCGGCCGCCTTTTTCCTCCATCCCACCCCGGTCCGATCGGTGCTCGACCTGGCCCTCGCCGGGGTCCGCATGCCCCAGAAAAGCACCGATTTCTATCCGAAGGTGCCGAGCGGAATCACCGTCTACGACTGTTCGACGCCCCCGGGGCCGGCGGCCGGCTGAACGCGACGCCCGGCTGCGCCGTATTCCATTTGGAATCGTCCGCTCGATTCGGAAGCCGGTCATGAACGATCGAAAGAAGAGGTCCGACAGAATCCGCGAATGGGAGATCCGATTCTACGAGGGAATCCTGCGTCGGGCCCCGGATTACGTCGAGGTCCTGAAGATCCTCGCGGAACTCTACACCCGCCAACAACGCTACGAGGAGGGGCTGGAACTGGATCGACGCCTGGCCCGTCTCCGTCCCGAGGATCCACTGGTCTTCTACAACCTCGCCTGCAGCCTCTCGCTGACGGGAGACGTTTCCGGCGCCTTCCGGGCACTCGAGCGGGCTTTCGAACTCGGCTACGCCGACGCCGCGTGGATGGCGCGCGACCCCGATCTCCGCGCGGTGCGCCGGGACCCGCGATACGGCGCCTTTCTCGTCCGCCACGGCCTCGCCGAAGAAGAGGAATCGTAGGTCCTCCGGACGCAGCCCCGGCCGCCCTGCCCGGCGGTCCGTCCCCCTTGCGGAATCGATGCCGTGCCCGGGTTGCGCGCCGAAAGGACGCGAGAACCGCAGGGGGCGGCGGGTAGCGCAAGGAAACAACGGGGCTGCGGAACGCCGGAAATCCGGCCGGGATGCCCCGTTTCCCCTCGGGCAGCCGCACACCCCATGCACCGTTGCGCCCTCGCCGTCGAGGGACGTCAATCGCGAATCCGGCGCACCTCCGTCTTCCGGCGCAACCGTTCGTAATCCTCCCGGCGGAACCGCGCCGTCCGGGGCAGGAGAACGGACGCCGTTCCGGCCGCAACGGCCCTTCGAAGCGCCTCCTCGAGAGGAACCTTGCGAAGCAACGCCGCGAGGAACATCCCCGCAAGAACGTCGCCGGCCCCGACCGTGTTGACCGGCCGCACCCGGGGACCCTTCGCATGCAACGCCTCGCCCGCGGGCGCGAGCAGCACGGCGCCGCGGGCGCCGAGGGAAACCAGCACCCCGACGGCGCCGAAATCCCGGAGCCGCCGCGCCGCCTTCACCACCGCCGGAATAGAACGTGCCGCGCCTTCCCGGGTCGAACCGTCCAACGCCGCCAGCGCACGGATCAGCTCGTAGCCGTTCGGTTTCACCCAGTCCGGGCCGGCCGCCAGCCCCTTCCGAAAGACCTCCCCGTCCGCGTCCAGCAGGGTCAGGCAGCCCGCCTTCCGCGCCCGCCGGATCATCGTCCCGTAGGCTCCCGCCGGAACGCCGCGCGGCAGGCTTCCGCAGAAGACGGCGGCCTCCGCGCGATCCAGGAGGGCGTCGATCCTTGCACGGGCGTCCGCCCACTCCGAGCGACTCAGCCGCGGACCGGGAAAGTTCAACCGGGTCTGTCTCGAACTCGTTCGCTGCAGGATGGTCTCGTTGACCCGGATGGCGTCGCGGATCGCCACGGGTTCCAGCGGCAATCCCTCCTCGCGCATCATCGCCCGGTACCGCCGCCCCGCATCGCCCCCCAGCGGGGTCAGCACCCGGACGCCGATTCCCTCCAACCGTGCCGCACGCGCCACGTTGGCGGCCTTTCCCCCCGCTTCCTCCCACCATTCCAGCACCGGGTTCCGGTCTTCGTGGCGCAACCGTTCGACGACCAGGGTCCGGTCGATCGCCGGGTTCAGGTTGATCGCCGCCAGCAGCGCGGATCGTCTCGGGGACGTTCCCACGGCCGTCTCCTTTCCTGCCTGTCCGCCGCCGAAAAAGAAACCCGGCCCCGGGCTTCGACCTGACGGTCTGTGTCCCGGCACCGGGCTCGATGGGGTCCGTTGTTCTTCGGCCGGGACGGAGCCTTTCCCGTCCCAGCGCGTCGAAGATATAACGGCGCCATGGCAGGGTCAAGCGTCGAATGACGTCGCCCGCGCATTTTCTGCAAGCGCGCGATCATCGACCCGTCGATCCGATACCCGGACGGGCGGCCGCGGGGACGAGGCGGTCCCGACCCGGGTTTCCGGGCGCGCCCGCGCCGGCGCGTCTTCATCGATTCGCCGGTTCCACGACGATCCGCTGTCCGATCCCGTTTTACGGCACGCCGTCGCGGGTTTACGTTGAAAGCGGACGAAAGGAGTCGTCATGAAGCGCCTGTCGGCATCTCGCGGGTTCACCCTGGTCGAACTTCTCACCGTCATCGGCATCATCGCCGTCCTGGCCGGAATCCTGATCCCCACGGTGAACGTCGCCCTGAAGAAGGCCAAGATGGCCAAGGCCCAGGCCGACGTGCAGGCGATCGCCCTGGCCGCCCGCGCCTACTACGACGAATACGGCAAATGGCCCGAGGTCGGCGATCCCAAATCTACCAACAGCAACAACTGGCCTGGCAAGGAATCGAACAAGGAATTGAATATGTTCACCGATCTCGACCACGCCGTGCAGGTGAACGCCTACACGATGGCGGCCCTCACGGCCCTCGACCGCAGTCACAATCCCAAGGGCATCGAGTTCCTCACCGTCAAGCAACAGAGCCGCAAGCCCGTCTCAATGTACCTTTCGAATCAGTCGCTGAGGATTCCCGACTCCACGGAAAGAATCGACTGGTTCTTCGCCGATCCGTGGGACCGGCCGTATTTCATCGCGATGGATCTGGACTACCAATACATCCGGACAACGAAGACCGGACATCCTGTCTCGCCCGACCTCCAGTCCCCACCGTATCACAACACGTCCGGCGTGGACGTCTATTCCATCGGCCCCGTAGGCGACGATGAAATCGACGCCGTCCTCCATGACAATCCATTCGACGAGGCGGGCACGTGGGAAGAAGCGATCAACAACTGGTAGAGCCGCCGCAAACCGCTCCGGGAAGGAGACGTTCGTCATGACGCAGAATCGAGGAAACCGGGGGTTCACCCTCATCGAACTGCTGACGGTGATCGCGATCATCGCGATCCTGTCGGGCATTCTGCTGCCGACCCTGGGCAAGGCGCGGCGAGCCGCCGTCCAGACGAAGTGCCTGAACAACCTCCGCCAGCTCGTCGGCGGCCTGAATCTCT
>CAYNBQ010000079.1:0-17124 GCA_964395275.1 uncultured Verrucomicrobiota bacterium
GCGCCCGCCCCGTCGGAGATGCGCGGCGACCGGGGAGCGCCGCGCATCGGGGGCCGTTCCGAGAGGGCGCGCCGGGGTCGTCCGGAAAGGAGGTCGCAGTCGTGGAGGACGAACGGACCGCGGGCCGGGTGAATCCCCTGAGGGAAGGGTTGTCGCTGCCCCGGACGCCGGATCCCTGCCGGCTGGTGATCTTCGGCGCGACCGGCGATCTCACCCGCCGGAAACTGATGCCGGCCCTCTATGAACTGGCGCGGGACGGTTGGCTTCCGGGGGATTTCACGCTGATCGGTTTTTCGCGCCGGGACCGGTCCGACGAGGAGTTCCGCCGGATGATGCGCGAGGCCGTCGAGGAACACGGTGCGCCCGGCGGACTGGAACCCGAGGTCTGGGAAGGCCTGGAATCCTCGATCCACTACGTGCGCGGCACGTTCGACGATCCGGCGGGATACGCGGACCTCGCCGGAAGACTGGCCGAGATCGACCGGCGGCGGGGCGGGTCGGCCGTCCGCATCTTCTATCTGGCGACGCCGCCGAGCTGGTATCCCGTGCTGGCGGCGAGGCTGGACGAGACGGGTTTGACGAAGCCCCAGTCCGGTCTGGACGGGCCGAGACTGGTCATCGAAAAGCCCTTCGGCCGGGATCTGCCGTCGGCGCGGGCGTTGAACCGGCAGCTCCTCGAACGGTTCGAGGAGAGGCGGCTCTACCGGATCGACCATTATCTCGGCAAGGAGACCGTCCAGAACATCCTGGTGCTCCGGTTCGCCAACAGCGTGTTCGAACCCCTCTGGAACCGGAAGGAGATCGACAACGTTCAGATCACGGTCGCCGAGGAGATCGGGATCGAGGGGCGGGGCAGTTACTACGAGGAGACGGGCGCCCTGCGGGACATGTTCCAGAACCATCTCCTGCAGCTTCTCTGCCTGACGGCGATGGAACCGCCGTCGTCGCTGGACGCCGACGCCGTGCGGGACGAAAAGGTCAAGGTGTTGCGCAGCATCCGCCCGTTGCCGGCGGAAACCGTTCCCGAACGGGTCGTGCGGGCGCAGTATACGGCGGGCCGGGTGCGGGGCCGGGAAATCCCGGGATACCGGGAGGAACGGGGCGTGGATCCGTCGTCGACGGTGGAGACCTTCGTGGCGATGCGCCTCGAGATCGACAACTGGCGCTGGCACCGGGTGCCCTTCTACCTGCGGTGCGGGAAGCGGATGCCGAAGCGTTCGACGCAGATCTCGATCCATTTCCGGGACGCGCCGGGATTTCTCTTTCCGGACCGGGGAAGGGAGCCCCCTCCGGAGGGCAACCTGCTGGTATTGCGCATCCAGCCCGACGAAGGGGCGACGCTGCGGATCCGGGCGAAGCTGCCGGGGCCGCAGACGCGGGTTCATCCGGTGCTGATGGATTTCGGATACGGCACGGCGTTCGGGTCGGAACCCCCGGGGGCCTACGAACGCCTGTTGCTGGACGCGATGATCGGCGACACGACGCTCTTCACGAGGAACGACGAGGTGGAACTGGCCTGGTCGTTGATGGACCCGATTCTGGAGAGCTGGAGGGCGGGCACCGACGGCGGCCCGGTCTTCTACGCGCCCGGGACGTGGGGTCCGGCGGAAGCCGACGCGCTGCCGGCGCGCGACGGACGGAGCTGGCGGCGGCCATGACGCGTCAAGCCACAAAAAAGGGGACAGGTCCATTTTCCGAAAGCGACCGCCTCCTGGGATTCGACGATCTTCGCCCGGAGATCGTCAACCGCCTCCTCTTCGACCTGTTCTCCGCGGGCGAGGGGGAGGGGCGCCGGAAGACGAGGGCCAGCGCGCTGAACCTGGTGATCCTCGCACGGGAACGGTCGGCCGGGGAACTTCACGAGCATCTGTACGAGGTGACGGGGAGGCTGCCGAGCCGGGTGGTGCTGGTCTTGGTTCGGGACGAGGACGGCGGCCCGGAGGATGTTCGCGCCGGCGTCTCGGCCCTTTGTCGCCTTGGGGGACCGAGCGAACAGATCTGCTGCGAGATCATCGGGATATCGACGCCGGCCTCGGTCCCGCCCGAATTGGCCGGCACGGTCTCTTCGTTGCTGATCGCGGATCTGCCTTCGGCGTTCTGGCTGCGGGACGATTCGGAAGCCGCGGGTTCGTTTGCGGCGGAATTCAGCCGCCACGCCGACGGAACGCTTTTCGATCTGGCCCGGGGATCGGGATCCCCGGCGGAACGGATCGCCCGGGCGATCCGGGCGGCGGCCGGCGCCGGGGCGGCGGGCGATGTGCTCTGGACCCGGATCGCCCCCTGGAGGGACGCGGTGGCGCGGCTTTTCGACGGACCGACGTGTCCGGCCTGCCTGATGCGGATCCGGACCGTCGAGGTCCGGGGGGAGGGGCCGGCGGGAGAGGCCGCCGGATGGGAAATGGCGGGATGGCTCGGGAGTCGCCTCGGGTGGAGGCTCGAACGGAGGTCGGCCCGTGTCGGGGAGTTCCGGTCCACCGGCGACGGCCGCAGGGTGGCGGTCGAGTTCCGGCCGGCCGAGAAAGGCACGGGACATATTCTCCGCGGTTGTCGGATCGAGACCGACGGCCCCGACGGGTCGGCGGTGACGTTTTCGGTGGAGCGCGTCGAAGAGGGCGACCGGGTGCATACGCGGTTCGAAGTGCCGGGGACCTGTCCTTTGCCCGAATGTTTCGATCTGCCCGAGCCGGTCGAGAGCGATGCGGTCGTCAACGCCCTGCTGGCTCTGGGCGCCGACGACGCGTTTCGAGACGCGATGCGCGCCCTGGAACCGGCATGGCCGGAAGGAGAAGCATCATGAAGATCGTGGACGTGAGCGTGGCGTTGCGCGAAGGGATGGTGATCTACCCGGGGGACGCCCCGTTTCAACTGCGCCCCCACAGCCGGATCGCCGACGGCGCCGGATCGAACAACAGCGTGATCCTCATGGGGAGCCATACGGGAACCCATGTCGACGCCCCCCATCACATGCTCGACGGACAATCGACCGTCGAGCGCCTGCCGTTGGACCATCTCGTCGGTCCGTGCCGGGTGGTCGATCTGCCGGACGTCGAGGCGATCGGCGCCGCGGAGCTCGACCCGGTCGATCTCCACGGCGCGGAACGCGTGCTTTTCCGGACCCGCAATTCGCGGCATTGGGGCGACGACCGGTTTTACGAGGATTTCACGGCGCTGACCGGCGACGGGGCCGCCCGGCTGGTGCGGGCGGGCGTGAAACTGGTGGGGGTCGATTATCTTTCGGTCGACCGCCGCCACAGCGGGAATCATCCGGCCCACATGGAACTGATGCACGCAGGCGTCACGATCGTCGAGGGTCTCGACCTGTCGCAGGCCGAACCGGGGGACTACCTGCTGGTGGTCGCCCCTCTGAAGATCGTGGGGTGCGACGGCGCCCCGGCGCGCGTCTTCCTGTTGCAAGAGGACTGAGAGCGGCGGGCGGCAGAGTGGACGCGCCGGACCACGCGGTGTCGACCGAAACGGTGCCGGAGGAACGCCGGATCCTCCGGGATCTGTGGCCCTTCCACGCATTTGCGGTCTTCAACGCGTTTTTCTGGACGCTCCTGATGGGCAATCCCATGATCCTCTTCGTGCGGGATCTGGGGGCCACGCGGATGTGGGTCGGCGCGCTCGCCTCGATGCACGTTCTGCTCGGGGCGCTCCAGCTTCCGGCCGCGCCCTTCGCCTCCCGGTACGGATACAAGCGGCTCGTGCTGCACAGTTGGATCCTGCGAACGATCGTGATGAGCGTGGTGCCGTTCCTGGCGATTCTTCCCCCCTCGGTTTCGTTCCGGACGCGCCTGGTCGTTTTCACGGTCGTCTACTCGCTGTACAACGTGATCCGCGGCGTGGGCGTGACGGCCTTCCTGCCGTGGCAGGCCGCCGTGGTTCCCGAATCCCTGCGCGGACGGTTCTTCTCGCGGAACCAGTTCGGGGTGAACGCCGCCTGGATTTTCGTGCTTTTCCTCGGCTCGTTCATGTTGGGACACGACCCGCCGATTTCGAGATTCGCGCAGGTCTTCGGCTTCGCGGTCCTGTCGGGATGCGTCAGCATCTATTTCATCGCCCGGTGCCCGGCCCCGGGAACCCCCGGCGAAGAACGCCCGCTGGGATTGCGCAAGGATCTCGGGACGGCCCTCCGGGACCGGGATTTCATGCGCATTGTCTGGTTCCGGGTGGCCTATGCCGCCGCCGTTTCCGCCTCGGGCCCCTTCCTGGTGCTCTTCATGCGGGAGGAAATCGGTCTGAGCGACGCGACGATCCTGCGATACGCCGCAGGCGTCGGCGTGGTGCAATTGCTTTCGATCCTCTCCTGGGGCACGCTGGCGGACCGCTTCGGCAGCCGTTCCCTGCTGAAGGTCGCCGTGGCCTCGCACGTGGCGTTTCTGGTCGGGTGGGCGGTCTGCCCGACGAGTTCGCAGGGGATCCTGCCGTGGCTGCTGCTCCTCGGGGCGCTCTGGGGATTCGGCAACTCGGGGGTCACGATCGCCACGCTGCGCTATGCGGTGAACCGGGCGCCGGAAACGGCCAAGGCGGTGGCGCTGGCCCTGATGATGTCGCTGTTCGGGGTGGTGATGTTCATCATGCCGGTGGTCTGGGGGCGGATCCTCGACCTGATGGAATCCCGGTTGCCGGAACCGGCGATGGAATACCGGATCTTCTTCTGCATCTCGGCGGTTTTCCTGATGACCGCATTTCCGCTGATCCGGCGCCTGTCGGAACCGGATCTGGCGCGGACCGGCCAGGTTCTCTATTTCCTGGTGATCGGCCGGCCCCTGCGAACGGCCGTGGACATCCTGCAGGCGGTGCGGTACGGAATCCGGGTTTCCGCGCGGACGGTGCGCAGAAGCGGCGAATGGGTGCGGCGGGGCAACGGGGCGTTTCCCAACGCGTCCCGGCGCGCATTCGGTCGGACGTCCCGCGACGAAGGAGGGCCGGAGGATCGATGAACGGTTCCCGCGAGGCGCTTCTCGAGATCCGCGGTCTGACGAAGCGTTTCCCCGGGGTGACCGCGCTGGAGGACGTGGATCTCGAACTTCACGCGGGGCGGATCCACGCGCTCGTCGGAGAGAACGGCGCGGGGAAATCGACGTTGATCCGGATTCTCTGCGGTCTCTTGCCCGCGGATGAAGGGCGGATACGCCTGGAGGGCCGCGAAGCGACGATCCGCACGCCGATCCAGGCGCGGAGGCTGGGGATCGCGACGGTCCATCAGAATGCGCACCTGATCCCGGACCTCACGGTGGCGGAGAACCTGGCGTTGTCGGTCGGATACCCTCGCAGCGGCGCCGGTTTCATCCGATGGAAGGACATCCGGCGCCGTGCCTCTGCGATCCTGGCGGATGCGCCCGGCGGGATCGATCCGTCCGTGCCGGCGGGGAGGCTCGGGGCCATCGAACAGACCCTGGTGGAGATCGCCTTCGCCCTGGCACAGGATCCGAAGATTCTCGTGCTTGACGAACCGACCGCGGGATTGCCGCAGGCGGAGACGGAGAATCTCCTGGCGCGTCTCCGCGATTTCGCCGGAAACGGCGGCGCCGTGCTGTTCGTGAGTCACCGGCTCGAGGAGATCTTCCGGATCGCCGACGAGATCACCGTTCTGCGCGACGGCCGCCGTGTGAAAAGCGCTCCCGCGGGAGAGACGAGCGCCGACGATCTGATCCGCGCCATGGTCGGGCGCGAGGTGTCGTCCCTTCAACGTCGGCGGGGGGAACCGCCGGCGCAAGGGGAGGAGGCGTTGCGCATCTCGGGGCTGGACGACGCCGGCGGCGCGTTTCATGGAATCAGCTTGACGATCGGGCGCGGCGAGATCTTCGGGTTGTACGGTCTGGTCGGCGCGGGACAGGCGGAATTCTGCCGGACCCTTCTCGGCGTGCGGACGGCCGCGGCGGGGGAGGTGCGCATCGGGGATCGCGCCTTGGAGACCTCGTCGCCGAAGCGGCGGGTGCGGTCGGGCCTGGGCTACGTGCCGGCGGAACGGCGGAAGCAGGGGATCTTCTACCCGATGACGGTGGGCGAGAACCTGACGATCTCGTCGCTGAACCGGTGCGCGTCGTTCGGGTGGATCCGCAGGGACGAGGAACGCCGGATATCCGAGGATGCCGTGCGACGTCTCCGGATCAAGACACGGGGAATCGACCAGGGCGTCAGCCAGCTTTCCGGCGGGAACCAGCAGAAGGTGCTCCTGGGGCGATGGTTGTCGACGGAACCAGGGGTGCTGGTGTTGGAAGAGCCGACCCAGGGGGTGGACG
Organism: uncultured Verrucomicrobiota bacterium; assembly: GCA_964395275.1. Taxonomy (GTDB): domain Bacteria; phylum Verrucomicrobiota; class CALLYA01; order CAYNBQ01; family CAYNBQ01; genus CAYNBQ01. The sequence continues at coordinate 6,246 of CAYNBQ010000079.1, forward strand.
TCGGCGCCAAGGCCGAGATTCATCGGATCATCCTGCGGCTGGCGCGGGAAGGCGTCGCGGTGCTGCTGGTCACATCCGAGCTTCCGGAACTCTTCGCCCTTTCGGACCGAATCGGCGTGATCCGCCAGGGCCGGCTGGTGCTGAACGAAGCCGCCGGGCGGCTCGACGAGGAGACGGTGCTGCGGGCGGCGTTGCCGGTCGGCTCGTCCCCTTCGGGTGCGGAAGAAGATCCGGCGCGTCGGAGCGGGAGGTCGATCGAGCGGGCGAAGGGAGGAGGCGCCCCGTCGGCCTGGGTCCGGACGGTTCTCTCGCAACGGGAAACGGGATTGGCCCTCTTTCTTCTGGCCACGATCCTCGTCTGCTCCTTCTTTCTGCCGGCGTTCGCGACCTGGGAGAACCTCCGGGACCTTCTGGTCAACAACGTCATTCTGCTGATCGGCGCGCTGGGGATCTCCTTCGTAATCATCGCCGGCGGGATCGACATCTCGATCGGGGCGATCCTCGGCCTGGCGGCGGTCAACGCCGCCCTGTGCGACAAGGCGGGCCTGCCCGGATGGGTGCTTGCGGCGACCGCCCTGGGGGTGGGCGGCGTCCTCGGCGCGGCGAACGGGACGACCACCGTGCTGGCCCGCGTCCATTCGATCGTGATCACCCTGGGAACCCTTTCGATCTACCGGGGACTCCTGCTGCAGCAGACGGGCGGCCGATGGATCCTGAATCTGTCCGATCGAATCACGGGCTTCGGGCAGGGGCGGATTCTGGGGATCCCCGTCCTGCTCGTCTTCGGTCTGGCGGCGGTTGCGGTTGCCCAGGGGGTCTTGCGTCGGACCGTTCTCGGACGGCGCTTCTACGCCTTCGGCAGCCATCCGGGGAACGCCGTCGTGCACGGGATTTCGGCGTGGCGGGTGACTCCGGCCGCCTTCGCCCTGTGCGGCGTCTTCCTGGGGGCGGCGGGCCTGCTCCAGGCGGGGCGATACGGACAGGTCCAGACGAACATCGGACTCGGGTTCGAACTGAAGGCCATCGCCGCGGCGGTGATCGGCGGGACGTACATCATGGGAGGCCGGGGCAGTCCCCTGGGAACCCTCCTGGGATCGCTCCTGATCGGGGTGACGATGAACGTGCTGGTGCTCAGTCGTCTCAGCGCCTTCTGGGAAAACGTGGTCGTGGGATCGCTCATCCTGCTTGCGGTGCTGGCGGACGAGACCCTGGCGCATCGGGGGAAAACCGAATCATGAGCGGGGCGATGCGCATGCCGAGGGAACTCGGGCTGGGAATCGCGCTGGCCGGCGTCATGATCGTGATGTCGGTTCTTTCGCCGCACTTTCTCACGGCGAGGAATCTTCTGGAGATGACCCGTCATCTTGCGGAGGCGGGAATCGTCGCCTGCGGAATGACGCTGGTGATCATGACCGGGGGCATCGATCTTTCGGTCGGTTCGTTGCTGGGGATGTCCGGGATCGTTTTCGGCTACGCCTGGCAGGCCTGGGGGATGGCGGTCGCCGTTCCCCTCTGTCTGCTGGCGGGACTGGCGGCGGGCGCTTTCAACGGGTGGTTGATCATCCGGTTCGATTTGCCGCCGCTGGTTGCAACGCTTGGGACGATGGCGCTTTTCCGGGGCGTGGCGATGGTGATCAGCCGGGCGCGCCCGGTTTCCGGGTTTCCCGGGTCCTTCACCTGGATCGGGCAGGGGCACCTGGGGCCGGTGCCCGTCCAGCTTCTTTTCTGGATCGCGGCGGCCCTGGCGACGCACCTGTTGATCGTCCGGACCCCGGTGGGGCGCTATGCGGCGGCGATCGGGGCCAACGAGCGTGCGGCGGTGTTCGCGGCCGTGCCCGTGCGGGCGGTGAAATTCTGGCTTTACACGGGATTGGGCGTTCTGTGCGCGGTGTCTGCGCTGATCTTTTCGGCGCGGGTGTCCACCGCGAAGGCGGACGCCGGGCTGGGATTGGAACTGGAGGCCATCACGGCGGTGGTTCTGGGCGGAACCCAGATCACCGGCGGCCGGGGGACGATCCCCGGAACGGTCCTGGGGGTGCTGATCCTCGGGATGGTGCGGAACGGCCTGAGTCTGGCCGGAGTGTCCTCCGTGCACCAGGCGATCGTCTCCGGGGCGATCCTGATCGTGGCGGCCGTGGCGAACGAGCGCACGGCGGAAAGGGCCGCAAGACGATAGGCAGGGGGCGACTTCGCTTCTTTTCCGGGCGACGGACGGCGGGTAGTCTCGGACGCGAAAGCGCGGGAGGTGGAGGATGATGCGAATTCGATTCCATGTCGCGGGGGTTCTGACGGCGGCTGCGGCGCTGCTGGTCTGCGTCGGTTGCGGGCGGGACGGGGGAACGGGTCCCGAAAGCGACGGGGACGCCGGCTCCGGGATCACGGTCGGACTGATGCCGAAACTGATGGGCATCGACTATTTCAACGCCTGCCAGAAGGGCGCCGAAGAGGCGGCGGCGGAACTCGGGATCCGCCTCGTCTTCGACGGCCCGATCATCAACGACGTCGCGAAACAGGCCGAGATGCTCGACACCTGGATCACGCGGCGCATGGACGTCGTCGCCGTGGCGCCCAACGATCCCCATGCGCTGGCGCCGACCCTCCGCAAGGCCATGAGCGAAGGGATCAAGGTTCTGACCTGGGATGCCGATTCGGACGAGGACAGCCGCGGGTATTTCGTGAACCAGGCGACGTACCGGGATATCGGATTCGGGTTGGTCGACGTCATGGCCGAGCAGATCGGCGAGACGGGGCGCGTCGCGATCGTCACCGGTTCCCTCACCGCCGCCAACCAGAACATCTGGATGGAATGGATGCGGAAACGGATCGCCGAAAGGTATCCCGGCATCGAGATCGTGGCGGTCAAACCGAGCGAGGAAGACCAGCAACTCGCCTTCCAGGTGACCCAGGATCTGCTGAAGGCTTGGCCCGATCTCGACGGGATCTTCGGCATCACCTCGGTGGCCCTGCCCGGAGCGGCGGAGGCGGTGCGGCAGTCGGGAATGGCGGGCAAGGTCGCGGTCACGGGCCTGTCGACGCCGAACAGCATGCGCCGGTATGTGAAAGAGGGCGTTGTAAAGGTGTTTCTCCTCTGGAATCCGGTCGATCTCGGCTACCTGACCGTGTACGCGGCCGATCTCTATTCCAGGAAGGGATCCGTTCCCGAGGAATTCGATGCCGGACGCCTCGGCAGGATCCGACGCCGGGGCCGGGAGATTCTTCTCGGACCGCCGCTGCGGTTCACCGCGGAGAACATCGATGACTTCGATTTCTGACGTCGCGGATCCGGCGGGGCGGCTCGCATCGGGCGATCTCGGCGACCGACGTTCCGGGCTGATTCCCCTCGGCTACCGGTTGCCCGACGACCGCGAAGAACTCCTGGACGAATGCGACGTCGATTTCTCCCAGGGCCCCGGGCCGGGCGGGCAGCATCGCAACCGGAGCCGGACCGCCGTGCGTCTGCGACATCGGCCGACGGGACTCACCGCCGTTGAAACGCGGCGGAGGTCGCGCACGCAGAATCTCGAGGCGGCGCTGGATCGCCTGCATGCGCGCCTGGCCGCGCTGATGCGTCCCGTGCGACCCCGCCGGGCGACGCGGCCGACCCGCGCTTCGCGGCAGCGCCGGCTCGAGGAGAAGAAGCGACGTTCGCGGGTGAAGGAATATCGGCGCAAGGTTACGGGAGAGGAATGAGATGGGATGGTTCGGAGGTCCCGTCGCGGGCGGCCGCCCCTGGATGCATCGGGCCCTTTTCCTTGGAGTCGGCGGCATGATGCTTGCAGCGGCCGGGCCGGCGGGGGGCGCGGAAGGATCGGCGGCCGGTTGGCGAACGGGACCGGATCCGCACCCGTTCCGGGACCGGACGATCTGGCTGCCGATGACCGGGTTCACGGACGAGCAAATCGCCGAAGCCGCGGCGGCCGGGTACGACACGGTGCTGCTGAAGATCCATCCGCCGTTCGACGGCGAAGAGGTCGATTTCGCGGAGCCGGACGGGTGGATCGATCGGATGGAGGCCGCCGGTCTGAAGGCGATCCTGGCGATTCTCGGTTGGGTGGCCCTGCCGGCGGACGCCTTCTGGGACGTGAAGGAGGACGGCGGGAAGATCCCGGGCCGGCTCGATCCGTTCCGGCCGGAGGCGATGGAACGGATCGAACGGTATTTCGCCGACATCATCGATCATTATGCCGGCGACCCCCGGGTTCTGGGGTTCGCCCCGACCTGGGGGATCTACGGTGAAGCCGGGTTCTCCGATCCGTCGGGCGGCCGGAGTCCGCACGCCCTGCAGCGGTTCAACGAATGGCTCGAGAAACAGGGACTCCCCCCGCTGGAACGGCTTCCCGACCGCCGGAAGGGACCGAACACGGACTACAACCGTTTCATACGGTTCCGGTATCTCTACCTGCAGGACCGGTTCGACGGCATGGTGCGCCGGCTGAAGACGCGGGCCGGAGGACGCCCGGTCGGCATGTGGCAGGAACTCTATCCCGTGGCCGGATATCTCTGGACGATGGTGCGGGTGCCGAGCGCGGATTTCGCGTTGTACGAATCATGCTTCACTTTTCAGACCTCGCATGATCCGGAGCGAACCCTCGGCGAGACGATGGGGTTCCGATACCGTTGCCGGTCGGCCGAGGATTACCGCGATTATTATCTGCCGCTGCTGGCGCGCAAGCGCGGCGAGGGCCAGCGCTTCATGGGCTGCCAGCTTTCGAACGACTACGCCCTGAACTACGGCTGGACGATCGAAGAGGCCCGCGAACGGGAGTTCGACCGCTGGGAGGACCGTTTCTGCCCGACGCTGCGCGAACTGATGTCGGTCCCGCTCGAACGGCCGCGCCGCGATGTCTTGCTGATCTTTCCGACGTACGCCGCGGCGGCGCTTTCCGACAACCCGGCCAACGGAGTCGACGCCTGGCTGATCGACACCCTGTTGCGGATGTACGGCTGTTCCATCGACCGATACGGTTCGCCGCGGCTGGACGGGCTCGCGGTCGAGGAGATGAACCGCTATCGGTTGATCGTCGTCCCCGCTTCCGCCTATCTGCTGACGCCGACGCTGGAACGTCTGGTCGCCACGTCGGCGCACGTCCTGTTCACGGGGAGATTCGCGGAGGCGATGGACGGCGTCCAGACGCCTCCGGGCGGCTTCTCCGAGACGATGGGCCTGCGGATCGGGTACGGCATCCGGCCGGCGGGACGGCTGGAACGGGCGGCGTCCTCACCCCTGACGGAGATCGATGCGGAACCGCCGGAGCTTGCCGAAGATGAATCGTTCCGGTTCGTCGGCGCCTCGGACGAGGATCGGCCGCAGGTCCTGCTGCGTTGCGCGGGTTGGCCGGTTCTGTCCGCGGCACGAGGCGGACGCCGGCTCTTTCTGCACGGGCAGGTGTTTGCAGCCGCCTGCCGTGATCCCGCAAGGAAACCGCGGGTCCGGGACGGATCGAAGGATGCCTCGGCGAACGAGATCGATCCCTGGGGGCCCTACTCGGCCGAGGCCCCGGGGAACGCCTACACGCTCCGCCTGATGGGACGAATCCTGGAATCGGCGGGCGTGGAGATCCGCGTGCCCGATCCGGAACCGCGCGGATTCGCACCGTACCTCGGGGACAACCTGGAACGGGCGTCCATCAGCGCCAACATCGTCTACAACAACACGGCCGAACCGAGGCATGTAAAGGTCCGGCTCCCGTGGAAACCGGCGGGGGTCCCGGCCGAGCCCGACGGGGACCACTGGCTCGCAGTCGTCGAGGCGCCTCCCTTCGGCTACGTCGCCCTGCAACCGGACGGCGGCGACCCTGCGGGGCGGCTGCGTACGTCTGCCGGGATTTCGCCTGCCGCGCCCCCGTCTTTTCCGCGGAAGCCCTGATCCCGTTGCTCGGACCGTAGCGGTCGTTCCACGGTCGTGCGCATGCCGTCCTTTTCGCGGGATCCCGCTTTGTGGTTCCATTCGGAGGGAGGGAAGACGCCCGGATCATGACGACGAACGTTTTCGACACCGCCGCGATCCTGATCGTACTGGCCGCGCTTTTCGCCTACGCGAACCACCGGTTTCTTCGGCTGCCATCGACCATCGGCCTGCTTCTCTCGGGGCTGGCGGCGTCGATCGGGGTTCTGGTTCTGGACGGCGTCTTCCCCGGCCTCGGCCTGGGCCGCAGCGTTCGGGAAACGATCTCCTCGATCCATTTTCACGAAACCCTGATGCACGGCATGCTCGGGTTCCTCCTTTTCGCCGGGGCGTTGCATGTGAACCTCGGGGATCTTCTCGAAAACAGGGGCCCCATCTTCGGGCTGGCTTCGGTCGGGGTCCTGATATCGACCGTGTTGATCGGGTTCGGGTCGTACGCCGTCTTCCGCGCGGTGGGACTCGAGTTGCCATGGATCGATTGCCTGCTGTTCGGGGCGTTGTTGTCGCCGACCGATCCGATCGCCGTTCTCGGGATGCTGAAATCCCACGACGTTCCGAAACGGGTCCAGATCCGTGTCGCCGGCGAAAGTCTCTTCAACGACGGGGTGGGGGTGGTCGTCTTTTCGGCCATCCTGGCCGCCGCGGGCGCCGGACACGGCGCGGACGAGGGAATGGGAGCGGGACGGATTGCGCTGCTCTTCCTTCGGGAGGCGGGGGGAGGGATCGCGCTGGGATGGGCGGCCGGCTACGTCGTCTACCGCATGATGCGCTCCGTGGACCAGGCGAACCTCGAGGTGTTGCTCAGCGTCGCCCTGGTGATGGGGCTCACCATGGCCGCGTTCCAGTTGCACACCTCGGCGCCGCTGGCCTGCGTCGTGGCGGGCCTGTTTATCGGCAACCACGGCAGGCGGTTCGCCATGAGCGAACGCACCCGCCGGACGCTGGATCTCGTCTGGGAATTCATCGACGAAACGCTCAACGCGATTCTTTTCCTCCTGGTCGGTCTGGAGGTCATCGAGGTCTACCACGATCCCTGGCGACCCGAGTTCCTGTTGGCGGGAGGGTTGCTGATCGTGGTTTCCCTCGCCGCGCGCTTCGTAAGCGTGGTCGTGCCGGTTTCGGCGCTGCGGTCGCGCTACGAGTTCTCCCGCGGCGCGGTGAAGATCCTGACCTGGGGCGGGCTGCGCGGGGGGATTTCCCTGGCGCTGGCGCTTTCCCTGCGGACCCGCGGGATTCCCGGCTATGACGCGATCCTGTGGGGGACGTACGCCGTGGTGATCTTCTCGGTGGTGGTCCAGGGGCTCACGATCGGCCGGGTGATCGAGAAGACCCTGTCGCCCGCCCCCTGAGTCTCGAACCGCCCGGAAGACCGCCGACCGCCGGAATCGCAAGAGGTCTTCCGGGAGCGGTCTCTTGCATGGCGCTCCCCGGAGCGGGAAAAGGGACGGGCGCCGCGGCGATGCCCGTCCCTGCGGATTTCAGCCCTGTCGGAGGACAAGGAGGCGGATTTCCGTCATGTCCTCGATGGCGAACCGGATCCCCTCCCGTCCGAGACCGGAGTCCTTGACCCCTCCGTAGGGCATGCTGTCGACGCGCATCGAGGGGATGTCGCCGATGACGACCCCTCCGACCTCGAGTTCGTCCCACGCCCGCAGGACGCGGTCGAACCGGTTGGTGAAGATCCCCGCCTGCAGTCCGAAGACGCTGTCGTTGACCCGCGCCAGGGCGTCGTCGAAATCCTCGAAGCGATCCAGCACGGCGACCGGTCCGAAGATTTCGCGGCAGTTGACCGGCTGCCCTGGATCGACGTCTTCGAGCAGGGTGGCCTCGCAATAAACCCCCTTGCGTCCGCCGCCGCACAGGACGCGGGCGCCGCGCTCGACGGCTCCGCGGACCCATTCCTCGACCCGCGCGGCCTCCTTCTCGGAGATCATCGGACCGATGAAGGTCTTCTCGTCGAGCGGATCCCCCATCGGCAGTTCGCGGGTCTTCGCCACGAGGCGTTCCTTCACCTCGTCGTAGATCGAGTCGTGGATGAAGATCCGCTGCACGCTGATGCAGCTCTGGCCGGACTGGTAGAAGGCGCCGATGATGATCCGGTCGGTCGCGAACTCGATGTCGGCGTCGTCGTCGACGATGCAGGCCGCGTTGCCCCCGAGTTCGAGGACGACTTTCTTCTTGCCGGATTTCGCCTTCAGCTTCCATCCGACGTCCGGGGACCCGGTGAAACTGAGCAGTTTGAGACGGTCGTCCGTTGTAAAGAGGTCCGCGGCGTCCCTCGGGCAGGGCAGGATGCTGAAGGCGCCTTCGGGCAGATCGGTTTCCCGCAGGATCTCCCCGAGGACCAGGGCGGAGATCGGCGTGCGGGAGGCGGGCTTCAGGACGAAGGGACAGCCGCAGGCGATCGCCGGGGCGACCTTGTGGGCGACGAGGTTCAGGGGGAAGTTGAAGGGGGATATGAAGCTGCAGGGGCCGACGGGGACCCGTTTCCAGATCGCCTGGTATCCCCGCGCGCGCGGACTGATTTCCAGGGGCTGGTATTCGCCGTAGATCCGGACCGACTCCTCGGCGGCGATCCGGAAGGTGTCGATCGCGCGGGTCACCTCGCCCCGGGCGTCGCGGATCGGCTTGCCCGCTTCGACCGCGAGCAGCCCTGCGAAATCCTCCCGGCGCTCTTCGATGCCGGCGACGATCTTCTGCAGGATCTCCTGGCGTTCATACGGCCGCAGCCGGCGCATCGGTTCGGCGGCACGCACGGCGAGGCCGATGGCGCGGTCGACCGCTTCGGGATCCGCCAGGGCGACGCGGGAGACGACCTCGCCCGTGGCCTTGTTGGTCACTTCCAGATCGGTGTTCGGGGAGGTCGGAACACCGCCGAGATAATAGGGGTAGCTCTCTTCGATCATGGTTCTTCCTCCGGTGAGGACCCCGGAAACGGCGGCCCTGAAGCATCGGCCGGGACCGGGGACGGTTGGGTCGTGACGGTCAGATGGGACAGACGATTTCTCCCAGGCGCTTGGTCAACCGGTCGTTCTCGCTGTAGTCGACCGGCATCGCAAGGATCGCGGGCTTGTCCTGTCGAAAGGCCTCTTCGAGCGCGGGACGCAGGTCGACGCTGCGGTCGACCCATTTCCCCCACGCGCCGAAGGCCCGCGCCAGTTCGACGAAGTCCGGGTTGCCGAAGGTCATGTCGGCGTTCTTGCCGAAATGGGTTCGCTGTTTCCAGCTGATCAGGCCGTAGTCGTTGTCCTGCCAGATCATGATCACCACGGGGATCTGGAGCCGCACCGCGGTTTCGAGATCCTGGATGTTCATCAGCACGCCGCCGTCCCCGCAGAGGCCGACGACCCGTCGTTCCGGGCGGAGATACTTCGCGGCGATGGCGGCCGGCAGGGCGAATCCCATCGAGCAGAAGCCGTTGGAGATGAGACAGGTGTTCGGCCGGTCGCACTGATAATACCGCCCGACCCACATCTTGTGCGCGCCGACGTCGCTGATGAGGATGTCGTCGGGGCCGAGCATGGCCCGCAGGTCGGCGACGGCCTTCTGCGGGCGGATGCTGCCCGCGGTGTCGTCGTCGGCGAAGGCGTTGAACTCCTCCATCATGGACTCCCGCAGCCGGAAGATGCTGCGGATGTCCTTCAGGGGGGCCGTCCCCCAGAACCGTCCCGCGAGATCCTCGAGAACCTTTCGAACGTCGCCGATGAGTTCCACCTCCGGCCGGTAATCCTCGTCCACTTCCGCCGGGAGATAATCGATGTGGAGAATCTTCTTCGGACGACCCTGGTTCCAGAGACGGGGGGGATATTCGACGAGGTCGTATCCGACGGCGACGATCAGGTCGGCCCGATCGATTCCGCAGGAGATGTGGTCGCGCGCCTGCAGCCCGATCGTGAAGAGGCAGTGCGGGTCATTGCGCGGGACGACGCCCTTGGCCATGAACGTGTTGACCACGCCGACACCGAGGGCCTTGGCCAGGCTGAGCAGGGCCTGGCAGGCGTTGCGACGCACGGCTCCGTTGCCGGCGAGGATCAGGATCTCGTCGGCGCGGCGGATGAGTTTCTCCGCTTCGTCGAGGGTCTGGCGGTCGGGCGTCGGAAGAGCGACGTTCCGGGGGAGAAGAGGAACCTTGTTGCTGTGAAGACCCGCGACGTCTTCGGGCAGTTCGATGTGGCAGGCGCCGGGCTTTTCGAGTCGGGCGGTCTTGAACGCCTTGCGCACGACTTCCGGGATGTTGTCCGCGCGCCGGATCCCGTGGTTCCACTTGGTCACCGGTTCGAAGAGCGACACGATGTCCATGTGCTGATGGGATTCCTTGTGCATCCGGTAGGTGCTGGCCTGGCCGGTGACGGCCACCACGGGGGAATTGTCCATGTCCGCGTTGGCGACGCCGGTGAGCAGGTTCGTCGCTCCGGGCCCCAGCGTGGCGAGGCAAACCCCGGGATGACCCGTCAGCCTCCCCTCGGCATCGGCCATGAACGCGGCGGCCTGCTCGTGCCGACAGGGGATGAACCGGATCGGACTTGCCTCGAGAGACAGGATCAGATCCGCGATCTCTTCTCCCGGGACCCCGTAGATCTGCTTTACGCCTTCCGCAACGAGACATTCCACGAAGAGATCGGAAGCCTTCTTCATCCTGGCCCTCGTTCTTTCCCGCCGCCGGACCGGGGTCCTGCCGATACCGGTTCCGAGGGTAGGGTGGCACAGGCGGGGCCTGCGGCCAAGTCGCGAACCGGGAGCCTCCGCCGCGGACGACAAGACCCTTTCAGACGGGTACGACGCGCTTTCCGTCGCCCCGGGCCGGGAAAGAGAAAACCGTCCGCCGCGGGGGGGCGGCGGACGGTCCAACAGCGGGGTTTCCGGGTTTCTAGGGGGTATCGGCCTGGAGACGATAGAAGCCCATGGGCTGGGCCGGGTCGACCGGCACCACCGCGCTGAAGCCCGGGTCGGCCCGCAGCACCGGCTGCCAGTCGG
>CAYNBQ010000080.1:0-16904 GCA_964395275.1 uncultured Verrucomicrobiota bacterium
CGAAGAGGCGATGGAAGCGATCCGCAACGCGTTGAAACGCTTCCCGACGAACCGCCAACTCCTGGCCGAACTGAAGATGATGTAGGGACGCCGGCCCCTCCGGCCCGGTCCGGGCGGGGCGGCGCCGGGGTCAGCCCGCCGCGACGGCGGGCGAAGGGACCCGCTGGACGGGCATCCGGACGGTGATGCTGGTGCCCTGGCCGACGCCGGAATGGATCTGCATCTCGCCGTCCACCGAATCCAGCAGCCGGGAAACGATCGACAAGCCCAGTCCCATTCCCGGGACGTTCCCGGTGAAATCGGGTTCGACCTGGTAGAAGGGCGCCACGATCCGGTCGAGCTGTTCGGAGGGGATGCCGCGTCCGCTGTCCGCGATGGTGAGTTCCAGCCGTCCGTCCCGGTAGCCGAGTTTCCAGACGAGCTGGAGCGAACCGGACGAGCCGAACTTGGCCGCGTTTTCCAGGAGATTCCACGCCACCACGCGGAAAACGTCGGCCGGCCCCTGGACACGGGGGGCGGAACCGCAGCGGGCCTCGTCGATCCGCAGCCCCGGATACCGCTTGCGCAAATCCCCCACGAGGCCGACGACGACGCCGGCCGGATCGAAGGCGCGGCGACGGGCGATCAGCCGTCCCGCATCGAGAAACTCCAGGATCTTCTCGAAAACCCCGGCCAGGTCCCGGGCCCCCTTGGAGATGGCGTCGATCCCCTCCCTCTGTTCCTCGGAGAGATCCCCCATCAGCCCGTCGGCGAAGAGCGAGGCGTATTCCAGGATGACCGCCACCGGGGTCCGCAGCTTGTGCGAAACCATGGAAAGGAAATCCCAGCGCAGTTTCTCTTCCTGCCTTTCCGATGTCTCGTCTCGCACGGTCAGAACGAGGGAATCCCGGCGTCCCTCCGGGCCCAGAACCCATTTGCCCCGCAGATCCACGAAGAGGGTCGGCGCCCCGTGGGAGGAATAGCGGCACGCGTGGATCTCCACCTCCTGGTCGGCCCCGGATTCGAGGATCCGGCGGTCCAGATTCACCTCGAACCCGTCGTAGAGACGGTCGAGCAGGTCGACGCCCGCGAATTCTTCCGGCAGATCCAGCAGCCGCCGGGCGGTCCGGTTGCTGTGCTGAAGACGCCAGTCGGCGCCGACGACGACGATGCCGTCGCGGGCGCTGTTGAGGACCTCGTTGAACCAGGTGCTCTCGGCGAGACGGCATCGATACCAGTTCAGCCGGAGCAGGGAACGGACCCGGGCCAGGAGTTCCTCGCGGTCGAAGGGTTTCTCGATGAAATCGTCGCAGCCGGCCTCGATGCCGCGGATCTTGTCCTCGCGGTCGTCCAGGGCGGTGATGATGATGATCGGGATGTCGCGCAGGGCGTGGTCCCGGCGCAGGCTGCGGCAGAGGTCGAATCCGTCGAGCCTGGGCATCAGGACGTCGGTGATGACGAGGTCCGGCCTCGAGCGGCGGACCCGGTCCAGGGCGTCCAGGCCGTCGCGGGCCGCGATGATCTCGTAGCCTTCCGGCTCCAGATAGGCCTCCAGAACGATCCGCCCGGCTTCCTGATCATCGGCGATCAGGATTCGCGGCTTCTGTGTTGGATTCACCCGGGGAACCCTCCCTGCCCCTCTTCATCCCGACGCTTCGATGGCGTGCAACAGATCGGAAAAGCGGCACGGCTTCGAGAAGAACGCGTCGGCGCCGGAACGTTCCCGCATCTCCTCGTCGCTCTTGCCGGTGCCGTGGGCGACGGCCGAGAGCATGACCACGCGCGGCCGGTCCCCCGCCGGGCGCGATTTCAACCGGCGACAGAGGTCGAACCCGTCGATTCCCGGCAGCATGACGTCCAGGATGACGACGTCGAAACGGTGGTGGCGGATCAGGCGGATGCCCTCTTCCCCGTCCCGGGCCGTGAAGACGTCGAACCCGGCATGTTCGAGGCGCTTGCGCAGCGTGGCCAGAAGAAGCTTGTCGTCGTCGACCACAAGGATGCGCCGGTCGGATTTCCGTCCGGCCGGGGCCGTTCGTTCCCCCGGGCGGCCAACGCCTTCGATCAACATACCCTGCTCCCTCCTGAAAACGTTCCGATTCGAGATTCCGTCTCCGGCGGGAACTCCGACACGGGCAGGACGACGGCCAGGTGCAGACGGTCGCCCTCCCGATGCGCCGCCAGGCTGCCCCCCTGCAGCCGCAACAGTTCCTTGGAAAGGGGCAGCTCGAGCTCCGCCATTCCGTTCCAGTCCTCCATGTCCCCCTCGATGGCGGAGGCGCTGTCGATGAACCGGTCGAAGAACTCCTCCGACATCTCCAGGGGACAGGCCGAGAAGGAAAACTGCGCGAACCCGCTGTCCGTGCGCAGGGAGGCCTCCACCCGGCCCCCGGGGCGCACGTGCCGGATCAGGCTGTCCAGCACGCCGCGCAGGGCGGCGACGATGTCCTCCTTTTCCCCCGTGATCGGGGTTCCGTCCGTGACCGCGGCGGCGTGGACCTGGCAGTCGTAGGCCCTCGCCAGCGCGCGGCTTCCTTCGACGACTTCCTCGAGGATGGTTTCCGCGGAATGGACCTCGCCGTGGGAGCGTTCGGCGTTCTCCCCGATCCGGGCCAGCATGATCATCTGGCTGACGAGACGTTCCATGGAATGCCCGCTGGCCGAGATGTGGTTGATGAAACGGCGCTGCTCGTCGGTCAGATCCCCGAGGATCCCGTCCTCGAAAAGGGAAGCGGTCTCGATGACCGTCTGCAGGGGATTGCGGAACTCGTGGGTCGCCAGCCGGATGATCCGCGACTTCATGCGGTGCAGGGCGGCCAGCTCCTCGTTGGCCACCTCGAGGCTGCGCATGAGGAACCGCACCTGGTTCGCCTTCTCGGTGAGCAGTTCGACCTGGCGGCGAATCGTTTCGTCGATGCCCATGAGGGCCTGGTCCAACTGGCTGATTTCGTCCTGGGGACGCCCTTCGACCTCCTGCGGAGGCCCTTCCAGGGGCCGTCCGGCGACCTCCCGGGCGCGGGAGGCCAGGCGCTGGACCTCCCGGGCCATCCCCACGACCACCAGCCATCCCAGCCCGCACAGGACGACCGCCAGGGCGATGATCAGGAACGCGTGGTGCGGCGAGGAGGCCGAAGGCGCCACGTAGCGCACGACGAGGTAGATCGTCGTGAGCATCGGGATCAGCGTCACCAGCACGAAGGCGATCCCGATCTGTTCCCGCAACCCGCCCGCGCTGGGCACGCGAAGTTCCCGGTTCCGCCGGGCGGGGCTCATGAGAACACCTCGTCTCCGACGACCGGTTCCCGGGCCAGGCGTTCGACGAGTCCCAGGAGCCGTTCGGCCGTGAAGGGTTTCGCCAGGACGGCCGACACCCCGGTCGGCCCCCGCGTTTCCTGATCCCGCGGCAGGAACGATCCCGAGATCAGGACGACCCGCGTTTCGGCATGAACCGATTCGAGCGCGATCCGCCGGGCCAGTTCCGTCCCGTCAGTTCCCGGCAATCCCTTGTCGATCAGGCAGACGACGGGCCTCCAGCTCTCCACCGTCCGGAATGCTTCGGCGGCTTCGCCCGCGATGCGGACTGCGTATCCGGCGGCTTCGAGGCGTCGGCGCATCAGTTCGGCGACCATTGCGTCATCCTCGACGATGAGCACCCGGCATCCGTTCTGGAGCGACATATCCGCCCCCCTTTCGGCCATACGCCAGTTTCCCCCCCGTCTCCGCAGCCTGCAGACCGTACGCGGCACACCCGCGGGAAGGACAAGCAGGCTCCATGCCGGTTTCTCCTTGCTGATCTCGGCGGAGACGGGATTCCGGGCCGACATTCCGACCCGAACCCGGCGGGAGGGGGATCCGCGTCTTCCGCGGAAAACCGGGAGACGCCTCTTTCGGCGGGATGAAGGCCCTTCGGGGGGCTTCCGAGGGAATCCGGCATCCCGGCGCCCCTCGGGCGCGGGCCGCCCGCGGGGCCGGTGCCGACGGGGCGGAGCGGCGTTCCGAATCCGCTCGAAACGGGAGGGCGCCCCGCGCGGGCGGAAGCCCCGGTTCACAAATGAGAAGCGGCCTTTCGCAACCGGGAAGCGGGCGGGGGGCGGCCGTTCGCGGCCCGAACTACAGCAGGTTGGCGGCGAGCTCGGCCAGCTCGGACCGTTCTCCCTTGCGCAGTTCGATGTGCGCGGCGAGCCGCTCGTTGCGGAACCGGTTCACCGTGGCGTTGAACCCGTTCGAGGCGCTGTCGACGTACGGATTGTCGATCTGGGAGGGATCGCCCGTGAGGACGATCTTGGCGTTGTGGCCGACGCGCGTCAGCACGGTCTTCACCTCGAGGGGGGTCAGGTTCTGGGCCTCGTCGACGACGATGAACTGGTTGGGGATGCTGCGGCCGCGGATGTAGGTGAGCGGTTCGATGCCGATGGCGTCGCTGACGAGGACGTCCCGGTGGCTCTTCCATCCCCTGCCCTTGGGACGGTGCATTTCGATCAGGAGGTCCAGGCAGTCGTAGATCGGCTGCATCCACGGATGGAGCTTTTCCTCGATGTCGCCGGGCAGATATCCGATGTCGCGTCCCATCGGGAACGTGGGACGGGAAACCAGCAGCCGATGGTAGCCGCGCGTCTCCATCACCTGCATCAGGCCGGCGGCGACGGCCAGCAGCGTCTTGCCCGTGCCGGCCTTGCCCATGATCGTCACCAGCCGGATCTCGTCCCGCATCAGGGCGTCGAGGGCGAAGAACTGTTCCTTGTTGCGCGGCCGCACCCCCCAGACGCCGTCGCGGAAATCCTCCAGCGGCAGGAAACGATCCCCTTCCGGGGCCACGCGGGCCAGGACCGAGTTGCGCGGATTCGATTCGTCGCGCAGCAGGGCGTATTCGTTCGGCACGCCGACTTCGCCGTCCAGGGGCAGCGATCCGTCCCGGCGGAAGGCGTCGATCCGCTCGGAAGGAAGATCCCGGGTGAAGATCCCGCTGTACAGGTCCGAAAGGCCGACCCGGTCGGTCTCGTAGTCCTCCGCGCGCAGACCCATCGCATCGGCCTTGAGCCGCAGATTGATGTCCTTGGAGACCACCACGGCCGGCAGAGGCGCCTCGTCCTTCATGATCCGCAGGGCCACGGAGAGGATCCGGGAATCCGCCCCCCCGTTGCCGGGAGGATTGCCGCCGTTGCTTCCGGAAGGTTCGAAATCGATCCGCAACCTGCCTCCCTCGGGCAGGCGCACGCCCTCGCACAGGCGCCCCTGCCGACGGAATCCGTCCAGCAACCGCGAAACCTCGCGGGCGTTGCGCCCCAGTTCGCTGACGTCCCGCTTGAACCGGTCGATCTCCTCGATGACGGCCATCGGCAGGATGACGTTGTTGTCCTGGAAACTGAGCAGCGAGTTCGGATCGTGCAACAGCACGTTCGTGTCGAGAATGTAGTTCTTCTTCATGAAAACCCGTCGTTCCGGGGGCCGCGCGGAACGGAATCGCCGGCGATCCCCCCCGAAACAGGAGGATGATACGACGGCCGGTCCGACCTGTCGAACCGCGGCCCGCCGGCGCCCCGCCGCGGAAGGGATCTCCGTCCGGTCAGGACGCGGCGCGTTCGCGAAGCCGTCGGACGAACCGTTCGATCCGGTCGAGTCCCTCCACCAGATCCTCTTCCCGCGCCGCAAAGGAGATCCGGACGTGGCCCCGTCCCCCTTCGCCGAAGGCCCTTCCGGGAACCACGGCGACCCGTTCCTCCTCAAGCAGCCGCATCGCGAACTCCCGGTCGTCCAGGCCTCCCGAATCGATCCGGGGAAAGGCGTAGAAGGCGCCCCCGGGCCGATGAACCGGCAGACCCGCCTTCTGCAGCCTTGCGACCGCGAGGTTCCTCCGGTCCCGGTAGGCCTCGCGCATCGTCAGCATCACCGAGGGATGCCGCAACGCGGTGACCGCCGCCCTCTGACTGACGATCGGCGCGCAGAGCATCGCGTACTGATGGATCTTCAGCAGACCCTCGAGAATCGGCGCCGGGGCGCAGGCGAACCCGAGGCGGAATCCGGTCATCGCCCACGCCTTGGAAAACCCGTGCAGGAAGACGGTGCGCTCCCTCATCCCGGGCAGGGAGGCGAACGAAACGTGCTCCCGATCGTAGGTCAGTTCGGCGTAGACCTCGTCGGTGATCACCACCAGGTCCGCCTCGCGGGCGACGGCGGCGATCGCCTCGAGTTCCTCCCGTCCCGCAGCCGCCCCCGTCGGGTTGGCCGGGTTGTTCAGGATCAGAACCCGCGAGCGCGGCGTCAGCGCCCGGCGGATCGTCTCCGCGCGCAGCACGAAGCCCGCATCCGCGTCCAGCGGCAGGGGAACCGGTCTGCCGTGCGCCATCCGGATCGAGGGATGGTAGGAGACGTAGGAGGGATCGGGGTAGAGAACCTCGTCGCCCGGGTTCACCACGGCCCGCACGGCCAGGTCGAGCGCCTCGCTCACCCCGACGGTGACCAGGATCTCGTCGGCGGGCCGGTACCGGAGCCCGTGGACGTTCTCCAGGTAGACCGAAATCGACTTGCGCAGCACGGAGAGCCCCGGGTTCGCCGTGTACCCGGTGGCCCCCTTTTCCAGGGCGTAGATCGCCGATTCCCGGATCCTCCACGGGGTGACGAAGCCGGGTTCGCCGACGGCCAGCGAGATCACGTCCGACATGCGCGAGACGACGTCGAAGAACTCGCGGATCCCCGAACGCGGCAGGGATTCGACGTGGCGGGCCAGGTAGCGGTTACGGGGAGACCTGGATCCGTTCATCTTCCTCCGGATCGAACATCAGGACGCCTTCCTGCTTGTAGGTGCGCAGCATGAAATGCGTGGCCGTGGAGGTCACGCCGGGCATCGTCGCCAGCGTTTCCGCAACGAAGGCCGCCACCTCGCGGAGGGTCCGTCCCTCGATGAAGAGCAGCAGGTCGTAGCCGCCGGACATGAGGTAGACCGAGGTCACCTCGGAAAAGCGCGAGATCCTCTGGGCGATCACGTCGAACCCCCCCTCGCGCTGCGGCTGGACCCGGACCTCGATCACCGCCTTGACGAGTTCGCGATCGAGTTTTTCTTCATTGACGACGGCCTTGTAGCCGAGGATGACGCCGTCCTTTTCGTACTCGGCGATCCTGCGGCGCACGGCGTCGACGTCCGTGTCCAGGATCTCCGCGATCCGTTCCGGAGGCGTCAAGGCATCCTGTTGCAGGAGTTTCAGGAGTCTGTCCATGGGAACCCCCTTCCCGACGGCCCGTGGCGGCCGTGAAAAGCGCCGGATGCTACCGCGAATCCGCCGCCGGGAAAACAGGGAATCCGCGGCCGCATTCCTTCCGCCCCGGGGGAAGAAAAGATCCCTTCCCCCCGGGCAGAGGGTTCCCTGCCGTCGGCCCGCGAAACGACGCCGGTGATCTTTCGGCGGAACCCTAGACGGGTTGTCCGCGGCGGGGCCAGGGGTTCGGCATGGCCCCCGTGCGGGATCGCAGCGATTCCAGTTCCACCCACAGGGTGCGGGCGGCTTCCTCGTCCTTGCCGCACCACCGGAGAAGGGCTTCGGCGAACAGCTCGAAACGCTCCTGTTCGTCAAGCATCTCCCAGTTGGCGACGATCTGGTGGGAACGCGCCATCATCCCCGAACGGTGCCGCCGCAACTCCGTTGTCTGCCGGGGCAGACTCCTCCTTTGCGCAAGACGCTCCATCTTCCGTGCTCCCACGGCCGCCGGGCGTCACAGCAAGGTCTCCCGCCGGCCTGCCGGATAGGGCTGTCCTCCGGAGCGAATCTATCCGGAACCGGGCGGGACCGCAACCACGAAACGGACCGGCCGGGCCGGCCCCCCGGACGGACCGCCCTCACCCCTCCCCGCAGGCGCCCTCTTCCCGGGGGGAGCGCCGTTGCTGTCTCGGCCCGAGCCGCCGGTGGATCGTGCGCGGAGAGATGCCCAGGACCCGCGCGGCCGCCTCCCGGTTGCCCCCGCAACGGCCGACCGTTTCCAGGATCATCCGTTCCTCCACCTCCCGCAGCGGCGTGCCGACCGGGAAACAGACGGTCCCCGGCCCGGAGGCGCGGGCGCTGCGGCAGAGCAGGCCGATCTCGCCCTCGCCGATCTCCTCCCCGGAGGCCATGGCGACCGCGCGCTGCACGACGTTTTCCAGCTCCCGCACGTTGCCCGGCCAGTCGTGCTCCACCAGGCGGTCCATCGCCCCGGGGGAGATCGATCGCACCGGCTTGCCGAACCGCTGCGCGTACCGCCGCAGGAAATGCGACGCCAGCAGCGGGATGTCTTCCCGGCGTTCCCTCAGGGGAACCAGGTGCAGGTTCACCACGTTGAGACGGTAGTAGAGGTCCTCCCGGAAACGGCCTTCCCGCAGCAGCGTCTCCAGATCGGCGTTCGTCGCCGCGATGATCCGCACGTCGACCGTCAGCGTCCGCGTGCCCCCGAGCCGCTGGAACCGGCCGTCCTGCAGCACCCGCAGGAGCTTCGCCTGGAGCTGGGGATCCATCTCCGCGATCTCGTCCAGGAAGAGCGTGCCGAGCTGCGCCATCTCGAACTTGCCCGGCTTGGACGACGTCGCGCCGGTGAAGGCCCCGGGCTCGTAGCCGAAGAGCTCGGATTCCAGCAACTGGCCGGGAATGGCCGCGCAGCTGATCTTGACCATCCGCCGGTCCGCCCGGTCGCTCATCAGGTGGATCATGTCCGCGACGACCTCCTTGCCCGTCCCGCTCTCCCCCTGCAGGAGGACCGAAACCGACGTCGGGGCGATCTGCTCGATCGCCGCCCGCAGCGCCCGGATCGCCGCGCTCTCGCCGATCAGCGGCTGCGCCCCCTGCTCCTGCCGCAACCGGGCCTGGAGCTGAAGGTTCTGCTTGACGAGGTCGTGCCTCTCCAGGGCGCGTTCCACCGACCGGACCAGGTGGATCCGGCGGATCGGTTTCTCCAGGAAATCGTAGGCCCCCGCCCGGATGGCCTCCACCGCCGCCGCCACCGAACCGTGGGCGGTGATCATGATCGTTTCGGTCGTCGGATGAAGCCGCGAGATCGTTTCGATCAATTCCTGCCCGTCGAGGTCCGGCAGGCGCAGGTCGCACAGCACCAGCGCATACTCGTTCTCGTGCAGCCGCTGCAGGGCCGCCTCGCCCGTGCTGACGACCGTCACGCGCCGACCGGTCCGCTGCAGGACGCGGCGGATCGCGTCCCCCACCCCGGGATCGTCGTCGACCACCAGAATCCTCGCCTCGGCGTTCATGCCGTTCCTCCCGGAAGGGACACGGTGAACCGGGTCCCCTCGCCCACGCGGCTGTCGCATTCGATCCGGCCCCCGTGTTCCATGACGACCTGCTGGGCCAGGGGGAGTCCCAGGCCGGTTCCCTGCGGCTTGCGGCTGAAGAAGGGTTCGAACATCCGTTCCCGGACCTCGTCGGGGATGCCGCAGCCGTCGTCGCGGATCTCCACGACGACCCGGCCCTCTTCCGCGCGCACGTCCAGCTCCACGCGTCCGCCCGTTTCGACCGCCTCGATGGCGTTTCGCACCAGGTTCAGGAACGCCTGGCGGAGCTGTTCGGCGTCGCCGACGACGACCGCGGAACCGTTCCCGCTGCGGTCGACCAGCTCGATGCCGCGGGCGGTCGCCTCCCCGCCCAGGAAGAGGACGAGGTCCTCGATCAGGGCGCGGAGATCGCACCGCGTTTTTCTCGGCGAGGGCATGCGCGCGAACCGCAGGTAATCCTCCAGAACCCGTTCCACGCGGCGCAGCTCCCGTTCGAGCGCCTCGAGCAGTTCGTCGGCCCCGGCGGGGTCGCCCGAGGAAATCTCCTCGCGCAACATCTCGAGGTTCAACACCGTGGCGCCCAGCGGATTGCGGATCTCGTGGGCCAGGCGGGCCGACATGGCGCCGATCACCGCCAGGCGCTCGGCCTGGAGCCGCGAGGCCTCCCGTTCCCAGCGCGCCCGCAGGTCGCGCATGATCTCGGTGACGCCGATCCGGCGGCCCCGGCCGTCGTAGACGACGTGTCGGCTCAGTTCCACGGGGATGCGGTGGCCGTGCCGATCGGTGCGAACCGTCTCGTAGCCGTGGGCGGCGCCGGAGGCGGTCGCCTTCTCCAGCCGGGCCAGCTCGCCGGCCTCGCGCAGTTCGTCCGGCAACAGCACGGTGAAGGGCTTCCCCAGGATCTCCCCCTCGCGGTATCCGAAGAGCGCCGTGGCCCCCGCGTTCCACGAGCGGATCGTGCCCTCGTGATCGAGAAAGAGGATCGCATCCGGCGATCCTTCCACCAGGGTGCGCCACCGTTCCATCCAGGCGTCGCGGTCGGCGCGGATCGATTCGAAACGCGAGGCGGCATAGGCCTCGCCGTATTCCATCACGCAGCGGTGGAACGCCTCTTCCACGGCGGCGACCGCCCGGCGCCGATCCTCCCCGGCGAGGGATTCCGCCGCCTCGCGCAGCAGGGCCGCCCCGCGGCGCAGGGCCTCCAGGGTGGCCTGGATCGGGATGTCCTCCTCCACCCCCTCCCGGGCCAGCCGCGCGGCCACCTGCCGGATCCGGTCGGCCCCGTCCCCGCGAAGGCAGGCCGTCACGGCGTCGAGGAGTTCCCGAACGTTCGCCCGCACCTGGACCGGATCCGACGAGCGGTACCGGGCCACGTCGCGGATCACCCCGCGGGCCCACGATCGAACGATCGTCTCGCGCTGTTCCTCCAACAAGGCGGCCAGGGTCGGATCCCGCATCTTGCCGTCCTTCTCCTTCCCCTTCCGGCGGTCCGCAAAAAGGTACCCCGCCCTCCGTCCCCCGCCAAGCGGCCTCCCCGGCGCCGCTCATCCCCGCCGCGCGGATTGACAGGGGAACCTCCGCGGGCTAGCGTCGCCCGTTGGTCTGAAAACGGCCCTGGGGAGCTGGCGCGGCCGGCTGAGATCCCGGTGCGACGACCGGGAACCCGTCGAACCTGATCCGGATAATGCCGGCGAAGGGAAGGCCCGGAACCGAGTCGGTCCCCGTGCCCCCGGCGGCTTCCCCGCGATGCCGTGGACGGACCGGAGGCACCATCATGACGCAGCTCGAAGCCGCCCGCCAGGGCGGGATCACCCCCCAGATGGAGGCCGTCGCCCGGGCCGAATCCCTCCCCCCCGAGGAGATCCGCCGCGGCGTGGCCGAAGGCCGGATCGTCATTCCCGCCAACCCGAATCACGCCGCGCTGCGGCGTCCCGCCGGCATCGGGGCGGGCCTGACCGTCAAGATCAACTCCAACATCGGGACCTCGTACGACTACGTGAACCCCGGGGAGGAACTCAAGAAGGCCCGCATCTCCATCCGGTACGGCGCCGACACGGTCATGGATCTCTCCACCGGCGGAGATCTGCCCGCCATCCGGCGCACCGTCCTGGAGAATCTCGAGGTGCCCGTCGGCACCGTGCCGATCTACGAGGCCGAATTCCGCGCCGCGGCCCGCTCCTCGTTCTACGACATGACCGACGACGAACTCTTCGAGGTGATCGAGGAACACGGCCGGCAGGGCGTCGACTACATCACCGTCCATGCGGGGGTGACCCGCGAATCGATCCGCCGCTACCGCAACAGCCGCCGGGCGGCGGGCATCGTCTCGCGCGGGGGCGCCCTGATGGCCGCGTGGATGATCCGCAACGACCGCGAAAACCCGCTCTTCGAACAGTACGACCGGCTGCTCGAGATCGCCCGGCGATACGACATGACCCTGTCGCTCGGCGACGGGCTGCGGCCCGGCGCCATCTCGGATTCCACCGACCGGGCGCAGATCCAGGAACTGCTGCTGATCGGCGAGATGATCGACCGGGCCCGGGAAGCCGGCGTGCAGGCGATGGTCGAGGGCCCGGGACACATCCCCCTCAACGAGATCCGGGCCAACGTCGAGGTGCAGAAGAAGCTCACCGGCAACGCGCCGTTCTACATCCTGGGGATGCTGCCGACCGACGCGGCCGCCGGCTTTGACCACATCGCCGGGGCCATCGGCGGCGCCCTGGCGGGATGGCACGGGGCCGACATGCTCTGCTACGTCACGCCCGCCGAGCATCTCGGGCTGCCCTCCCTCGATCACGTCAGGGAGGGGGTGATCGCCTTCAAGATCGCCGCGCACATCGCCGACACGGCCCGGGGCATCCCGGCCGCCGTCGAGAGGAGCCGCCGGATCTCCGAGGCGCGCCGGGCCCTGGACTGGGATCGCCAGATCGAAGAGGCGCTCTTCCCCGAGGAGGCGCGCAGGATCCGCGAGACCCGCGGCACGCGCACGGCCGCCTGTTCGATGTGCGGCCCCTTCTGCCCGATCCAACTGGTGCACACTCAGCTCGGCGACGAGCCGCCGTCGGGAAAGGAACCGGAAGGATCCGGCGTCGACGTGCGGATGGACGTTTCGGTACCCGACGTGAAGATCGTCTCCTGAGCCCCGGTCTCCCCGAAGGACCCCGTCCCATGATTCCCTGTATCGGCATCACCTCCGAGTTCGATCCGCGGGAGAAGGACCCCCGGAAGGGTCGTCTGCAGCTGGAACACGAATACGCCGACGCGGTGCTGGCCGCCGGCGGCATGCCGTTCGCCCTCCCCGTCCCCGCGGGGGATGAACCGCTTCCGGCCTATGTCGAGCGGCTCGACGGCTTCGTCTTCACCGGCGGACGCGATCTGCCGGCGGCGGCCTACGGGGCGGAGAACCATCCGGAGACCAAGGAGCTGCCGCAACGGAGAACCGACTGGGATCTCGGCTTGATCCGGGCGGTCTACCGCGCCCGCAAACCGATGTTGTGCATCTGCCTGGGGATCCAGGAGTTCAACGTCGCGCTCGGCGGGAGTCTCCACCAGCACCTGGAGACCGGGCTCCGGCACGCCCGCGACGAGTCCGGAATGGCCTCTCACCCGATCCGGATCGTCGATCCCGGCAGCCGGTTGCGCGAAGTGCTCGGCGCCGACGAGCTGGAGGTGAACTCCTCGCATCACCAGGCGATCGACCGTCTCGGCGAAGGGCTGCGGATCGTGGCGCGCGCGCCGGACGGCACGGTGGAGGCGGTCGAGCCGAACGGGGAAGCGGGGTTCGTGCTGGCGGTGCAATGGCATCCGGAACGGATCGCGGACCGTCCGGAACAGCTCGCCCTCTTCCGCGCGCTGGTCGACGCCGCCGCTCGTCAAGAACGATAAAAGGGGACAGGTCCCTTTTTCCGGGTCAATCCAGCAGTTCGGCGATCTGCACCGCGTTGAGGGCGGCGCCCTTGAGGAGCTGGTCTCCGCTGAGGAAGAAGGCCAGCGAACGTTCCCCCGCGAGCCCCGACCGGATCCGGCCGACGAGCACGTCGTCCCCGCCGGTGGCTTCCATGGGCATCGGGAACCGGTTCGCCCGGGGATCGTCCACCAGCCGGACCCCGGGGGCGGCGGCGAGGATCTCGCGGGCCTCCCGGGGATCGATCGGTTCCTCGAACTCCACGTAGACGGCCTCGGAATGGGCCCGCGGGACCGGAACCCGGACGGTGGTCGCGGAGACGATCAGCTCCGGTTCGTGGAACATCTTCCGGGTCTCCTGAATCATCTTCCGTTCTTCCCGGCAGTAGCCGTCGGGGCCGATCTCGCTGTTGTGGCTGAAGAGGTTGAAGGCGATCGGGTGGGGAAAGGCCTCCGGCCGCGGCGGTCTGCCCTCGAGAACGTCGCGGGTCTGCTCCTCCAGCTCGCGCATCGCCCGCGCCCCGGCGCCGGAGGCGGCCTGGTAGGTGGCCACGACCACCTTCCGGGCCCGCGCGCGGACGTGCAGCGGCCAGAGCGGAACGACCATCAGGATCGTCGAACAGTTGGGATTGGCGATCAGGCCGTTGTGCCCGCGCAGGTCCTGCGGGTTGACCTCCGGAACGACCAGCGGCACCTCGGGATCCATGCGGAAGGCCGACGAATTGTCGATCACCACCGCGCCCGCAGCCACGGCGTCCGGGGCGAACTCCTGCGACCGGGCGCCGCCCGCGCTGAAGAGGGCCACGTCGACCCCGTCGAAGACCCCCTCGCGGAGTTCCTCCACCTCGACGGGTTCCCCCCGAAACTCCAGCCGGCGGCCGGCCGAACGTTTCGAGGCGAAGAGGCGGAGACGGCCCACGGGATAGCCGCGCTTCTCCAGCGTGCGAAGCATTTCCGTGCCGACCGCGCCGGTTGCGCCCACCACGGCTACCGTTTTGCCTGCCATCGATTCACCTCACGCCGGGGCGATGCCTCCCCCGGCCTCTGCGCGCAAGGATTCCGTTCTCCGGCGGGGACGTCAAACCAGTCCGGCCACCGCGTCGCCGACCTCCGAGGTCGACATCCCCATCTTCCCGGCGCCGAGTCCCCGGATCTTCTCGCGCACGACCCGGATCACCGCCTTCTCGACGGCGTCGGCGGCGGCGCTCTCGCCGATTTCCGCGAGCAGCATCTGCCCGGCGCAGATCGCCGCCAGCGGGTTGATGACGCCCTGGCCCGTGTACTTCGGCGCGGAACCGCCGATCGGTTCGAACATGGAGACGCCCTCGGGATTCAGGTTGCCCCCCGCGGCGATCCCCATGCCGCCCTGGATGATCGCTCCCAGGTCCGTGATGATGTCGCCGAACATGTTGTCGGTGACGATCACGTCGAACCACTCGGGGTTCTTCACCATCCACATGCAGGTGGCGTCCACGTGGGCGTAATCGCGCTTGATGTCCGGATAGTCGGCGTCGCCCACCTCGTTGAAGGCGCGCCACCAGAGATCGTGCGCGTAGGTGAGCACGTTCGTCTTGCCGCAGAGCGTCAGCGTCTTCGCCCGGTTCCGTTTCCGGGTCAGTTCGAAGGCGTACCGGAGGCAGCGTTCGACGCCGGCGCGGGTGTTGATCGAATCCTGGATGGCGACCTCTTCCGGGGTCCCCTTGCGGGCGAAGCCGCCGGTGCCGACGTAGAGACCCTCGTTGTTCTCCCGCACGACCACGAAATCGATGTCCTCGGGCCCCTTGCCCTTCAGCGGACAGTCCTCTTCGCGGTAGAGCTTCACCGGGCGCAGGTTGATGTACTGCTGCAGCTCGAACCGCAGGCGCAGGAGGATCCCCTTCTCGAGGATGCCCGGTTCGACCTCGGGATGTCCGATCGCCCCCAGCAGGATCGCGTCCGCCCCGCGCAATTCGTCGGCCGCGCCGTCGGGCAGGACCTCGCCCGTGCGCAGGTACCGGTCGCCGCCCCAGTCGTAATGGTGGAAATTCAGCGTGAATCCATGACGATCGGCGGCCGCCTGCAGCACTTTCACGGCCTCCGCCGTGACCTCCGGCCCCGTCCCGTCGCCCGGAATGACCGCGATCTCATAACTCTTGCCCATCTCGTGTTCCCCCGTGTAGATTCCTGCCCCGTCGGCCCGCCCGTCGCGTACGGGATCCCCGGGTCCGATTTCCCCGATGCCCGAATCGGTCGAAAGGCGCACAGTGTAGTGCGCATGCGGATCCTTTCAACTCCGAAACCGGAATCCGCGGGAAGGAGAAGTCCGGATGTCGACTCGATCTTGGATTCGTCTGACCGCCGTGTCGCTGCTGCTCTCGTCCGTGCCGGTCCTTGCCGGAGACGACGTCCCGCCCCCGCCGGCGCCCGTCAAGGAGGCGCCCGCGATCGGGCGGCGCCGGAGCGTTTCCGCCGCGCAACCCTCCGAGACGACGGCCGCGGCGAAAGCCGCCGATCCTTCCAACGCCTCGACGACGCAGAAGGCGCCGGCGCAGCCCGCGCCCGAAAAGGCAACCGGCGGGGCGAAGGCCCCGAAGAAGGCCGCGGCGGAGGAAGCGGCCTCCGAAACCGGGGCGAAGGCCCCGAAGATCGTCTTCGACGAAACCGTCTTCGACTTCGGAGAGGCCGACAGCACCCAGACCATCGAACACGGGTTCCGATTCCGAAACGAGGGCGACGCGACGCTGAAGATCCCCCGGGTCCGGGCGCACTGCGGCTGCACCGTGGTCGACCAGGGCCCCCGGGAAATCCCTCCCGGCGGCGAGGGCGTGATCACCGCGCAGGTCCGGCTCCGCGGGTTCCGCGGCCCGGTGCAGAAGGCGATCGACGTCTACACGAACGATCCCTCCCAGCCGAATCCGCGCCTGACCATCAAGGGAAAGGTGCGGGTGGACATCGACATCCGTCCGAACACGCGGGTCTTCTTCGGACGGGTCCAGAAGGACACCCGGGCGGAACGGACCCTCCGGATCAAGTCGATGCTCGACGCCCCGCTGGAGATCACGGGCCGGACGATCCGGTGGACCGGCATGTCGGCCGCGTCCCGGCGGCTCACCGCCGGGAAACCTTCCGCCGGGGAAAAGAAGGAGCGGGAAGGGACCCCTCCGTTCGAGGCGGATCTCAGGACGATCGAAGACGGCAGGGAATACGAAGCCGTCATCCGCCTGGTTCCTCCCCTGCCCTTCGGTTCGCTCACCGCGGAACTGGTCCTGCGGACGAATTCGCAGAAGCATCCCGAGATCCGGATTCCGATCACCGCGTACGTCACGGCGCCCGTGACGGCCTCGCCCAGCATCATCACGTTCGTGCGTTCGCGGCCCGAATCGAACCGGCGCCCGATCTACGTGCGACGGTTCGACGGCAAACCGCTGAAGATCACCGGGGTCCGCGCCGAGCCGGGCGAATACCTGAAGGCGGCGCTCGAGAAGAAGTCCGCGGCCGATTTCACGCAGCGGATCACGGTGACGATGTTGAAACCGCCGGAGAACAGGCTCTCCTACGGCAGGGTGACGATCTACGTCGACGACCGGGAGATCCCGGAGATCGAGGTCAAGGTCCGTTTCATCCAGTAGGGCGGTGCGGAACAGGGGCGTTCCGGTTCCAGGGAGTTTTCCTTCGCCGGCTGAACGGGTCGGCCGAACGGAATCGGCCTCCTGCTCTGGCTTTCCAGAACCCGCGGTCGTAACCGAAAGTAGGAGCCCGACCCCGTTCGGGCGATCCGTGCCGCCCCGCATATCGGAAT
>CAYNBQ010000081.1:0-16366 GCA_964395275.1 uncultured Verrucomicrobiota bacterium
GGTCCCTCGCCGTCCCGCACGTAGCAGTGCACGCAACGGAGGTTGCACCGATGCGTGAGGGCGAACCCGCCGGTCACGGGGATCCGCTCGCGAAGGGCCCGCCGGTTCAACCGCTGCAGGAAATCGCGGTCGCTTCCCTCGAGAATGGAATCGACGCAATCCAAGGATCAGTCCGCCGCCTCCGCCGCAAGGCCCTGCTCGATCAACTCGTCCAGGAACCCGCGAACGTCCTGCTCGGCCTCCTCCCGGGAGACGTCGAACGATTCCAGCACCCGCTCGACGATTTCGCCCGCGGTTTTCGCGGATTCCAGTTCCCGCCAGATGAATTCGCCCACGGGATTCAGGGCGAAGAGGTACCTGAGGTCCGCCACGTTTCCGCGGATCGGGATCAGCAGCGATTCGCCGGCCACGGAACGGAAAACCACGTCCCCGCTTCGGCGGATCTTTCGCGTCGCATCGATCATTCTCGTCCTCCCCGCCCGGGGTCTTCTCACCGGCTCTTTCCCCGACCCCGGCCGTCCGTTCCCGAAAGGCTACTGCCGGTCCACGCGGAGACGCACGAAGAACGCGCGGCCGGAGGACGCGGGGAATCGTACGACGACCTCCTGCATCAGGGAATCCGCGTCCGTCCGCGAAACCTCTTCAAAGAGACCGGTCCCGTCCGTCCAGGTTCCGGAAACCATGTCGTCGTTGATTTCAAGACGGTACACGATCCCTTCGTACCATTTCCTCTCCTGGAAGGTAACCGTCCAGTACTCGTTGGTGCCGCCCTGGCCGTCGTCCTCGGCGGCGTATCCGGCCGCCAGCGGCGCCGTGTCCGCGGTCCATGGGTCGAGATTCAGGGCGAACTCCGTCAGATTGTCGATCCCGTCCCCGTCCGGATCCGCGTTCTCGCCCGAAACCGCCGGATCCTCCATCTGTTCCCCCGTGAAGTGAAGAGGAAGCCAGTCCGGATAGGAGAATCCCGGAGGCGCCAGAACCGTGGCCGGATCCCCCAGGAGCGCATAGGCCTTCAGGAGGAAGGGCCAGTAGGGATTGCCCCCGTTGGACTCGGCGTACGTCTCCAGGGCGTGAATGATCGCGTCGCCGAAACGGACCTCGTTGTGCTCGAACATGCTCGTGAAGAGGGCCTCGTCCATCGTCGTGCTGCCCCCGTTGTACGCCGGCGAGACCGAGGCCCACACCGCCACCGCGCCGCCGTTCGACGAATTCGCCAGGAGTTCGCCGACGGAATCGTTCCCGGGATGCATGAACACGCCCGAATCGCAGGTCAACCCGCAGACGATCGGCGCGCGATCGTCGTTGGTCAGCGTGGGAACATCGGCGGTCGACAGGTAGATCACGGGATTTCCGGAGGGATTCGTTGCGTTCCCGCCGAACTGAAGGCGGTTCCCATGCCCCACGTAATTCACGATGCGACAGCCGTTTTCCATCCACTGGATCAGCTCGTCGTGCAGTTGTTGCCCCGGGAGATCCGGGTACTGGTAGAGCTTCTGGATCGTATAGGGCGGAGTCGGCACATGCGCGAGAACCTGGTCGCTCGAGTCATGGAAATCGCCGGCGCCGTCCGGTTCATCGGCCAGCATGATCACCGCGTCCTTCCATGAATCCGTCGAGGCTTCGAACGAACGGATCTTGGCGATCATCCCCGAGATCTGCGGCGCATTCACCACCGGAAACCGACCGATGGCAGCGTCCATGACGCCGTCCCCGTCGAGATCTCCCAGCGGATTGTCCGAGGCCCTCAGGCCGAACTCCTCGTCGACAAAGAACATCACCGACGGGACGAGGCAATCCCCCACGCCCTTGTAGTCACGGTAGTCGTAGGTCCCGTTTCCCAGCAGGACGACGTACGAGGGCGGCACGGCCCAGGTCGAGACCGCGTGTTGCAGGAACGAACGGATCGCCCACGGCGACGCGATCCCGTGGTTGAACTCGTCGTAGACGTCTTCCAGAAGAACCACCATCCCTTCGAGCCCCTGTTCTTCCCGATAGACCTCGAGATCCGCCGCGGCGACCTCGAATTCCGGGATGGTGACCGCGACGTGATCCGCCCGGTTCGTGACTGCGTGGAGATCCCGGGGCGAACGCCCGACCACGCGTGCCGGTGTCGAAGCGACGGCCGTCACGAGATACGGCGTGTCCGGGGCCGCGGGCACGAAACTCACCCGATAATCTCCGTTCGTCGCGGCGTCGATCGTCACGGCCTCCACCAGCACCGGCGACAACGGATCCTCGATATCGAGGACGCGGACGTCGTTCGTCGTGAAACCGGAGACGGTCACCACCGCGTTGGATTCCGCCCGCAGAAAGAGGCGGTCGTCCGCGGCCTCGTAACGGCGGGGATACGTGACGTCGAAGGAATCCAGGAAGATGTAACTCAGATGGGTGTCGGTGACTTCCAGCGTCAGCTTGTTCGTTCCCTCGAGCAGGTTCGTGACGGCGAAGGTGTCGTCGAAGGCCTCGAACCCGCCCCAGACCAGTTCTCCGACAGGGACGTCGTTCACCGAGACATCGACATGATGATCCGGATACTCGTAGGAGATCGACGAGGCGCCCTTCAGGAAGACGCGGATCGTGGCGCCGGTCACCGACCCCTCGACCCCCGCGAGATCGAAAAAGACCTCGGTCTTCGTCAGCGACGGAACCAGCGAATGCACGAAGGTCCAGAGCCAGAAATCGCCTTCAGGATCGGAGAAGATCGACACGGGCGCGGTGACGTTTTCCTCGAAATGAACGGTATCGAAGAACGTCTGCAGACTTTCGACGGGCGTCGGCCCGGAACCGGTCAGGACGCTCATGAGGGTTCCGGCTCCGGGTTCCGTCCAGTAGACGTTGCGTCCCGTGTAGATCGAATCGATCGCGTCTCCGTAGAAGAGAACGCCGTCGCCGGCGGGCGTCGGCCGCCATGCCACCGGGGATCCCTGCGAGGAGAACGCGAGATTCGTCGCCCCGATGGCCGAAAGAACCTCGCCCGTGCTCACGCCGGCAAGACAGGAGGCCAGTTCCCCGGCGCCGATCCGGTAGAGGCCGGATTCTTCGATTTCGATCTTCACCCGCTCCCCTTCCTCTCCCGCCGTCGGGACGGGGCGTACAACGGCGGGACTGCGCCAATTCGGAACCGGGGGAAGCGGCTTCAATTCGGACAGATCCACCTCGATCCGCACCGACTCGGTCCATTCTCCGGAAGTGTCGAGGTAGCGGCAGCGGTAGACGGCGTTCCCCGAAGGAGGAGCGGAGGAATCGGATACGTCGAGCACGGACGGTTCTTCGGCGTACGGATTCCACACGAGAAAGGCCTTGCCGACGACGGTCCAAGAGGGCGTTTCCGGACCGCGCCGCTCGACGGTGCAACCCGCCACCCGGCTCTGCGGAGGGGTCGTCAGGCGAACCACGGGAACGCCCTCCGCCCGATAGATCGCCATCGAGGGGGCCGAATCCGGGCGGGCCGTTCCGGCGCGGGCCGGAAAAACGACCGCAACTGCGAAAAGGGAAAACAGAAGGGAGCGGCCGACCGCGGCCGCAAGTCTCCCGGATATGAACGGGTGCGGATGTCCTCTCATCGTTGTACTCCCCCGCGCGGGCATCCTCCGCGCGTCCGGCGATCCGCATCGGTGAAGGCAAAGGATCACCCCCGCGCGATCCGGCTGCGCGAGCCTAGCACCGGAAGCGGAACCGTTCAACCGCGCGACGCCGGTCGGACCGCGTCACGGGAGGAAGAGCGCCGGCCCGCGCCGGGGGAGGATACGGATCCTCCGCCGGTGCGACGCGCGCCCCGCGGAACGGAATCAGGAGCATCTGCCGTGCCGGGAGGCGCAACGCGAGGCTTTCAGGGCGGCGCAAGGGAGGACCCTGCTCACGAGAACCGGTGCGGACGGCTCCCCTCCCGCCGGGGGGGCGGGCTAGCCCTGCGGCCGCGGCGGGGGGCGCGTGCCGGACTCCGTCCGTCTCCCCGCAACGATCCCACGCAACGCCTTTCCCGCGAGGGCCGCCCAACGATACGGGTAGACGAGGGGCAGCAGCCATCCGCGGCGCACTCCGTATCGCCAGCGCATGTACTCGGTCCTCGGGAACAGGATCCGAAAGACGAACTCGAGACGATGCCCGGGCCGCAGGGTCGCCATCTGCTTCCGGACGTATCGGAAGGGCGACTCCTCCCTTCTGCCCTGATCCAGGAGAAAACGTCGATCGTTGGACCGGGGCAGTTCCCGGATGCGCGCGTTCGTTTCGGAGGGGATCGGACTGTCGAAATACGCACGGCAGAGGAACAGGACCCGTTCCAGCGCCGCGACCCAACCGAGATCCAAAGCCCGATCGACGATGAGATCCCAGTCCAGGCCCGAACGGATCAGCAGGTCGAGATCCAGATACCATCGCAACGGGCTCTCAGACTCCCCGTGCTGGAGCAACGCGTGGGCGAGCAGGTAGAGAAAATGGGCCTCCCGACGGAGCGTCAGGAACGCCACGTCCCCGTCGTCGAACGACTCGGGTCCATCAAGGAACCACTGCAGATCCTCTCCGTCGAGCAGTTGACCCGGGCCGCCCAGAAGATGCCGGTGCAGTTCGACGGTCACCTCGCCGCCCGGGCCGCCGTGAAGGAAATCGTGGTAACTGAATTCCGGCGCCCGATCGAACAATCGGGGATACGGAGGGCGATATCCGAGATCCCCCAGGAGACGGAGGGCTTCGGTCCGCGAGACCTCGGGCAGCCAGACGTCCAGATCCGCCATCGGCCGGAAGGTCGGATCCGGATAGACCGTGTGCGCCAGCGCAAACCCCTTCAACCAGAGTTCCCGCAGGCCGTGCGCCTCCAGCGTTCGGCGGATCTCCGCCTGGGCGGACCGCAACAGAAGGTATCGAACCGCGCTCTGCCGCGTCCGCGGAAGCAACGCGCCCCACGGACCATCGGGTTCCTCCGCCGGATCGATTCCGCGGCGCTGCAGGGCGTCTTGGAGCATCGGAGCCACCCCGTGCCAGCCCGCAAGGCGCGCCAGTTCCGCCGCTTCCCGGGGATCGAGCGACGCCGCTTCGAGCCGGCCGGTGATGAGCGCACCGATCGTCCGCAGCCGCGGATCGATCCCGGACTCCCGACCGTCCGTGCTCAAGCGTACCCCTTTCCCGTCGCCGCGCCGCCGGGACCGGCGCACGGCAAAAGGCCGGGCGTTTTCCCTCGAGGCGGACCGTACGCGACGGCTTTCACGGCGACCTGCCGGGCTCCGGGGAACGGGGGCCCGATCCGCGCCCTCCCATCTGGCGGTTCCACGACGCGGCATACCGTCCCCCGAGTTCCAGCAACTCCTCGTGCGTCCCGCTTTCGAGGATCCGCCCCTCCCCCATGACGTGAATCCGGTCTGCGAAGCGCGCCGTGGTGAACCGGTGCGTGATCATCACGACAGTCCTTCCCTGCGCCAGGATGCGGAGCCGTTCCATCCAGTCGGATTCGCTCCACGGATCCATGGAACTGGTGGGTTCGTCCAGGATCAGGATCGGCGAGCGGCGCAGGAAGGCGCGCGCCAGGGCGATTCTCTGCCATTCCCCGACGCTCAAATCGATTCCTCCCTGGAGCCACCGGCCGAGCATCGAATCGTAGCCCGAGGGAAGCCGCTCGATGATCGAGTCCGCACCGGCCGCCGCCGCCGCGCGACGGACAGCTTCGCGACCCTCCCCCCGCTCCAGATCCCCCATGCGGATGTTTCCCGCCGCCGTGTCCTCGTACCGGAGGGGCTGCTGAAAAAGAACGCTGATCGCCCTGCGAAGGGATTCCAGGGAATAGGCGCGGAGATTCCGTCCGTTCAGAAGGATCTCGCCCCCGTCCGGATCGTAGAAGCGGCAGAGGAGTTTCAGAACCGTCGTCTTCCCGGCGCCGTTCGGACCGACCAGGGCGACCGTTTCGCCCGCGGCGATCGACAGCGTGAACCCGTCCAGAGCGGGACGTTCCATGTCGGGATACCGGAAGACGACGTCCCGGAATTCGATGGGAGGACCGAGGACGCCGTCCCCCTCCCGGAAGGGCATTTCGATCGGCGATTCCGCTTCGACGATGTTCGGTTCCAGGTCCAGGAACTCGAAAAGGTTCTCCAGGAAAATGCTGCTGCTGTAGATCTGACCGAAGTTCTCCAGAAGGGAACGCATCAGGCCCTGGCCGCGGCTGAAGGCCTGAAGGAAAAGCGCCAGATCCCCCAGGGTCGCATTCCGCCGGAGCACCCGCCATCCCATCCAGGCCAGGGCGCTTCCCGTGATCGTCACCGCGATCAAGGCCGCAACCAGCCGCGCCTGGGTTTCGGCGCGGATCAGGCGGAGCCGCTGGGTGCGCAATCGTTCTCGAACCTGCTGGTACCGAGTCCGGAAGTACTCCCCCAGACCGAAGAGCCGCAGTTCCGCCGCCGCTTCCCGGGCGGTCAGGATCCAGTAGTAATACCAGGTCCGACGTTCGTCGCTCGTCGTGCGGATCCGCCAGTCCCGTTCCCTCCTGGCCTGCCGCACGGCCACCCACAACGCGGGCAACGTGCTGAGGATCAACACGCCGGGCAGCCACGCCCCGTACCGGGTCAGGATCGCCGCCATCGCGACGAAGGTGATCACGTTCTGGATGAGGCCGCCGAGGCTTTCCAACAGGGAGATCGGCCGTTGCAGGGCCTCGGCGCGGGCGCGGTAGAGCCGGTCGTAGTACTCGGGAGAATCGTAGAACGCAAGATCCAGGGAAAACGATTTCCGATGAACCAGCGATGCAATATAATCCTGGACGAGTTCCGACTGTGCGGCGCGGACCCAGGCGAGGATTCCGCGCAGCAGTTCGTCCAACAGAACCAGGAGGGCCATCACCACGGCCCATCCGACGGCCGGACGCAGAAGGGTCCCGGAAACGTCCGGTCGGAGAACCGCCACGACGGCGTCCACCAGGTAGCGCGTGACCTGGACGATCGCCGCGGGGAGAATGCCCCGGAAGACGAGCAGGGCGAGCCAGAGGAAGGTCCAGCCCCGGGCCGAACGCCAGACCAGGCCGAGCGTCCGAAGGAAACTCGAAAGCCTCGACGTGAGCCTGGAACTCCGCAACTTCATCCGCCGCATTCCGGGGGCCGATCCACCGCGTCTTCCCGCCCGTCCGTTGTTCCGCCCGGGGGGATCACGTGCCTATTGGACGATGAAATCCGCGTTTCGATACCTGCCGTCGTGGGGATTCCGGATCCATCCCTCCCGGACCGCGTCGCGAACCTCCCGGATGCCTTCCTCGATCCCCACCTCGGGTTCGAAGCCGAGCACCCTGCGGATCTTCGCAAAGGAAACCCGGATGTCCCGCATGTCCCCGCCGAAACTCAGGTCCTTGTATTCGACCTCGGTGCCGGGGATGTGCGCTCGGATCAGTTCCACGATCTCGTCCTTCGTATAGTTCCCCCCGTCCCCGCCGACGTTGAACACCTCTCCCCGCACCTTCTCCAGCGGGGCGTCGATCATGATGCACAGGGCTCGGGCGATATCCCGGATATGCACGAACGAACGCGCGTATCCCCTCTGGTAGATGATCAGCTTTCTGCGGGTGAGGGCTTCCAGAACGAACTGGTTCACGATGAGATCGAAGCGCGTCCGGGGAGAGATCCCGCAAAGCGTCGCAAATCGGTAAATCAACGGCGCGCATCGGGCCGCTCCCGATCGTTCCATCAGGTAGCGTTCCGCGGCGATTTTCGTCTCGGCGTACAGGGATTGCGGATGCAGCGGCGAATCCTCGGTGACCGGCCGACCGTCCTCGGCGACGCCGTAGTTGCTGTAGGTCGATGCGAAGATGAATCGTTCCACGCCCGCCGCTTCGGACGCCTCGAAAACGCGTCGAACGGCCTCGACGTTGTACCGCCATGCCACCTCCCGCCCGACCGCCTGGCACGCGGGGAAGCCCACGAGGGCGGCGAGATGGATCACCGCGTCGTAGCGGGTCGGGGGAAGCGAGCCCACGCGCAATCGCCCGTCCTCGGCGGCCAGCGTGTCGGGAACGCATACGTCGCCCTTGGCGAACCGGAAATCCGGGTGCTGCCGGTATCCGAGCAGGGATTCCCCGCCGAAGAGAAGATCGTCGACCACCGTGACGCGATCGCCGCGCGCCAGAAGCACGCCGCTCAGAAGCGACCCGATGTAGCCGGCTCCGCCGGTGATCAGGATGCTGCGACTCGATTCCGTCATTTCCCTCTCCTCCCCGCCGGTCCGCGGGCGCACGGCGATCGCTTTCCGATTCCGATTCTCTTCCGGCGAACCACGGACCGCCCGATTTCCGTTCGGTGTCAGGTGCCCCGCATTGCAAGAACGACCTTGACGGTCCGCAGGAGAATCATCAGGTCGAGCCAGAAGGACTGGTGCCGCACGTAGTAGACGTCGAACTGGAGCTTGATCAGGGTGTCCTTGAAGGTGTTGCCGTAGCGATACCGGATCTGCGCCCATCCGGTAAGACCCGGTTTCACCCAGAATCGGGTTCGGTAGAGCGGGATGCGTTCCTCCAGTTCCCGCACGAACTCGGGCCGTTCCGGGCGGGGACCGACCAGGCTCATCTCGCCCCGCAGAACGTTGATGCATTGCGGCAGTTCGTCGAGGCGGGTGCGCCGCAGGAAGCGGCCGACCCGTGTCACCCTCGGATCCTTCTCCGCCGCCCAGACCGCCCTGCCCTCCGGTTCCGCCCCCTGAACCATCGTGCGGAACTTGATCAGGCGGAAGATGCGGCCTTCCCTCCCCATCCGCTCCTGCCGGTAGAAGACGGGGCGGCCGGAATCGATCAGGATCGCAAGGGCGGCAAAGGGCAGGACCAGGAGGAAGATCCCGAGGATGATCACGCCCCCCGCCAGGTCGATCAATCTCTTGAACAGCGCATAGAACGGGAGCCCGCGGCGGGGGCCCCAGTACGGGACCATCGCCACGTCGTTTTCGTAGAACTGGACGGGGGATCGCCGGAGCGCTTCCTCGTAGACCTCGGCCATCGGCCGGACGTCGACGCCTCCCTCCCGGCACCGGATCAACGACTGGATCAACCCCGGAGAATCCATCCTGTCCGCCGCCAGCACCACCTCGTCGGCGTCGGTTCGCCGCACCAGCGGCTCCAGATCCCCCGGAAACGGCCACACGGGGATGTCGCCGAGCGTGAACCCGTCTTCAACGGGATCACAGGTGACGAACCCGACGATGTCGGCATGGACCATTCCGGAGCGGATCGCGTCCGCCGCCGCCATCGCCCTGCGATCGAAACCGAGAATCAGGATTCTCCGCCGGAGCGGATGGCTCGTCAGAAGTCCCGCGTACGCCCATCTCCACGACGAAACCGCGGCCAGGGCGACAAGGACGAAAACCGTGGGAATGATCCGCGGAGGCCGGTACATCGCGACCAGCGTGAACAACCAGCCGATGTCCTCCACCGTGCGGCCCCGGCGATGACCCAGGGTCACCGGATGCGCCAGAAAGAAGTAGGTGATGATGTATAGGATCCAGACCGTGGTGGCCGTCAGGACGATGGATCGGAACATCCGCCGGGGGTCGGCGGCGCGACGCAGGTCGTAACAGTCGTTCACCGCCGCCGCGCTCATCCACACCAGTCCCAGCAGGAACAGCCACAGGATGTGGCTCTCCCCCAGGACGGCCCCGCCGCCTCTGGAACGGTTGACCGCCACCCAGGCCTCCGCGGAGATCCAGCCCGCGAGCCAGAGCATGAGGAGATCTCCGAGAACCAGCAGCGCCCGGCGCTCGGAGAAGGGAAGCTTCGCCTTCCACCACCGCGGACGTCCCGTCTCGTCGAAACGAGCGTCCCCGGCCGGCCGTCCCGTCTTCTCCGGGATCCTTCCGGGCGGTTCCTTTTCGGAGGTCATTCCCCCTCCTTCCCGCCGACCCCGCCCCGCCCGGGATGATCCCCGGCGGCCATGGTCTCGCGGATCAACTTCTCCCACGCATCGGCCGCGTGGCGCAGCGTGTATCGACTCTCGAAAAGATCTCTCGCCCTCCGTCCCCGCCGCTCCGTTCCGGCGGGATCGTCCTTGAGCCGGCGCAACAGGCTCGCAAGACCCTGCGAATCCCCCGGCGGGACGATCCAGCCGCAATCCGATTCGCGCACGACGCGCGCCGTTTCCGAATCCCCCGGAACCACGGCGACCACCGGCCGTCCGGCCGCCAGGATCCCGTAGAGCTTGCTCGGCACGGCGAGACCCGTCAGCCCCCCGCGAAGGGTCACCAACCCCGCGTCGCACGCCGTGAGAATCTCGCCGAGGCGCTCCTTCGGCTGAAAGGGCAGATGCTTCACGATCGAACCCGGCCCCTGCATCGCCTTTTCGATGTCCGGACGACGCGCCCCGTCCCCGATGAAGAGGAAGAGGAAATCCTCGCCTTCGAGCAGACGCGCGGCGTCGAGGATCGTATCGATTTCGTGAAACCTCCCGATGTTGCCCGAATACTGTACCACGAAGCGGTTCCCGCCGATCCCCATCTTCCGCAGGAGCGGATGTCCGGCCCGCGGGCGGGGCGCGACGAGATCGGGATCCGCCCAGTTCGGAATCCGCCGGATCCTCGCTCGATCCCCGCCGATTTCGCCCGCGATTTTCTCCTCCATGTCCCGGCCCAGCACCACGACCGCCTCCGCTCGACGATACGACCACCGGTTGATCGCCCGCCAGAGCCGGGCGATCCATCCGTCCCGGCGAAGCCGGCCCAGTTCCACCGCGATCTGCGGATAGACATCGTGGATCACCAGGATCACCGGAATCCGCCGAACCCAACCGACGGCCGCCGCCGTCCAGATCAGCAGAGGGGGATTGGTGACCGCCACCAGAAGCGCCGGGCGCTTCCGGAAAAGGCAGGCCGAGAACGCCGAAAGGGTGAAGGTCGCCGTGTTCAGGATCCGCCCGATCGCCGTGTTCTTGTCCAGCCGGGTCGACCACACCCGCCGCACCCGCACGCCGGATTTCTCGAGAAGGCGCGCCAGTTTTCCGCCGCGATCGTGGTACGCCGGCTGCCCGGCAAGGGCCTCCACGGCGAATCCGCGGTCCGCCAGGGAAAAGGCGACCCCCGAAAGCATCTCGGCGGTCGCCATTTCCTCCGGCCAGAAATAGTGGGAAAGAAAGAGAATCGCCCCGCCGCTCATCGGTTCCCCCCCGCGGCTCCTTTCATCCTCTCTTCGCCCGCACGATGCGATCCCGAACCGGTTTCGCCGGCGAACCGACGCAGATCTTCCACGGGGGAAGATCCGCAAAAACCGAGGAACGGGCGCCGACGACGCTTCCCTGCCGGATGGTGACCCCCGGCCCCACGAAGACGTCCGCCGCAATCCAGACCTGATCCTCGACGACGATCGGCCGGGCGATCAATCCGAACCCGGGATCCTCCGGATCGTGCGACGCCGTGCAGAGGAAACCGTACTGGGAAACCGTCGATTCCGCGCCGACGCGGATCGGCGCCACGCAATAACAGTCCACGAAATCTCCGATGACGGCCCTCTCCTCCAGCACGAGGTTCCACGGGGCCCAGATCCTCGCGCTCGGGTAGATCTTCGCTCCGCGTCCGATCTCGCCCCCGAACAGCTTCAGCAGAAAACGGCGCCACCCGTGGCAGGGCCGGGGCGTGGGCCGGAAGAAAACAAGCCACACGATCCGCCAGAGCCCCCTCCGGACCCTCTGGCGCAGCGGAAACGGGGAAGGCCGGCAACTCCTGACGCGCAAATCGTTCATCCGTTCCCCCTTCCCGTTCTCGAGCCCTTCCCGGGCGGATTCTCGTCCTCTTGCATAGTCCGCACGGTTTCCGGTCGATCCCCTTCGCCGAGAAGCCATCGATAGACCTCCGCCATCTGCCGGGTCACGCGTTGCGGATCGAACAGGGCCCCGACCCTCCGGCATCGTTCCGCCATTTCGCTTCGTTCCGACTTGGAAAGAGCGAACGCCCGGCGCATCGCCCCGGCCAGACTCGCCGAGCCCGGGGGCACCCACCATCCGCATCTCTCCTCCTGCAGAATCGCCCACGGGTTCCCCCGGGTCGTGATCACGGGAACGCCGGAAATCAGGGCCTCGGCGATCGAGACCCCGAAGTTTTCCCAGTCGCTCGGCATGACGAAATAGTCGGCGTCGCGGAGAGCCGCCCATTTCTCTTCGGAACCGAGCATCCCCGTGAAGAGGACGCTGTCCCCGACGCCCGATTCCCGGACCTGCGCGCGGATCTCCTCGCCGTGCCGTCCTTCTTCCGGACCCGCGATGACCAGTTTCCAGCGGTCGTGCCATTCCCGAAGGGCGCACCATGCATCGAGCAAGACCGGCAGGCGCTTCAACGGGTGGATCCTGCCGAGGAAAAGCATGAGACGGATTCCCTCGGGGATCCCGTATGCGGAACGGAATCGTCCGCCTTCGGGCATTTGTTCGGGTCCCGGGACGGGGTTGGGAATCAGGGCGACCGGGTTCGTCAGGCCGAGGCGACGGATGTCCTCCAGTTCGCGATCCGATTTCGCATGAAGACACGCGGATTCCCGGAGCATCTTCCCCTGGAAAGCCGTCCAGATCGGTCTTTTCTTCCAACGGCGGTGGGCCATCGTCGTGACGTTCAGGGTCCCGCAGGGAGAAATCACGTGCGGCACTCCGAGACGCCGGGAAAGGATCCCGGCCCGACGGTTCACGTCCGTCCAGAGGCTGTGGGAATGAACCAGCCGCAGCCGCCCACGATGGGGCCGGACCGCCGTTTCCATCCCCGGGGTCCATCGAAAGCCGGCGGCGCGGTACGCGCGACAGACGTGCATGCCGATCCGCGGATCGAAATCCATCGGTTCGCCGTCCCCGGGGAGCCGGGCGCCGAAGACGACCACTTCGAACCGCCCCGTCGTCACAAGCCCCTGCGCCAGGGTCCGGAGACTGCCGACCGGCCCCCCCTGCGCCCTTCCCACATAGGGAATGAAGTGCCCGATCAGCATCCCCATGGTCTACGCTCCCGAACCGGGCGCAGCGGCCAGCGCCGTCCGATAGGGTCTGCGGAATCGCGCCAGCGGCTTCTCGATCCATTCCGTCGCTGCGGCTGCAAGGGCCAGCGTCGCGGCCGCAGCCGCCAGAACCGCCCCCGGTCCGTGCCGATCAAACATTCCTCCCTCCAGGATTCGGAACACAAGGCGACCGACGAACGGGTGCATCAGGTAGACTGCGTAGCTGATCCTCCCGAGATATCGCACGGGAGCGCATTCCAGGAACCTGCCGGGAACGCCCGGGAGACCCGATGCCGCGAGCCCCACCAGTCCGAGGAAGCAACAGCTCAGGGCCGTGTCGAAGAAGACAAAATACGTCCCGTACAGAAGGCCGCTTCCGCTCCCCCTCCAGGGACCCCGCACGGCGTACAGTGCCAGGGCGATCGCGGTCGCCGCAACAAGACCGGCGAGAAAGCTTCCGAGGAAAACGCGGTTCTCGACCGCCCGATTCCCCCGGTGGCGGAGGATCACGCAGAGCAGCGCCCCCGCCCCCAGGGCGTCCCCGTTCGAGAAGGGAAGATAGGTGGAGATCACGTTCATTCGTCCCGATCCCGCCAGGACCGCTCTGGAAAGAGGTCCCAGCAGGACCGCGCCCCAGATGATGAAGTTCAACCGGCGTCGGGGCGCGAAGAGAAGAATCCACGGCCAGACGAGATAGAACTGCATCTCCACGCACAGCGCCCAGAAATGGTTGGGCGGCGTGAAGGTCTGCGTCCAGAACGATCGGAAGTTGCCGAGATAGAGCGCGTTCCAGAAGAACGCGGCGCGGATGCCCGGAGAGATGGCGCAGGCGGCCAGAAGGACCGCGTAGTAGAGCGGCAGGATCCGCACCGCCCGGCGCTGATAGAAACGTGCCGCCACGCCGGCGCGTCGACACGAGGCATCCCCGTCGCAGTCGGCGCGAAGGGAAAGCAGAATCGCCGTGATGAGAAACCCGCTGAGTACGAAAAAGAGGCGGACCGCGGCCAACCCCGCGTGAAACAGGAGGTTCATCGACGGGACCCAGTGGCTGAACATCACGGCGAAGGCGGCGAGCGCGCGCAACCCGTCGAGCTGCGGCATGTAGGCCACGGGCCGGGATTCCGCCGGATCGCCGCATGTCGTCATCTTTCCACCCCGGAAGAGCCGCGCTCGGCGCCGGGGTGCGCCACAGGGAGGATGCCCCGGTCACGTCGCCAGCGCCTGTTCCCGGATGTACCGCGAGAGCACATACAAACTCCAGGGTCGGGCCCACCCCGCGCCCGACGAATCCTCCAGGAACCGCGTCCAGAGGCCGATCATGGCATCTCCGTCGAAGCCCAGGCGCGATTCGCTCAGGAATTCCAGACCGCTCCGGACCTCCCCGCGGAGTTCCTTCCGCATCCAGTCCGCAAACGGCATGGTGAACCCCATCTTCCTGCGCGAAGCCACCTCGGGAAGGATCCAGTCTCCCATGGCCCGTATCAGCGCATGTTTTGCAACTCGTCCCGGAATGCGCACGGAAGCGTCCGCATCCATCACCAGCCGGGAGAATTCGGCGTCCAGAAACGGCATCCGGATCTCCAGCCCGAACGACATCCCCATGACGTCGGAATCCCGCAGGAGAACCTGGTTCATGTAGGAAAACATCTCGAGGATCCCCACGGCGTCGGGGATCTTCCTGTGCCCGGTCATTTCCCGAAGTTCCTCCGACAGTTCCGCCGGCAGATCATGGTCCCGCCCCGCGTCCGACAGTCCCGGGGCGATCCGTTCCATGCCGGCCCGCGTGAAGAGACGGCGGCGCGCCAGGTAAACGCCCACAAGGTCGTCCGCGCACAACATCTCGGCCAGCTTTTCCCCGCGGATCCCGAGGAACCTCCGCGCGGCGGAGGACAACGGCGAACGCAAACCGTCGATCCGGCGTTGCAGGCGCAGCATCCGCGGAACGTCGCGGAACGATGGGTATCCTCCGAAAAGCTCGTCCCCTCCCAGGCCGGAGAGCGCCACTTTCAGCCCCGTCTCGCGAGCAGCGCGGGAGACCACCCAGGTGTTCACCGCATCCATCGTCGGCTGGTCCATGGCCCCCAGCACATCCGGAAGACGGGCCAGGATTTCCGATCCGCTGATCTCCACTTCGTGATGATCCGTTCCGGCATGTTTCGCCATCCTGCGGGCGAAGGTCCGCTCCGACAGTTCCGGACAGTCCGGGTAGACCACCGCCAGCGAAACGACCCCCTTTTCTTCCGAGGCACGGACCGCCGCCGCGGCGACGGCCGACGAGTCCACGCCCCCGGAAAGGAAGACTCCGATCGGCGCGTCGCTCACCAGGTGCCGGGCGACGGCGTTCGACAGCTCCTCCCGGATCTCCCCATCGCCGATTTCCCGTTTCTCCACGCCCGGAACCCAGTACGTGACGGTCTTCTCAATCGCCTCGCGTTCCCACGCGAGGTATCGGCCCGGGCCCAGGAGCCGGACGCCTTCGAGGATCGTTTCCGGTCCCTGCACCGCCCCGTAGGCCAGGTACCCGCGCAGGGCGTCCCGGTTCATCCGTTTCGGGACCAGGCCGCTGCAGAGAAGGGCCCGGATCTCGGAAGCGAAGACGAGCCGCCCGCCGTCGGAGAAGTAATAGAGAGGCTTCTGACCGAACCGGTCCCGGGCCAGAACCAGTCGGGCCCTGTCTTCATCCCAGAACCCGAATGCGAACATGCCGTTGAGTTCCGGCAGGATTCTCTCCGCCCGGTCGCAGAGAAGGCGGAAAAGGACCTCCGTGTCCCCGCGGGAGCGCAACCGGATCCCCTGTGCGACCAGACGCTTCCGGAAATCCCGGAAGTTGTAGATCTCGCCGTTGTAGGTCAGCGCCCTGCGATCGGACTCGTCGATCATCGGTTGCGCGGCCGATTCCGAGAGATCGAGAATCGCCAGCCGACGGTGTCCCAGGACGCACCGCCCGGATGGAGCGACCCAGATCCCCTCCCCGTCCGGTCCCCGGTGGCCGAGAGCCGAAACCATCGCGGCGACGGCGTCCCGACAGTCCGAAGCATTCCGTCCGACGATTCCGGCGATTCCGCACATCTTCCTGAATCAGACTCCTGAACCGAGAAGGCGGCACCCGGGCTCCCCCGGCCGTCCCCGGGACGTCACTCCGCCCGCGGGGTCGCGCGGATCTCCTCGGGAAGGGAAACCTCGTCCTCGTCCCCTTCCTCCTGCCCGGGCATCCGCTCTCCCGCCGATTCCTCCCGCGCCATCTGCATCCGCACCGCTTCGGCCACACCCGCAAAAAGCACCACCGAGGGCAATGCATACGTCCCCGCGTGCATCGCGATCGCGGCGATCAGGGAAGCCATCGCGATCACGCTCCAGACCGCCAGCTCCATCCTTTCCGGCTCCCAGCACGAGCCTGCCGCCCGGACCCCGCGTCGCAGGATGCCGAGCAGCCAGGCCAGCATCAGCGCCGTGCCG
>CAYNBQ010000082.1:0-7653 GCA_964395275.1 uncultured Verrucomicrobiota bacterium
AGGGCAAGGCGGGATCGGCCTCCTACTCTGTTTTGGGGGCTTCCGGCCGATTTCCCCCAAAGTAGGAGCCCGACCCCGCTCGGGCGATCCCGGATGCGGGCCGGTCCGGGACGGGATCATCCCGGCTCCACGGGTCGGCCGAGCGGGATCGGCCTCCTACGAAGGGTGGTCCTTCGCGGGCCGGGAATGCGGCCTGAAGGGCCGCAAGCCGATAGCCCGGGGCAAAGCCCCGGGCATGCGG
Source organism: uncultured Verrucomicrobiota bacterium (assembly GCA_964395275.1). GTDB lineage: Bacteria > Verrucomicrobiota > CALLYA01 > CAYNBQ01 > CAYNBQ01 > CAYNBQ01. Next base: position 242 of record CAYNBQ010000082.1, read on the forward strand.
CGACGCTCATCGTCGCGCGCTGAAGGCGCGCCGCCGGGACAGGGAAGAGTGCCGCGCCTTCAGCGCGGAGGAGATCTCTTGGGATCGCCATTCCCGGGGCGTTGCCCCGGGCTGACGACCGATGCGCCTTCAGCGCATTTTCGGAGGGTCGTCCTTCGCGGGATGAAGGGAGAGAGGGGGACGGGTCCCTTCTACGCTCCTCCGCTTCCCTCCCCGGGAGTGCCTGGCAGCTTCCCGCCCCATCGCCCGAGAGTGCCAGGCACTTTCCGCCCGGTGCGTCGGTTCCGTAAAGGGACCGGTCGTCGGCGCCGGCGCGGGAAACCTGCGGGCATCGGCCCGAAATCCGCCCCGGAGCCGGGGCCGCCGGATTTGCGGCGGCCCCGGCCCGTTGCACGAACGGAGGACGAAGGTCAGTCTTCCTCTTCGCCGCCCTTCAGGACCGTGAAGAAGGTGTTCCCTTCCCGCCAGACCCGCAGGAGGACCCCGTGTTCGCCCGTGGCCTCGCCGAGGCGGCGATAGGCTTCCTCGACGTCGTCGACCGGTTTCCGGGCGATTTCACGGATCACGTCGCCGCGCCGCAGGCCCGCTTCGGCGGCGGGACCGCCCGGCTCGACCTGGCTCACCACGACGCCGTGCTCCCCGGGATAATCGAGGGCGTCGGCGGTTTCGGAGGTCAATTCCTCGAGTTCCAGGCCGAGTTTCCCGGCGACGGCCGAGGCGCCGCCGGTCCGTCCCGCGCCGGGACGTTCACCGAACCCGGCGGGCATTTCCTCGGTCTTGACGGTGATCGTCTTCTTCTTGCCGTCCCGGATGATTCCCAGTTCGATCTCGTCGCCGATCCGCTGGCGGATGACGTAGTTCACGAGATCGTCGGCGTCGCGGATCTCCTGGTCGTCGGCGCGGACGATGACGTCGTAGGGTTCCAGTCCGGCCTTCTCGGCGGGACTGTCTTCGTAGACCTGGTTGACGACCGCCCCGTATTCCGCACCCTCGATCTGATCCTTCAGGGGACCTTCCAGCGACTGCAGCCCGATGCCGATGTACGGCCGGCGGACCTTGCCGTGTTCGATGAGCTGTTCGGCGACCATCACCGCCATGTTGGACGGGATGGCGAACCCGATCCCGGTGTTGAGCCCCGCGATCATGGTATTCACCCCGATGACCTCCCCGTGGATGTTGCAGAGGGGCCCGCCGCTGTTGCCGGGGTTGATCGAGGCGTCCGTCTGGAGGAAATCCTGGTATTGCATCGCCCGGAGGTTCGAGCGGTGTTTCGCGCTGACGACGCCGACCGTGAGTGTGTAATCGAGTTCGAAGGGACTGCCGATGGCGATGGCCCAGTCGCCCTGTTCGATCTTGTCGGAATCGCCGAAAACGGCCTTCTGCAGCCCCTCGGCTTCGATCTTGACGACGGCCAGATCGCTCTTCGGATCCGTCCCCACGATCGTCGCCTCGTAGGTGTCGCCGTTCTTCAGCTGGACCTCGACCTTGTCGGCGTCTTCCACGACGTGGTTGTTGGTAAGGATATGCCCGTCCTCGGAGAAGATGATCCCCGATCCCTGTCCCCGGACCTTGCGCGGGATGCGGCGGCGTTCGGGAAACTCGCGGCCGCGGAAGAATTCCTCGAAGGGGGTGCCCTTGAAGAAATCCGGGGGCAATCCGGCGGCGAAATCGCCGTCCGAAACGCGCTTCTCGACGGTGATCTTCACGACGGAAGGAGACACCTTGGCGGCGACCTCCTTGAAGGCCCGGGAAAGCTGGAGGAGTTCCTCGGTGCCGCTGCTCGAATCGGCGGCAGGGGCCGCCGTGGAGAAGAGAACGCCCGCAACGAGCACGGGCATCAGGATTCCGACCCACGTCCGATTCTTCGACCAACCCATCGTTTTCATGTTTCGCATCATCTCCCTTCCGTCCGGTCCTGCGATCGACCGGACCGCGGAAAGCGGGTTACCCAACAACAGACAACTTCGGCCGGGGCCGCGTTCGATCGCCGGGACGCAAAACTCCCCCCCCGGAGACGATGCGGCGCGGGGGTCAGAGTTCGACGACCTCGTCCTGGTCGGGGATCCGGACGTTCTCCAGGCCGATTTCCTTCAGGCCGTCCCGGAGTTTCTGTTGCGCCTCGTATTCCCCGTGGACGAGGAAGATCTCGCGGCAACCGATGGCGACCCGCCGGGCGTATTCGACCAGGTCGTTGTGATCCGCGTGGGCGCTGAAGGCGTCCATCACGACCACCTCGGCCCGGGGGCGGTAGGTTTCCCCGTAGATCCGCACCTCCTCTTCCCCGTCGCGGATCCTGCGGCCGAGGGTGTTCTCGGCCATGTACCCGACGATCAGGATCGTCGACCGGGGGTTCTCGATGTTGTGCTTGAGGTGGTGCAGGATCCGGCCGGCCTCGCACATTCCCGAGGCGGAGATGATCATCATCGGCCGCCGGTCTTCGTTGAGCTGTTTCGACCGTTCCGCCGAGGTGACGTATTCGAGACCCGGGAAGGAGAAGGGGGATTCCCCGCGCATCATCATGTCGGCCATCTCGCGGTCGAAGGCCTCGGGGTGGAGGCGGAAGACCCCGGTGAGGTCCACGGCCAGCGGGCTGTCGACGAAGACCGGAATCTTCGGGACCTCGCCGGCGGCCAGGAGTCGGCGGAAGCAGTAGAGGATCTCCTGGGTCCGGCCCAGGGCGAACGAGGGGACGATGATCTTGCCGCCCCGTTCGACCGTCCTGCGGATGACCTCGCCCAGGTGATGATGGCATCCTTCGGCGGACTCGTGGGTCCGGCCGCCGTAGGTGCTTTCCATCAGGAGGATGTCGAGATCCGGCATCGGTTCCGGGTCCCGGATGATCGGCATGTGCATGCGGCCGAGATCCACCGCGTACCCGATCCGGGTGGTCCTGCCCTTCTCCTCGACCTCCACGATCGTGACCGCCGATCCGAGGATGTGCCCGGCGATGTAGAAGCGCGCGTGGATCCCCGGGGCGACCCGGATGCGCCGGTGGAAGGGAAACGACGCGAACCGTTCCAGGATCCGCTCCGCGTCTTCCGCCGTGTAGAGAGGCTCGATGAGGGGCAGGCCCTTGCGGCGGTTCTTGCGGTTCAGGTATTCCGCGTCCAGGCGCTGGATGTGGGCGCTGTCGCGCAGGAGGTAGGCGCACAGGTCGCGGGTCGCCGGCGTCGAATAGACCAGGCCGTCGAACCCCTGGGCGCCGAGCGTGGGCAGGTTGCCGCAATGATCGATGTGCGCATGCCCGAGCAGCACGGCGTCGAGTTCCGAGGGCGGAACGGGAAACTCCCGGTTCCTCCGGCGGGCTTCCTTCCGGCGGCCCTGAAAGAGTCCGCAATCCAGGCATACCCTCGACCCGTTGGCCTCGATCAGGTGCATCGAGCCGGTCACCGTGCGCGCCGCTCCGTGAAAAAGGATCTTCATTCGGTTCGGTTCCTCCAAATCCCGGGACCGCGGCGTCATGCCGGCGGGCCCGCCCGGATCGAACCGGGCGATCAACCCGTTCCGCGCCGGACGCCGAGGCCCGCGTCGGGCGACAACACGATCCGTCCGTCGTCCAGGCCGAGCCCCTCCCACGGATCGTCGCGGACGAGCAGGTGCCCATCAAGATCGACATAATCGACCAGGGGCGCAACCTGGGCGGCCGCGCTGATGCCGAGGCTCGACTGGGTCATGCATCCCAGCATGATCTTCAACCCGTGGCGCCGCGCCGCGTGAATCGACGTCAGGGCCTGGCGGATCCCGCCGCACTTCGACAGCTTGATATTGACGCCGTCGAACCGGCCGAGGATTTCCGGCAGATCGCCGACGTGGCGGAACGACTCGTCGGCCACGATCGGGACGCCGCAGCGATCGCGCAGTTCCGCGACGGCCTCGTTGCGTTGCGGCGGATAGGGTTGTTCGACGAGTTCGACCGGGTACGCCCCGAGTTCCTCCAACCGTTCGAACGCGATCTCCGGCGTCCAGGACGTGTTGGCGTCCACACGCAGGGGACCGTCGAAGGCGGAGACGACGGGATCGAGGATCCCTCCGACGGGACGTTCGTCCAGCTTCACCTTGAGCACGTGCCATCCGGCCGCGGCGGCTTCCCGGGTCTTCTGCGCGGTGATCTCCGGCGTGTCGATGCCGATGGTGAAACTGGTGGGCGGCATGGCGTCCGAATCGATGCCCAGGAGACGGTGAACGGGTTCCCCGAGCATCTTCCCCCACCAGTCGTGGAGCGCGGCGTCCAGGCCGCAGAGGGTCGCCGACTCTCCCTCCAGGAGGGGCACAAGGCGTTCCAGGTGTTGCTCGATCATCCAGGGAGGACCGCTCGATTCCAGAACCGGGGCGACCCGCCGCAGCGCCGCCTCCGCCGACTCGATGCTCTGGCCGAAGGTGCTGGCGGGGGCGATCTCGCCGTGACCGGCGATTCCGTCCTCCTCGATCGTGACCACCCAGGTCGAACGGGTGGTGGCGGCCCCGCTCGAGGCGATCTTCCAGGGGTGCACGAAGGAAAGGGTCTGCCGTTCCCAGCTCAGTTTCACGAGGGCGACTCCACGGGCCGCTCTAGCAACTCGCGGAAAAGGATCCGCGCGGTTCTGCCCGCCAATTCCTTCGGTTCCCAGCATCGCGTCCGAACCCGGCACCGGACCCGGGCCACCTCGTCTTCCAGCTCGATCTGATAACCGCCCAACTCCCGGCAGATCTCCTTCCAGATGCCTTCGAACTCCGCACCGGTCGCGCCCGGCAGCAGGATGATCAACCGGCAACGGTCGAAACGCGCCAGCAGCGCCTCGGGCCCGGCGGCGGCCCGGAGCAAGTCGGCCACCCAGTCCAGCAGCGGATCCTCCCGGCAGAACCGGGAACCTTCCGTCGTTTCCAGCAACAGCTCGCCGACGCCCGCGGCCAACCCGATTCCGCCCCGGCGGCAGATCGCAATCACGCGCTCCGCCAGCCATTCCGCGGCGGCGCGGTTCAGGAGCACGTCGCTCTCGCCGTCGCGCACGGCCTTTTCCAGACGCCGGCGGTCGGCCTGGAACGCCTTCTCGTCGAAACGCCGTTCCACCTCGGCGGCCACGGATTCCACGTCGGCGGCGGAGAGCCCTTCCGCCTCCAGCCGGCGCATCAGGGTGTCGCGGACGGCCTCGACCCTGTCGCGGCTGCCGAAACTCTTCACGATCCGCTGGGCGACTTTCCCGGGATCCCGTTCCCCGTCGTGCACCGCCTGCACGACCTCGCCGACCATCGCGCGCAGCGGCAGTTGATCGACGATCTTGCGGGTCGCCTCCTGGAACTCGGCGATCTTTTCGGGGGCCACGTCCGAGGACTTGAGTTCGTCGGCCACGGCCTTCTCCACCGAGCGCAGCATCCGGGCGGAACGCCGGGCCACCTTCGCATCGCTGCCCTCCTGCATCAGGCGGGACGCGAGCCGGTCGACCGTGTCGGCGAGGGTCTTCACCAGCGTCTCGGTCTCGCCCCGGGCCTCCAAGTCGGCCGCCAGGAGCATGAGTTTGCCGACGTGTTCCGGACTCGACCGCAGTTCGTCCATCAGCTCGTCGACGGTGGCCCCGGAGGCATCGGCGGCCTTTTCCAGGTCCTTGAGCAGTTCCTCGTGCTTGAACTCCCGGTTGAGTTCCCGGACGAACTCCAGGTAGGCCAGCCGCCGCATCCCGGCGGCCGTCAGCCGTTCCTTCAGAAGGGGCAGGCAACGTTTCAGGGCCGCCGCGTCCGGCAGCAGGCGCATGGCGAGCCGGGCCAGGGCGACCGGTTCCACTCCCCCCGAATCGTATTCCGACACCAGGATATCGATGATGGCCCGATCGGCCTTCGTCGGTTGATCGACTGTTTCCGCGACATTCAGGCGGGCTTCGCCGGTCGATTCCGCGAGGTCCTTTTCATCCTCGGAGATGACCACGTCGCCTTCCCGCACCCGTTCCCAGCGGACCATTTCCACCCGGAAATGGGGGGTCTTCCCCTTTTCGAGTTCCTCCTCGACGGAGGTGGATCCGTCCATCGCCTGCTGGAGGATTCCGAAGAAGGCCTCGAGTTCCGAGGCGGTCACCCCGCGGCGAACGGTGATGTCGGAGGTGCGGGCCCGGGTCATGGCCTTCTCGAAATGGGTGGAGACGCCCCGATGCGGATCCTCGACCTCTTCGCCGTTGATCAGGAAATGGCCGCCGGCCACCGAAAGGGTCAGTTCCGGATCCCTCTTGAAGAAGGGATCCATCTGTTCCAGGGCCTGTTCGAGGGATTCGGCGCGGGAAGGATGGCCTTCGGGATAGTATCGGAGACGGCTGTAGACCGCTTCCAGGGCCCGTTTCAGATTCAGGGGTTGAAGATCGTCTTCCGAACCGGCCTTGCGGCCTGCTTCGTCGTTCGCCGCCATCTGCGACTCCTCCCGGCCGTTTGCCCGGCGCCGGGTCGGGAGGGGCGCTGCGCCTGCCCCCCCGCCGTCTCTCTCCGTATCTATCGTTGCAGTTTGAGAACCAGGTGCACCAGCCAGAACCCCAGGACCCCGCACAGGGCCGCGAGGACGGCCACGAGGATCATGGCCTTGCGATACCGCGTGTGCATCTCCTCGGTCGTCGAGGGTTCGTCCTCCGTCGCGTCGGCCTCGACCGGCTCGGCGGCCGCCGGAACCGAAAGCGTGCCGGGCGTCACGAGGGCCTTCATCGCCTCCATCATTTCGGCGGCCGTCTGGAAACGCGCATCGGGATCGGGACGGACGGCCCGCCAGATGAACCGGACCACCTCCGGTTCCAGGGGCACCTGCCACCCGCCGTCCTCCTCGGGCTGCTGCGCGGCCAGGAGCAGATCCGTCGCATCCACGCCCTCGCGGGGCGGGGTCGCCGTCAGCATCTCCAGGAAGATCAGGCCCACGGCGTAGAGATCCGCGCGTCCGTCGACGATCTCTCCCCGGCGCTGTTCGGGCGCCATGTAGGCGGGCGTGCCCGCCAGGACGCGGGTCGTTCCCTCGTCGTCCGTTTCGAGGCGCAACACCCCGAAATCCGTCAGAAAAACGCGGCCGGCCTGGTCGATCATGATGTTCGCCGGCTTGATGTCCCGGTGGACGATCCCCTGCTCGTGGGTGTAGGCCAGGGCGTCCAGTACGGGCAGAAGGATCCGGCAGGCCTCTTCCTTCATCATGACCCGCTGGGAACGCGCCGGCCGGTTGCGGCGGTGTTGGAGGATCTCCTCGAGGGTCTTGCCCTTGACGAGTTCCATCACGAAATAGCTCATCCCCTCGAACTGGCCGATGCTGTAGATCTGGACGATGTTGGGGTGCTGCAGGTTGGCCACGGCCTCGGCTTCGCGATCGAAGGTCTTCTTCTTGAAATCGTCGCGCACCGAGGACGGGGGGAGGATCTTGACGGCCACCCGGCGCCGGAGATTCTTCTGGTAGGCCTCGTAGACGACGGCCATCCCGCCGC
>CAYNBQ010000082.1:7663-16359 GCA_964395275.1 uncultured Verrucomicrobiota bacterium
AGTTCGTGTACGAAGACCAGGTCGCCGACCTCGCGCCCCTCCAGATCGGGGACGTCGCCGAACCAGTCCGGTTCCGGCAATCCCGCGCCGTCGTCCCGAACCGTCGATTTCCGGGCAAGAAATGATGAAGACGGTCTGTCCGTCATGTCCGAGTTCCTGGCGATCGACCCCGCGTCGGGTTTCGAGTATGCGGGAGAATCGGCTTTCCATCAAGCCGCGGCCGCCGCGCATCCGCATGACCGGCCGTCGCGAACCGGCATGACGATCACCGATGCGACCATAGACGGCATCCGCCGTCCGGTTCAGCGCACGAGGATGCCGGCGATCGTGGCCGTCATGAAGGCCGCCAGCGACCCGCCGATCAGCGCCGGGACGCCCAGGCGCGCCAGGTCCCGTTTGCGACCGGGGGCGATGGCGCCGATCCCGCCGATCTGGATGCCGATCGACAGGAAATTCGCGAACCCGCACAGGGCGTATGTGGCGATCACGACCGACCGATGACTCAAGACCGGCTGCCCCTCCCGGAGAAAGCCGCCCAGGGTCGTGTAGGCCACGAACTCGTTGAGCACCGTCTTTTCCCCCAGCAACTGGCCCACGGTCGAGCATTCCCCCGCCGGCACCCCCATGATCCAGGCCAGCGGGGCGAAGACCACGCCGAAGATCTTCTGCAGGGTGATCCCCTCGACGTGGAAAACCGCCTCGACCCCGGCGCTCACCAGGAAGTTCGCCAGCGCCAGCAGGCTCATGAAGGCGATCAGCATCGCCCCGACGTTGGCCGCCAGCCGCAGGCCCATCGTGGCCCCGTCGGCGGCGGCCTCGATCACGTTGACCGCCTTGCGTTCCTCCTCCCGGGGCACCTCGCCCATGGTGACCGGTCGCCCCGTCTCCGGGATCATGATCTTGGCCATCGCCAGGGCCGCCGGCGCGCTCATCACGCTGGCCGCCAGCAGATGCCCGGCGATGTCCGGGAAATACCCCTTGAGCATCCCCACGTAGGCCGCCATCACCCCGCCGGCCACGGTCGCCATTCCGCCGGTCATCACGCACATCAGTTCCGAATCGGTCATCTTCTCCACGTAGGGCTTGATCACCAGCGGCGCCTCGGTCTGCCCCACGAAGATGTTTGCGGAGGCCGAGAGGGACTCGGCCCCCGAGGTTCCCATGAACCGTTTCATCACGACCGCGAAGAAGAGCACGACCTTCTGCATCACGCCGAGGTGATAGAGGATCGCGATGAGCGAGCTGAAGAAGACGATCGTCGTGAGCACCTGGAACGCGAAGAAGAACCCCATCGTCCCCGGCTGGTCCGGCGGGATGCCCAGGGCGCCGAAGACGAAGGTCGCCCCGTCCTCCTGGAAGGACAGGAGCTTGACGACCGCGTCGTTCATCACCCGGAAGACGACGCGCCCGGGGGGCGTGCGCAGCACCAGGATCGCGAAGACGAACTGCAGCGCGACGCCCCAGCCGACGGTCTTCCAGTTGATCCGGCGGCGGTCCCGGGAAAGAAGAAACCCGATGCCGACCAGCACGAAGACGCCCAGAAAACTGATCAGTTGCTGCACGCTCATTCTTCTTCGACTCCCCCCCGCGGGCCCGGCCGGCCGGCTCCCGGGATCCCGCCGGCGATGCGACCGCGGACGGACGGATCAGGGATCCAGCGTCCCCGGCGCCAGTCCCAGCGGCAGGGCCGCCGGCCGTTCGCACGAGGTCTTCATTTCCACGGCCGCCGAGGCGTCCGAAGACCGTTCGAAGGCGGTCATGATGTCCAGGACATGGCACGCCACGGCCCCGTTGGCCCGGTGTTCCCGCCCGGAAACCAGGCCGTAGGCCAGGTCGGCCACGCCGATCCCGCGGCCGACGTCCGGGTTGTGGGTCAGCGGCACCTCGGACCATTCCTTCGCGCCCGCCCGCCGGATCTTCACGGGCCCGCCGAACCCGTTCGGGTCGGGCACGGCGAGGGATCCCTCGGTGCCGTAGATCTCCAGGATCGGCAGGTGATGCGACCAGACGTCGAAACTCATGATCAGGGTCGCCGTCGCGCCCCCGGCGAAATCCACCACGCCGGTGATGTGCGTGGGCGTTTCCACCGCGATCTTCTCGCCGTAACGGTTCGCGGCGGTAATGGTGCGCTCGGGAAAGGTGATCTTCGTGGATCCGCTGACCCTGCGCGCGGGCCCGAGGAGGTTGACCAGCGCCGTCAGGTAATAGGGTCCCATGTCGAGCATCGGTCCGCCGCCGGGCTTGTAGTAGAAATCCGGCGCCGGATGCCAGCTCTCGTGCCCGTGCCCGACCATGAACGCCGTTGCGGCGACCGGTTCGCCGATCCACCCGTCGTCGATGAGCTTCCGGCAGGTCTGGATGCCGCCGCCCAGGAAGGTGTCCGGGGCGCACCCGATCCGCACGCCCTTTTCCGCGGCGGCCTCGACCGTGCGGATGCCGTCCTCGAGATCCACCGCCAGGGGCTTCTCGCAGTGGACGTGTTTGCCGGCCTCGATCGCCGCGAGGTTCACCTCCGCATGCGCCGCGGGAACGGTGAGATTCAGGACCAGGTCGATTTCGGGATCCCCAAGGATCTCCTCCACCGTGCAGGCCCGGGGGATGTCGAACTCCTCGGCGGCCGCCTTCGCGCGGTCCATGTCGAGATCGGAGCACGCCGTGATTTCGAGGATTTCATAGGGTTTGCACCCCCGGAAATACTGTCCGCTGATGTTTCCGCACCCGACGACGCCCACGCTAATCTTCCCGGCCACGAGCCAGTTCCTCCCTCGTCAGATAGTCATAACTCTTCTTGACGGCTTCCATCATGTCGGTCGCGCACCGGTCCAGTTCCACGATCATCCACTCGGCGGCGTCGCCCGCCGCCTCGACGATCCGGTGGAAATCGACCGTTCCCTCGCCGACGGCCGTCATCGGATCCTCCCGGGTGCACGGGCCGTCCTTGATGTGCAGCAGGGGAACGCGGTCTCCCAGTTCGCGGATCACCTCCGCCGGGTCCGCGCCGGCCGTCTGCGCCCAGTAGACGTCGAGTTCGAAGTCGACGTCCTTCGAGAGGAGTTCCAGCATCAGCCGGTAGGCGGGGCGCCCGTCGACCTCGCCGAATTCCCACCAGTGGTTGTGGATCGCGAACCCCAGGCCGTTTTCCACGGCCACGGCGGCCGCCTCGTTGAACGTGTCGCAGGCGGCCCGCACGGCGTCCGACGACGCGAACGAATCGGGGCCCAGCCCCGAGACGATCCGGTGGGCGCCCAGGGCGGCCATGATGTCCAGCGCTTCCTGTTTCTTCTCCCCCAGCGGAAGCGGGACATGCGCGCTCGGCACTTCCAGTCCCAGTTCCCGGAAGAGTTTTCCCGCCGCCTCCGGGGTGGTCCCCGGAAACCCCGCGGGCTCTACCCCCGCGTACCCGACGGCGGCGATTTCGCGGACGACCCCCTCGAAATCCCCGGCGAGGGCCTCGCGGACGGTGTACAACTGCAGAGCGATCGGCGCAGGCATTTCCCTCTCCTTTTCGATTGCCGTTTCCCTTTCCCGTTTCCGTCGGCCCGGGCTTCCGCCGGGGCCGGCGGCGACCCGCGGGCGGCGGGCCCGGGCGACGAACCGGAACCTTGCCGGTCCGGAACCTCCTCATGCAAGGGCGATCCCGCCCGGAATCCGGGCGCAGCGAAAACGGGGCCCGGTTTCCCGGGTCCCGTTTTCCCGTTCTCGTTGAGATGACGCCGGATCAGCGGCGGCGACGGAGCAGGGCCAGCCCGGCCAGGCCGAGCAGCCCGAGCGTCGCGGGTTCGGGAACCGCTTCGAAAAGCAGGCCCGCCGACCGCATCGACACGTAGGTGTTCGAACCGGCCTTCTGATCGACCGTGATCGCTCCGCTCGTCCAGGAGATTTCTCCAAGCTTCACCCAGACGTTGCCGAGACCGGTATCGCCGGGGCCGTTCTGGTTGATCTGGACCGAGAACGAATCGCCCGAGGTGCTCACGTCGTACGTGGTCGGTCCCCCGCTCACATTGGCGGAAAACGGCCAGGTGGCGTAGACGGTGTACTTGCCGGGTCCCCCGCCGACGGCCCCGGTGGCGGTGTTGCCGTCGCCCAGGTCGGTCCCCGCCGGGATGGCGAGGTTGTCCGGCATGGTTCCCGGATCGTACGTGTAGACGTACCAGTCCGGCTGCGCATTCCCGTTCCCGCCGAAGATGCTGTCGCCTCCCGTCATGCCGTACGCCGTGCTCGCGGCGGATTGCGAGGCCGCGGTGGTGTCTCCGCCGAACGAGAAATTCGGGTTGAAGGTGATCACCCCGTCGTCCGCGCCGTCGATGTCCACTTCCAGGATGAAAGCGGCGTTGGCGACCGCAGCCGCCAACAGTACGCATGCCCCCGCCATGATGCCCTTCTTCATGGGCCCTCCCTTTCGTGTACTCCCGGGAATCCCCCTCCCGGGACGCCCGAATTTCAACATGGACGGGGCGGCCGCTCAAGCCGGAAAAAAGGGGTCCGGCGGATTCGGGTCGGCCGGTCCCGGGGAGACGCTTTCCCGACGGATGCCCGGACCGTATGATCCCGCATCGTGATCTTCCGCCGTTTCCGCATCGTTGCCGTTCTGCTGTCCTGCGCCTGTTGCGCGGCGTCGCCGCGCACGATCACGGCGGAGATCCTCGTTTCCATCCCCTGGGGAGACGGTCCGGGCCGCCTTTCCCTGCGGAGCGGTCCGGAACGGGAGACGCTCTGCGTGCAGACCTGGGCCCTTTCGCCCGACGGCGCGTTCCTGCTGCTGGACCCGGTCCGGCATACGGTGGAGGAATTCGGTCCCCGGGGCGACTGGATCGGCACCCGATGCCGGAACGTCCGGGGGACGAGTCTCGAGTGCGACGGGGACGGAACGATCTGGATTCTCGACGGCGATGCGCTTCGGGCGATCTCGCCCGACGGCCGGGTACAGCGGCGGATGCGCCTCCCGGATCCGCCCCCGGAAGGCACGGGTCAGGGCCTTCGCCGTTCGCCGCGGACGGATCGGATCGAGACCGTCGACCGGGGCAGGATCCGTTGCGCCGTACCTTCCCCGTCGAATGCGATCGGCAAATCGCCCGTGGAAGCCGTTGCGATGGAACCGCCGCGGATGAAACGCGCCGGTTCCGGGTTCGAATGGGAAGGATGGGGCCGCCGGGTTTCCCTGGGATCGGGAACGGGCAGCGTCCTGCCGGCGGGGGAAGACCTGCGCGGACATCTCTACCTGGAGGTGGAACGGAGGAACCCCGACGGTTCCTGGCGGCTCGAGGTGCACGTCGTCCCCGAGGATCCCGCGGAACGGACGAGCATCGTCCGGGCGGGACCGTGCGACGACATCTCGATCGTCTACCGCCGGATCCTCGTCGCCCCCGACGGCACGATCTACCGGCTGCGAACGCGCCCGGAAGCCGTGGAGATCCATCGATTCCGCGCCGGGCGGGGGGAGAAACGCCCGTGAACCGCCTTCTGCGGATCGGGTTCGCCTCGGTTCTGCCCTGGACCGCATCGATTTCCGCGGCGAGATCCCTTCCGGCGGCGGCGATGCGCGACCGGATCCTGGAGATCGCCCACGATCACTACGCCCTTCGCTGGTACTGCGGCCCGGAGAACCTCTACGAACCCCACGACGGGGCGCGGTGCGACTACACGGTGGTCGGCTGGAAATCGGGCATGGCGTACAAGTGGGGCGGATACGACAGCGTGGTTTCCTTTCTCGACGGGATCGCCTCCGGCGACGGCGCCGGGGACGTCGACAGTTCGAAGACCACCTCCTGGACGCGCGGCGACGACTGTTCCGGCTACGTCTCGCGCTGCTGGCAGAGCGGGCGCCGTTCGACGGCGTCTTTCCCGGGGATCTCCGAAACCGTGGCATGGGACGATCTGATCCCGGGAGACGCGTTGAACCGCCCGTCGCATCACATCCGGCTCTTCGACTCGTTCGTCGGGGGAACCGGACAGGTCCTCCTCTACGAATGCACGACCGGGGTCGATCCCGGCCGGGTGACGCACCGGGTGCTCACCCAGGCGCAGAACGCCGGCTACACGCCCATCCGGTACGACTACGTCGGCGAACCGCCCGCACTCCTGGGGGTCCGGTCCGCGGGCGGGGGAACGGTGCGGATCGACTGGATCGGGTCGGCCGCCGACGGATTCCGCCTTTACAAGGCGCGGAGCGACGGCGCCTGGGTCCGGTTGCTCGACACGGTGGATCTGCCGCCCGGGACGTCCTCGGCGACCGTCGACATCGGGGCGGAAACGCCGTTCCGATCGTTCCGGGTCGCCGCGGTGAACGACGGCGTCGAGACCGATCCTTCCGTCTCCTTTCCGGTCGGCCGGCCGGTCGACGGGAAGCGGATCCTGATCGTGCACGGGTTCGACCGCGCCTTCTACCTGTACGACACGTCCGACAACGGGTTCCTTCTGCCGATCGGCCTTTCCATGGCCGACGGGGGATGGGCGTTCGACACCGTCGACAACCTCCTGCCGCAGCGCGCGGGGGATCCGGCGGACGTCGGAACGGTGCCGGCGGTCGATCTCGGGGCCTACGAGGCGGTCGTCTGGGTTCTCGGCCGGGAATCCACGGAAGACGACACCCTGAACCGCCGGGAACGCGATCTCCTGGCCGGATACCTGGAAGACGGAGGCCGCCTCCTGATCAGCGGCGCGGAGATCGGATGGGACCTGGTGCACGAGGCCGAGTTGCCCGAGGAACCGGAGTTCCACCGGGAGTTCCTGAAATCGGACTTCGTGTCCGACGACGCCCGAACCCGTCGGATCGCGGGAACGGCCGGGGGGATCTTCGAGGGTCTTTCCTTCTCGATCGACGACGGATCGCACGGCTCGTACCCGGTCGACTATCCCGACGTCCTTGCCGCGCGCGACGGGTCCGAGGCGGTGCTGGCGTACCAGGGAGGAACGGGGGGGACGGCGGGGATCGCGTATCGGGGAACCTTCGGGGACGGCGACCGCGAGGGCAGGCTGATCTATTTCGGGTTTCCTGTGGAAACGGTCTACGACGACGCCCGGCGCCGGATGCTGGTGAACCGTGCGCTGGAATCCCTGAGTCCGCGTCCGGCCGACGTACTGACGGCGTACTGATCGGAGCGGCTGTTCTTCATTATTGATCCGGCGGCGCTTGACGTCGGCCCGGTTCTCCTGTACTTCGTCGATTCGCCACATGACGAAACAGGAGGAGCCCGTGGACGCCTTTCTGTCGGTCGCCAAGGCCGTTTCCGACGAAAACCGCGTGCGGATCCTGCTCGCCCTGCGCGGCGGGGAACTCTGCGTCTGCCAGTTGATCGAACTGCTGGGGCTGGCCCCCTCGACCGTCTCCAAGCACATGGCCATCCTCCGGCAGGCGGGTCTCGTCAAGCTCCGCAAGGACGGACGATGGGCCTATTACCGGCTCGCCGGGGCGGACGCACCGCCCCTGATCCGGCGATCCCTGCGATGGCTCTTCGAATCCGCCGGTTCGACGTCCCGATGCCGCGAGGATCGGAAACGGCTGGAGAAGATCCTCGAAACGGATCGGGAATCCCTCTGCAGAGAGATGAGCCGGAGGAGGAAATCCTGATGCCGCGCCGGCGGAGGGACCCCCGGTCCGAAGAAAAGACGGCGCATCCCGGGAAAACCCAGGCCCGGCCCGCGCCCGATTCCCCTCCCCCGCCCGCCGGGCTGGGGATCTTCGAGCGGTACCTGACCGTCTGGGTTCTCCTGTGCATCGCGGCGGGCATCCTTCTGGGCAAGGCCGCCCCGGGAATCGCCCGCGCTCTCGACGCCCTTTCCATCTCCGTCGGCGGGGCGCCGGTCGTATCGCTGCCGATCGCCGTCTGCCTCTTCCTCATGATGTACCCGATCATGGTGAAGATCGATTTCGCCGAGGTGCTCCGGGCCGGCAGGAACGTGAAACCCGTGGGACTGACGCTCTTCATCAACTGGGCGCTCAAGCCTTTCACGATGTACGCGATCGCCCTGCTCTTCCTGGGCGTGATCTTCCGCGGGTTCATCGGTCCGGAGGCGGTCGACCGGGTGAAGATGCCCCTGGGACTCGACCTGCCGGTCGGCGCAACCCACGGGGTCGGCACGGTCGTGTCGGTCGGCGGCGCGAAGCTCCTGGAGATCCCCCTCTGGCGATCGTACCTGGCGGGCTGCATCCTGCTGGGGATCGCCCCCTGCACGGCCATGGTGCTGGTATGGGGGTTCCTCGCCCGGGGCAACGACGGACACACTCTCGTGATGGTGGCCGTCAATTCGCTGACGATGCTTTTTCTGTACGGACCTCTCGGCGGGTTCCTGCTCGGCGTCGGCCGTCTCCCCGTCCCGTGGCAGGCCCTGGCCCTCTCGATCGCCGTCTACGTCGCGCTGCCGCTCGCTGCGGGATACATCTCCAGGAGACTCATTCTCCGCGCGAAAGGCGAGGAATGGTTCCGGAAACGGTTCCTGCACCTTCTGACGCCGGTCACCACGACGGCGTTGCTGGCCACCCTGGTGCTGCTCTTCTCGCTCAAGGGGGAAACGATCCTGGCCGATCCCCTGACGATCGTCTGGATCGCCGTGCCGCTCTTTCTCCAGACGACCCTGATTTTCTCGATCGGCTACGCCCTGTCGCGTCTTCTCGGTCTTTCCTACGAAGACGCCGCGCCGTCGGCGATGATCGGGGCGTCCAACCACTTCGAGGTCGCCATCGCCACGGCGACGATGCT
>CAYNBQ010000083.1:0-16273 GCA_964395275.1 uncultured Verrucomicrobiota bacterium
CCGGGGCTGCGCTTCGCTTGCCCCGGGCTGACGAGCGATGCGCCTTCAGCGCATTCTCGGCGGGCGGTCCTCCGCGGGACAGGCCGAGGTGACCCCACCCCGGACCGGCGGAAAACCCGCGAAGGAGCCTTTGTGGAGCCGCGACGCCTTCGTCGCGCAAAGGGAAGGGACCTGACCCGCTCTTTTTCTTGCCCATTCCGGAGCGCGGGGTTGCCCCCCGTGCTCTACTCCTCCCGGGACAGGCTCGCCGGATTCGAGAATCCGGAACGGTTTCCGGCGCGGTCCGTCTGCACGGCGAACCATTCCACATCGTGCCGTGCGGGAATCATCCTGCGGACGGGGACATTTGCGGTGAGTTCCTCCCCATCCGGGGCGCCGCGGAACCGGACCCGCGCCCAGCCGTCCTCTTCGTAGTAGTCGATGCGCAGCAGGTGCGGCCCCGCATCCAGGGACAACGTCGCCGTTCTCGTGGAGAAACCGTGATGCCCCCAGTGGTCGATCGCCGGTTCGCCGTCGACGTAGAGGCGCGACCCGTCGTCGCTGCCGAGTTCGAAGGTGTACCGGCCGGGCGCGTCCATCATCAGGACGCCTTCGAAACGGTAGGAAAAGCCGTCGGGCGGAAGACGGTCGTCGGGCCGGCCGCCTTCGAACGGCCGGTCGATCGTTTCCCAGGATTCGACGAAGACCCGGCGCTCGAACCGGCTGCCTTCGTAGCCGGTGACGACCCAACCGGTTTCGACGGAGGCGCCGAGATCCACGACGAGTCCGCCGTTCTCGTCCGCGGTCCCGCCCCCGACGGGCGCGGACGGCACGCCCTGACGGCCCCACCAGACTTCCATCTCGGCGCCCGGTTCCCCGGAGATCTCCAGCCGGTCTCCACGCACGAGGACCCGGGGCGGTTCCGCGATCCGATCGACCTCGATCTCCAGCGGATCGCTCGTTGTTCGCGGCGTTCTTGCGAGCAGTTCGAATCGTCCGTCCACGTCGAGTCCCGTCAACAATACCGGCCCCGAACCGTACCGGAAGCCGACGGTCGCTCCTTCCCAGTCGATCCCGACCGGTACCCGCGGGGCAATCCCCAGCACCGTCACCTCCGGGATCCGATCCGGGCGCGGGGAAGGCGATCGACGCAACAGGACGCGTTCGGGCGCGCCCGCCGGTTTCTCGAGCCGGACGGCGAACATCGTGTGATGCGGCGTCAGGACGGCGCGTGTTCCGTCGGCGAATTCCAGGATGATGTTGAACGCCACGGAACGTCCTGCCACGAGGGTCAGGCCGTCGACGACGTCCTGCGGATCGCGCCGGCCCCCGTAGTTGATTTCCTTGCTCACGCCCTGGCCGATGGCCGCGGGAATCCGGGCGAGCAACTCGTACGCGTCCTTCCCGGATTGCCGGCCCGAGACCGTTGCGCCCGGCACTTCGCCGCGCAGGCCCAGCCCCGAAAAGACCGCCTTGCCGTCTTCCAGGGTCATCACGTAGGTGTCGCCGCCTTCCCAGAAACCGTTCTTCGCACTGCCGTCGATCTTCAGGTGCGCCTTGAAAGGTCTCGGGCCGACGATCCGCAGGAAGAGGGCGTCCTCGTTCCACCCGCCGTAGACGACGATGTCGCCGCCCGGATCGTTCCGGACGAATACTGAGTCAAGAAGAATATCTTTCGGTGTTCCCGCCGGGAGATAGGCCAGCTCCGGCGCGATCGCCACCAGGGGATAGGGATCTTCACCGTCGAGGAGCCCGTCGCCGTCGGTATCCGGGTTGCGCGGATCACTGCCCCGGTAGCGGCCGGCGGTGAATTCGCCCAGGTCGTCCAGGCCGTCGCCGTCGGTGTCCGGTTTCGTCGGATCGCTGCCGAAGCGTTTCTCGTCCATCGGCAGGCGCGGGTCGTCGTCGGGGAACCCGTCGCCGTCGGCGTCCTCGCATTCGAGGAACTCGTTGCGCACGCCCTTGAGATCCATCCATCCGTCGAAGTTGCGGAGGGTGCAGGCGATCCAGTCCCAGTGTTCGCCGCCCTGGTAGTTGCCGCGGAAGAAAGGTTCCATCCGGTCGGTGTACGGATGGGCGTGGAGCATGTCGGGACGGCCCGCATTGTTGGCGGTCACCAGGTCCACGGCGTGCTGGTATTCGTGGGCGAAGATCCAGGCCCAACCGTAGCCGGTGTCGGGATCGTCCTCCGGGTAGGTGGTCAATCCGACGTCGGCGCCGCCGCCGCCCATGCAGGCGGCCGTGCCGTCGAGGATGTCGAACCCGCCCCAGTTCCCCTTGAACCCGACGCCGATGGCGATCACGCCGTCGTAGTCGCCGGGCCGGACGCCTCGCGCCTCGAGATCGGCCTCGATATGGTCGTAGGTCGGTCCGCCGTTTTCGGGCGCGGCGGTGTCCACGATCATCCAGTCGAGATCGACGTTGAACCGGGCGAGGCTGTTGCGCCAGTAGAAGAGCCGGCCCAGCTCGATCCCGTTGCGGCATTGTTCGACCTGGTGATCGGTCATCCGTTCCGGATCGTCCGGCGCGCCGCGGTAGATCACCACGAGGGTTTTCTGATTCTTCACACGGACGGTTCCGGCAGACGCCGTCAGGGCTGCTGTGAACAGGGCGAGCAGGGTGAGAACGAAACCCGTCTTTTGCATGGCTGATCCCTCCGGCGGACGGAAAACAGGCATGCCCGCCGCGGAAAGATTCGCATGTTCGCGTGCGGGGCGCGACCGAAACCGGCGGGATCGCCCTGCGGCATCGAAATCCCCGCCGTGCAGCGCGCGCCAAAGGCGTGCCGCCGGAGTAGGAGGCCTGATCCCGAGCCGCAAAGGACCTCTTGTGGAGCCGCGACGCCCCCGCCAGCAACCGAGAGTAGGAGCCCGACCCCGTCGGGCGACCCCTGGAGACCCGCAAAGGCAGACCTGCTGGAGCCGGCGTGACCCCACCCCGGACCGGCGGAAAAACCCGCGCAGGACCTCTTATGGATCCGTACCTCCCCTCGCGCACTTGCCCCCGCATCGGAAGTCGGCCGAGCGGGATCGGCCTCCTACTCTGATTTCGTCGTCGCCGCGCTGATTCAAAGTAGGGGCCCGCCCCCTGCCACGCCCTGCATAGTCGCGCGATTCCGCGACGAAGCAGGGTCGGGCGACCCCTGGAACCACCGGCCTGAAGGGCCGGAACCCGATAGCCCGGGGCAACGCCCCGGGGATTCCGGGCGAGCCCTCCGAAGCGCGCTGAAGGCGCGCCGCGCCGTCGCGTACACCCCCGCATCGGAAGTCGGCCGAGCCTTGCTTCGTCTCGCCCGCGGGGCGGGACTACGCAGGACACGGCGGGATCGGCCTCCTGCTCTGTTTTCGCGCACAACGCAGGAGTCCCGCCCATGGGCCGATCCCGACCCGCAAAGGAGCGCTTGTGGAGCCGCGACGCCCCCGTCGCGCCGACCGGGAAGCTCCGGTTCCGTCAAGGGGCCGGATCCCGGGGAGCGGCGGCGAGACGATCCAGCGCCGCGATCTTCCCGTCTCGGTCGGCCCGGCCGAAGGCGAGCACGCCGGTGGGGCAGCTCTCCACGCAGGCCGAACATCGGACACACTGGGGATCCTCCATCGCGAACCCCTTGTTTGCGAAGTTCATGATGTCGATCCCCTGGTGGCAGACCGACGTGCAGATGTTGCACGAAATGCATTTCTTCTTCTCGGCGAAGATGCGGAAGCGGCTGAACCAGCGCGTGTAGATGTGCATCAGGGCCGCCAGCGGACAGGCGAACCGGCACCAGACCCGGCCGCTGAAGAAGAAATAGGCGCCCAGCCCGAGAATCCCCGCCCAGAAGAGGTCGACCATCCATCGGTAGTTCAACAGCGGGACCTCTTTCGCCCCGCGCAGGAAGGCCGCCTCGGCCCATCCGATCCCGATCCACCCCAGGATCCGCAGGACGAGAAGGACGAACGCGAAACCGAGAAAGACCTGGCCAACCATGTTCAAACGGTTCCAGAACGGGCCGTGCGGCATCTTGCGCCGATGGGTGTCGCCGAGGGTCTCGGCCAGCGCGCCGCAGGAACAGATCCAGCCGCAGTACGCGCCCTTGCCCCATCGGCGGATCAGCAGGGGAATCAGGACGAAGGTCTGCAGCGTTCCGACGACCAGCCATCCCCACAGCGGCTCGCTCGTGAACCAGTTCCACGCCATCAGGGGCCAGGCGAGCACGAACCCGTAGGCGCGCCAGTACTCGCGCCCGTGCCCGTAGTCGACGATCGGAAAGAAGAGGTCCGCGAAATTTCGTCCGAACCCGGCGTCGAATCCCCCGTTCTCGCCGATCCACGGCAGAAAGATCTCCGGCAGGAGGAAGAGCGGCAGGCATTGCACCGCCATCAGCACCAGGGTCTGGGCGGTTACGTACGGCGTCCTGCGGCGCCGGATGCGCCGGATCCCGAAGATCACCACCAGGAGGCAATACGCGAGGGTATAGTAGAAACTCCGGCCGCCGGCGGACACGGCGAGCGTGTGTCCGAGCGTTCCCGGGGTGGAAACCCATGCCCGGCCGGAATCGAGAAGCGCCCGGGAGAGTTTCGCGGGATCGGGGTTCAGCCACGGGGGCAGGTGCAGGCCGAAGGGGATCGTGTCCGGCGATTTCCAGTGGTAGAGCCACGCGCTGAAAAGCAGGAAGAGAAGGAACCCGATCCAGAAACCGGCGCGCCGTTCCCCGCGGATCGGCACGCCCGAACGGCGGAAGAACTCCAGCGGCGCTTCCCGGCCGATCATGCGGAAGACCACGTCGTTCGGGAGGGCCTCCTTCCGGCCGTCCCCCCGGAGGATCACGACCTCCTTCTCACGGATTTCCGTCGGCCTGCTGTTCATCAGCAGGCGCAGGGATCCCGGTCTGCGCGCTTCCCCGAGGTAATCGCCGACGGCCGTGGTGACCCTGTCGGAAACCGGCTGTTCCACCTGGACATCCGCCCCGGGATCCGCGGCGAGCCGGCGGATCTTCTCGATGTTCTCCGGTTTCGGCCGGCTGAACTCCGGTTTGCGGTAGGAAAGGGTCACGTGCGCGCCGCACTCGGTCAGGGCGACGGCGGTTTCCAGGGCGCTGTCGCCGCCGCCGACCACCAGGACGTTGCGATCGCAGAAATCCTTCGGATCGTGCAACCGGTTGTAGACCTTGCCGAGGTCTTCCCCGGGAACGCCGAGCTTCCGGAAGTTGCCGCTGCGCCCGATCGCCACGATCACGCGCTGTGCGCGGATCGTTTCCCCCTCCGCGAGAACCACCTCGAGAAGATCTTTCCGGCGCGCGACCCGTTCCGCGCGAACGATCCTCGGTTGGATCCCCCGGTCCAGCGTCTGTTCGCGGAGTTCCTCGACGAGCCGTTCCTTGACGTCGGCCGTGAACCGCAGTTCGCCCGCCGGCGTCATCGCGGTCGGGTAGGCGTAGATGGGTTTGCCGCGGGGAAAATCGACGATCGTGGAAAAGGGTTCGGATGCCTCGAGGATTTCGAACCGGAGAGCCGCCTTGCGCGCTTCCAGCGCCGCCGCCATCCCGGAGATCCCGGCGCCGACGATGACGAGGTCCAGGACGTCGTCCTTCCCATCGCGGCGCCGGAACCGGGGATCGGCCAGGATCGTCCGCACCGCCCGGGCGCCGCTGTCCGCCGAGAATTTCAGCAGGGGGACGCCGGTCAAATCGCCGACGACGTACAGGCCGGGAACGGTCGTCGAACCGTCCGCGGCGACGCGCGGCAGTTTCTCGACGACGCCGGCCGGCCATCGGGTATGCAACCATCGGGCGTATCGGGCCAGCGGGTTCACGGGGATCCCCTTCCTTTTCCCGGCGTGCGGATGGGGCGAAGGGAGTCGGCGCCGCCTGCCGGGATCTTCTTACGGGCCGGAACGTCCTTACCCTGGCACCGAACCCCGTCCGCGACAACCGGACGGAGAAAAAGGGGATGGGTCCATTTTATATTTCTTGCCGCACCCGCGAGTGGCGGCGGCCCGCCCCCGGCAGGGTGGTCGCGTCCGCCCCCGGATTCGTTTCGGATCACTCAGCCGGTTGCAGTTCCTTTTCCGACCAGGTTCCGTCGTTGGCCAGGAAGACGGCCTCGCCCGCATCGCGGGCTCGCATCTCGACGCCGCGTACGCTGATCCCGAGGGTGCGGTTGTCGCGGTTCCCCTCGATTTCCTGCGCGGGCACCCAGCCGCGGCAGCGCAGGTCGATCCGGATCCGGTCCCGGTCGGAAGCGGGGATCGGGACCTCGATCCGGTGGATGCCGACGCCGGGCAGGGGAGCGAGCCGACGATCGTCCAGGTAGACGCCGGCCTCCTCCTCGAGGGCGTAATCCGGGATGCGGGCGTCGAGCGTCAGGACGTAGTCCTTCCCCGGAACCACGGGGAGGAGAAGGGACGAATTCCCGGTGGACCAGCGTTTCGTGTCCCCGGCGCGGCCCCATTCGTCGGTGTCTTCGGCGTTGTTCCATCGCCGCAGATAGATGCCGTCGCCCATCGCACCGATATCGATCCGGTAATGCGCCCGGGCGGCATCGGTCCATTTGACCGGGTTCTCCTCGTTGGCGAAGAGTCGCGTGCGGTCGCCGGCCTCGTTTTCCAGGAAGAATCCCGAGGGCGCCTGGTTGGCGGTCAGCAGGGCGGAGCGGACGTCGGGGCCGATCCGCACCGGCAACTTGCCTTCCTTGAAACTGTTGCCCTGGAGAATGACCTTGCCGGCCCGGCTCTCGACGGCCGCCAGCCCGGCGCCGCCGACGTCCCAATGGACGAAGTTGCAGGCGGTGGCGACCAGGTGCGACGCCTTGCCCTGCTGCAGAATGCACTGGGCCAGCGGCCCCCAGAAACTGCAGTTGGTCAACGTCACCTGGCCGTGGACCTTTTCGCCGATCTCCACGCCGATCGAATCGCTGTTGGCCCACCGCCCGACGAACTCGCCGTTCGAGATCAGGATGCCGCCGGCCTGGGTCTGTTCGACGAGGACCGAACGCCGGCAGGAATCGGCGCCGATCCCCTGGAAATTGCCGTTGCACGAACCGCTTTCCGATTCGGAGAAGAGATAGCCGACGCCGTAACCGAAACAGAACGTGTTCAGGACGTATTGCCAGTCCGTCCGGGCGAATTCGAAGGCGACCCCTTCGCTGTTGATCCATCGGCAATAGGGATCGTTCGGATCGTACCGGACGCCGAACGGCCAGAAATGGCAGTTTTCCACCCTGCCGATGTCATAGCACTGGTCGATGTAGAGCCCCCGTCGGATCGGGTAGCCGTAGACGTTGCGGACCAGCATCCGTCCGGTGTGGTCGAAGCGCATGCCCTCGTAGGGATTGAGCAGGAGGCAATCCTGCACCGATACGTTGTCCGTTCGGCCTGCGAAAATGCAGGGCGGATACGGCACCGGCGGCACGTCGGACTGTTTCCATTCGGGGTAGTAGATGATGAGACCGGCGACGGCGGCCATGCTTCCCTTCAGGGTGATGAAGGGTTTCCCTTCCGGATCCCCGCGCCCGGCATAGGCCTGCAGCGTGGATCCCGGGAGACGGGAAAGCCCGTCGCGGTTGTTCGTCGGCGGGGCGTGAAAGGTCCCCTGGAGCGTGACCGCGACGGGGATCACCAGGGTGCCCCGGATGCAGTATTCGGCGGACGGAACGCGGACGACGCCTCCCCCGGTCTTGCCGGCGGCGTCGAGAGCCTGCTGGAAAGCGGCCGTATCGTCGGTGACCCCGTCCCCGGCGGCACCGAAATCCTTCACGTCGACGTCCATGGCGAATCCCCCCCGAACGGATGCAAGAAAAAGGATGACGAGCGATATTCGACGAATCATTGGAAGATCCTCCCGACGGGAATCATCCGATATCCGGCGCCTTCGCGCCAGAGGAACCGCGCGCCCCGGGATCGTCCTCCCGCGAAAGACCGCTTGTGGAGACGCGGCGCCCCCGCCGCATGGGAAGGTTCGGGGTGAGGGCCCGCGGCTCCAGGCGCTTCCTTTCGCGGGGCAACGCATCCTTCCGCGACAGCACGGGGACCGCTCCCGCTCACAGCGTCCTCCGAAGAGCGACCTGCTGGAGCTGTGTGACCCCGCCCCCGCCCGTCCCGCGAGGGATCTCCTGCCGGAGAAATCCGATCTCGGATAGGCCGTCTCGTCCCGGCGACGCCACTCGAGGCGCCTTTTCAGGAATTCTCCCGGACCATGGTAGACCTCGCGGGATTCCGGCGTCTCGGGCAGAAACAGGAACTCCCCGTGGGAGGATTCCTCGTAAACGTGAAGATCCGACTCGATTCCCGTCCGCTGCAGCTTGCGGTGAGTGCGGATCGTGTTGCTGAGAAAGAGGTCCCGCGCGCCCGTGACCGGGGACGTCGGCGGGAATCCTTCGAAATCGCCGTAAACGGGAAGAATCAGGGGATCCTTGAGACTGCGTCCGCCGGCGTAGACCCCGGCGGCGGCCGCCGGGAGCCCGTCGCCGGTGTGAGATACGAAGGAACCGCATTGCGCCCCGGAGAAAGTCGGTTCGTGATCTCTTCGCGGGACGGGCGTAGCATGGGAAACATTCAGGGGACAAGGTCTGCCCCCGTCGAACAGGGGGTGTGTCGTGAAGACCGCACGTGCCGTTTCCGTGGCGTTTCTGATCGCTTTCCCGGCGGTCGTCGCGACCTGTCAATACACGGATCTGCGGGCGGTGTCGCTGACGGCGCCGAGCGGTCCGTTCTACCCGGGCGACAGCATTCTCGTGGGCTACGAGACGTTCAACGACGGGCCGTTGCCGACGGGGAACTACACGGTCGGGATCTACGCCTCGGTCGATGCGACCATCGAGACGAGCGACACGCTTCTGGCCGAGTTCGAGCGGGATCCCCTGGCCGCCGGTTCATCGTACACGGGATTGGCCCTGGGGGATTTGCCGTGGGATCTCCCGGCCGGCGCATACTACATCGGGATGCGAGTCGTCTATCTCTTCGATTCCACCCCGAACAACAACACGGCGTACGACGGCGACCCGATCGCGGTGAAGGAACTTTCGGACCTGGATCTCTCCTTCCTCGGTTATCCGGTCTACACGATCTACCAGGGGCAATCGAAACCTGTCACCTGCACGGTGCGAAACAACGGTCCGGGAGACTCTCCGGGGTACGTCGTGCGCTTCTACATCTCCTGGGACGATTTCGTGACCCCCGCGGATCGCGAGCTTCTCGCCGTTGCAAAGGGTTTTCTTGCCGGCGGGGATACCGAGACGTTCGATGTTTCGGTCCCGATCCCGGCGGATCAGAACCCCGGGTCCTGGTACATCGGCGCAATCATTGATTACGACCATGACGCCTTCACCCCGAACGACAGCAGGACGGGCGCCTCGGACTTCACGGTCCTGGGAGCGCCCGACCTGGACGTGACCTCCCTCGAATTGCCGGCGGACCCGTACGCTCCGGAGGCCGGGGCCGACGTCTCCGTCGTCGTCCGGAACGTCGGGCAGGGGGTCTGCCACGGCTACACGGCGTCGTTCTATGCGTCGAGGGACGCCGTGATCGACGAGGGGGATCGGATCCTGGGCGACATCGAACGCGGCGATCCCCTGGACCCCGGCGCGGACGATGCATTCGTGCACGGTGTGACGCTGCCGGCGGAAACCGGGGCCTGGTTTCTCGGAGTGATCGTCACGCCTTCCTACGATCGCAACGACGCCGACAACACGGAGTGGCTGCCCTTCTCCATCGTTCATCCGCCGCTTCGGCTGGTTTCGGCGGAACGGGTCGGCGGCGACAAGATGCGGATTTGCTGGACCAGCTACGACTGCGACGGTTCCTATCGGGTGTTGGGAGCGGAATCTCCGGAGGGACCGTTCACGCCGGTCCGCACGGGAATTGCGTCCACGCCGCCGGAGAACTGCGTCGATGTGGGCGCCGCCGGAAACGGACGGGGATTCTTCCGGGTCGCCACGGAACCGTGAGAGGGCAGACGGGCACGAACGGTTCGTGAAGCCCGGGAAGCCCGGGACGCCGGACAACGGTCGTCACGTGGTTCGAGGGGTTGGAAAAGAAGGGAGAATTTCGAATGAAACGGATGGTGTCGGTGATGCTGTCGGCGATCGTGTTCCTGTCGATGCCGGTCGTGGCAATGGTGGGGGCAAAGGAAGGGAGCCGGGGGGATTCGCGGGTCAGGACGCTCCTCGAGAAGGCGGACTTGAAGTACGAAGTCGACGAAGACGGCGACTTCCGCCTGGTCTTCGAATGGGAGGACGGCAGAAGCCAGCTCGTGTTCATTTCTTCAGCGACTTCCGCCCTGGATGGTTTGGAGATCCGGGAAGTCTGGTCCGTCGGATACCTGTCCGAAGACATGATGCCCGCGAAGATCATGAAGAATCTTCTGGAGGAAAACGCCGAGGTGAAGCTGGGCGCGTGGCAGCTTCTCCGGATGGGGGAAAAGGATGCAGGCGTCTTTTCGGCGCAAATCGCCGCGGATACCGACGCGAAAACGCTGGGAACCGTCTTGAACGCGGTTTCCATAACAGCCGACGAGAAAGAAAAGGAACTCATGAAGAGCGACGATCTGTAAGGGGAAGCGGGCCCATGGATCCTCCTTCCGCCGGCGGAACGTTGCCGGGGGGATCAGGGGACGAAGATTTTTCCGTTCCGGAGGGAGAGGATGCGAGTGGTGACGGTGTCCAGGAACTCGCGGTCGTGCGAGACGATGATCATGCTTTGCGGAAGGGAAACGAGGAGGTTCCTGATGCGGTCGCGCGCCGCTTCGTCGAGCCCGTTGCTCGGTTCGTCCAGGAGAAGGACGTCGGGGCGCATGGAGAGAACCGTCGCGAGGGCCGCGAGCCGTTTCTCTCCCCCGGACAGGCGGTAGGTGATTCGGTCTTCGAACCCCTCAAGACCGACCTCGGCCAGCGCCTCGGCGGCATCGCCGCGGGCTTCGGCCGGCGAACGGCCCATGTTCAACGGACCGAACGCAACGTCCTCGAGCACGGTCGGACAGAAGAGCTGGTCGTCGGAATCCTGGAAGACCAGCCCGACGCGTCCTCGGATCGTGCGGAAATCGGCTTCCGAGCGTCGATCCACGCCGAAGGCGCGGACGACCCCGGCGGTCGGCTTCAACAATCCGACGGCGAGATGCAGGAGCGTCGTCTTGCCCGACCCCATGGCTCCGATCAATCCGAGTCTCTCGCCCGGGAAAAGCCGCAGGTCGATCCCGTCGAGAACGGGTCTGCCGTCGTAGGAAAAGGCAACGCTTCGAAACTCGATCAGCGCGTCCATCGTCCCCACTCCAACACGGCCACGGCGGCTCCTGCCAGGGTGACGCCTGCGGCGAAGATCGCATCGCGCGGGTGCGCCCGGAATTCCGAAAGCGAGTGGAGCCGGCCGTCGAACCCGCGGCACCGCATGGCCTCGAGGATCCGTTCCGAACGGTCGATGCTGCGCGTGAAAAGGACCCCCAGCAGGTAGCCCAGACTGCGGAGGGAGTGGAGATTACACCGCGCGCGGAATCCGCGGGCTCTCATGGCGTTGCGCAGGCGGTGGTACTCGACGTGGGCCACCTCGAGATAGCGGATGCAGAAGAACATGACGTGGGCGAGCTTCTCGGGCACGCCGAGCCGCCAAAGGGCGCGGGCGAGGGTCATCGGTTCCATCGTGGAGATCAGGGCGCCGCAGAAAAGCATGGCGATGTTGGCCTTCGCCGCGATGCGCAGGGCGAATCCCACGCCTTCCCGACTCCAGGTCAGCGACCCGACGGACAGCCATGGGGCGCCGGGTACGGAAAGTGGGGTGAACACCAGGAGGAAGAGCGAGAAGAGGTTCAGTTCGACGTGACGCCGGAGGGTTGCGCGATTGAATCCCCGGGCGAGGGCGAGGAGCAGCAACGCGGCGGCGGCGGCGAGTGCCAGCGCCGACCATCGGCGCAGCACGACCGTCAGGAGCGCCAGGGCGAACGCCGAACTCAAGCGCACCCGCGGATCGAGCCGCGAGATCGGGCTTGTTCCGTCCGTCTCCTGAAAGATGCGCATCCCGGGACTACTCCGCTCCCGGTCCGCCCGCGGCCCGGCCCGTCCGTTTCGATCCGAGGAAGAAGAAAACCGCGCCGGCCAGTCCCGCGATGTATCCGAGCCCGGCGATCACGTCCTGCAGGCGTTGACGACCCTGGAACTCGGCCAATTCCCGGCGCAGCGGCGCGATCTGCGCGCTGACGGCCCGGGCGATGAGACGCTCGAGCTCCCCCTCATCGCCGGGGCGGGCGGGGGTGGGTCCGGCGGAGAGGGCCTCCGGGGCGCTGGAAGATTGAATGGCATCGAAGGAACGTTCCGGTACGGCGAGTCCCGCGGGAAGCTCGTCGGCCGCAACGACGAACACGGCCTGATGCCCTTCCCCGGCGTCGACGACGATCCGATGATCGCAGGACCGGGTCGGTGTAAAGGAGAACTCGCCGTTTTCATCGGTCGTTCCCTCGAAGAGGATTTCGCCGTCCGGGTCGAACACGCGGAACGGCACATTCTTCGGACGAACTCCCCCGGCCATCCACGCGTAGCCGGAAATTCTGTCCCCATCGGCCGCGGCGAAACACCGGATCTTGTGGGCCCAAGCCGGTTGCGTACAGACGGCGGAGACGAGGAGCACGAGCGTAAGAATTCTCGTTCTCATGATTCCGGTTTTCTCCCCTCGGGTTCGTGCGCCGCGGCGGAGGGGGTCGAAGACGGGGATCCCGGGATCGGGGAAGGATCTTTCGCCGGGACGCGGTTCCCTGCCGGCCTTCCGGGGAGAACCGGGGCTTCGAGAAGCTCCGGATGCGCCTTCCGCAGGAAGGTCGCCGCCGCGCCGGTGACGACGCCTTCGATGACGACGATCGGCACGTGGGCAAGAAGAAGGATCCGAATGGCGGCGGCGTAGGCCCTTGGATCGCTGAAATGCAACAGGACCGCGGCCGTCACGCAGGTCAGGGCGACGGAGAGTCCCCCGGCGGCGGCGCCCCAGGCCATGGCTTCGCCGTCGGAGCGGGCGTTCCTGCAGCGTTGCGAGAAAAGGATTCCGACGAGAACCGCGGGGAGCCCCATGACGAGGATGTTGGCCCCCAGGGCGGTCAGTCCTCCGAACCCGAAGAGGATCGATTGGAGGAAGAGCGCAACCGCGAGCGCGGGGAACGCGGCCCAGCCGAGGAGAAGTCCCACCAAGCCGTTCATGAGCAGGTGGACGCTGGACGGACCCACATTCACATGGACGAACGACGCCAGGAAGAAAACGGATGCGAGGACGCCGACGCGCGGGACGCGTTCGTAGTCGATCGCCCGGATGCCGCCGCCGACGGCGGCGGCGCCCGCGACGTTGGTGAGCGCCATCACCGGCGTGCTCAGGACGCCGTCCATGATATGCATGGGAACCTCCCGTCCTTCCCCGGGTCGAGCCTCCGGGGGGAGGCTTTGCGGATGTTGGCGGCAGGCGGGGACATGCTCATTTCATGTCGCGGCAACGCACCCACAGGAGGCCGCCGAGTTCGACGTCAACATCGTCGCCGTCGGGGTTCTTCATCGGTTCGTCTCCGTCGACGAGCGCGGCAAACCCCCACCAGCCGGCCCGCGGCATCGCGTAGGCGAAGACCCCGTTCGCGTCGGTCCGGACGACCTGGGTCACGAAGGCGTCGTCGGGAGGGGTGACGCTTCCGTCGCGGTTCCAGAACTCGATCTCGACTTCGGCGAAGGGAACGGGTTCCCCGTTCTTCAGAACGACGCCCCGGAAGACGTTGCCGGTCCACAGCCCGTAGGGCCGGGTGAGGGGCCGGATCTCGACGGGGAATCCGACGAGTGCGTCCCAACCCTCTTCCTCGCCGAAGGCGTCGACCACGACCTTCGTGTAATGAATGATCATCCTTCGCTCGGCGGGTTCCCAGTAGGGGGCGGGCTCGAGGTAGAAGACGTGGTCGCCGGGTCGCCGGACCCTGTAGACGGCATGGTAAGCGGTCTTGCCCTGGAGGGTCCGCTTTTCGAGGGTGGGGAGAAGATCGGTCCTGGCGCCCGCGACGAGGACGCCGAAGGCGGCGGGGCTTCCCATCTCCATGACAGGGCCGCCTTCCATCGGATGGGTGAAGAGGATGTCGAGATCGACGTCGCGCGAGTCGGGGCCGGCGAATTCCGATCCGGGGACGAGGATCTGGAAATGCGCGCCGGCCGGGCAGGCGAGGACCGCGACGATGGCGACAGCGAAGACCCATGGCTTGAGAATGGTCATACGGCGCTTCCTTTCATACGTTCTCCGTATTCGTAATACCACCGCGCACGAAAAAGGAGGCGTCATGCGATGTTTCCCCCGGTGGTCGTGGCGACGAGCGAGCAGTGCTTGATTCCCTTGATCGCCTTGATGGCGGCGGTGAGGCGTCGGATTGCGGCGGCCTCGCCTCGCAGCGTGATCACCTCCAGGCAGTTGTCGTGATCGAGATGAACGTGTTGGGTGGAGACGACGATTTCTCCGAAATCGTGTTGTGCATCGGTGAGTTTACCGAGGATTTCGCGGTGATGGTGGTCGTAGACCAGGACCAGGGCGCCCGCGACGATGGCGCCGTCCCTCCACTCTTTTTGGATGAGAGCCTGGCGCATGAGCCGCTTGAGCGCTTCGGACCGGGTGGCGTAGCCCTCTTCCCGGACGAAGGCGTCGAACGCGGCGAGGAGATCGGATTCGACCGAGACGCTGAACCGGGCGAGATTCGGCATGAGAAACGTTCCCTGGGTGTTACGGATCTGGAAAATGTAGCAGGATGGGCCGGAAGGTCGAGAAGAATGCGGAAGAAGGTGGAACCCTGGAGGCGAAAGGCGGAAAGTGAAACGCGGCAAAGGGGGGATTCGCCACGGGAGCGTGCGTGGGCATAGCGCCCGCGCGGGAGTGCGGTCGCATGATGAAAGGCTCTCGCTACCGATCCCTCTTCGGGCCGGTCCCGTCGCGGCGGCTGGGACGCTCGCTGGGGATCGACCTCGTCCCCTTCAAGACCTGTTCGCTGAACTGCGTCTATTGCCAGCTCGGCCCTACCACGAGACGCACGACGCAGCGTCGACCCTTCGTGCCGGCAGCGGAGATCATCCGCGATCTGCGCCGATGGCTGGACGACGGCGGCCGGGCGGATTTCATCACCCTCGCGGGTTCCGGCGAACCGACGTTGAACTCCGAGATCGGCGAGGTGATCCGTTTCGTGAAAACGGAGACGGATACGCCCGTCGCGGTGTTGACCAACGGCACGCTCTTCTTCGACGAAACGCTGCGCGAGGACTGTCGCGACGCCGACCTGATCATTCCGAGCGTGGACGCGGGCACACCCGAGACCTTCGCCCGGGTGAACCAGCCCGCGCCGGAGCTGGACTTCGACCGGGTGATCGAGGGCCTGATCGCCTTGAGGAGCGAGTACGAGGGGGAGATCTGGGCGGAGGTGATGCTGGTGCGCGGATACAACGACGGTCCGGAAGAACTGGCGGCGATTCGCGCGGCGCTTGATCGCATCCGGCCCGACCAGGTTCAGGTGAACACGGTGGTGCGTCCCTCGGGCACGGCGCCGGTGGAGGCCCTGGGCCGGGAGGAGTTGCAACGCGCGACGACTGTGTTGGGGCCGAATGCGGCGATCATCGCTCCGTTGGACCGGGAGTTCGCGGGGATCGAGGGGGCGCAGGCGACCGAGGAAGGGGTCCTGTCGCTGCTGCGCCGCCGTCCCTGCACCTTGACCGATATTTCGGTGGGACTGGCGGTCCACCGCAACGAGGTCCTGAAATACCTGGCGAAGTTGCTCGGCGAAGGGCCGATCCGGTCCGTGGACCGGGGCGGCGAGACCTATTACGAGGCGGTCGAAATCGGGGCGTGAACCGGGACGCCCCGACCGGCCCTCGCAGGATGACCTGCTGGAGGTGGGCTGACCTCCCTCGTCCTGCGAAGTCCGGGAACACCGAGACGAAGCAGGAACCCCGCCCGTCCCGCGAAGGTCCGCTCCCTGTTGCAGGGAACACCTCGAAGCGCGGTATTTCCGGTGGCGGGCAAGGCCGTCCGTCTCGTCCGGACTTCGGCCGGACCGGGGTCACTCCGCGGCTTCACGGGCTCCTTTTCGCGGCTCGGGATCGGATTCCTGCGCAGGACGACCTGCCTCGGGAGCCGATCCCCGATCGGCGATGCGCATCCGGCGGAACCGTTGTCTTGCGCGCCCCTGCCTGACTCGCTCAGCCCCTGCGCGAGCCTTCCCCGACATTCCCCGCATCGCTTAGAGCCCCATTTTCGCCCCGAAATCGGCACTCTAAGGCGCTCTACGGGCGAAGGCAGATTTCCAGAGCAAGTGCAATCCGGCTTGGAAAGAGGAGGGCCAGCTGTG
>CAYNBQ010000084.1:0-16036 GCA_964395275.1 uncultured Verrucomicrobiota bacterium
GCTACTCGGTGGATGATCCGAGGGTGAACGGTCGAACCAACGAATGGGAATATGAATCCGCGACGGTGTATCTGGGACGGCAACATCCGAACGCACACGACACGGGTTCGCATCCGGAATACGAGTACGGGTCCCGATACGATTTCTACGTGAAGGACGGACCGATGGCGTCGGTGGGAGAACTCGGGCTGGTGCACCGGGGCGATCCGTGGCGGACGATCCGGCTCGACGAGAACGCCCCCGACGACGACCGCAAGGTTCTGAAGTATTTCACGGCGCGGTACGATCCGGACCAGGTGGTGCGGGGACGGATCAACGTCAACAGCGACAACGAGGCGGCCCTGGCGGCGTTGTTCGGCCGGTTGAACCTGGAGCGGGAAGACGGCAGCGGTGTGCGTACGGATCCCCTGATGCTTGCCCGGGCGCTGATCGACTATCGGCGGAATCACGGGGCGTTCTCGGGGATCGGGGACCTGGCGCTGGTGCCGGAGCTGAACGTCTTCGGCCCCAACGCGACGGCGTGGGAACGCGAGCAGGTGCTTCGCAGGGTCGCCAACCTGGTCACGGTGCGTCCGACCTTCACGATCTACGCCTTCGGCCAGAGCCTGGCGGCGGAGGATCCGACGGACCCCCGGGTCGACAAGGGGACGAACGCGATCGAGAACCGGGGCGTGGTCACGGGCGAGACGGTGATCCGCGCGTTCGTGGAGGGGGACATCGACAACGCGGGCCGGCTGCAGCGGCTGAGGATCCGGGATTTCCGCTACCTGACGCGGCCGGTGTCGCTGGGCCGGTGAGGGGCCGGCATGTTTCTGAAGGGTAGAACGGCGGGGATGCCGGATGCGAGACGCTGGAGCGTTCGCTTCGCGGTTCCCGCAACGCGCAGGGGGACGGGAGAAATGACAAAGCGGATCGGTCTGGGAATGGTTGCCGTCGCAGCGTTCATGGCCATCGCGGCGCCGTCGCAGGGGCAGCGGCAGAGGATCTACGTGGAACCCACGAAGGTGCGGGCGGAGAAGCTCCGCGCCCCGATCTACCAGATCCGCGGGGCGCAGCCGCTGCGATCGACGCGGGCGTGGAACTGGATGCGGATCCGCGTCGATTACGAGACCTACGTCGAGTGGCTCGACGGGCTCAAGATCCGTGCGTACGTCCTGGCGCGATCGGACGAGGGGGCGACCGTGGTGCTGACGGGCGAGGTGGAATACCTGAACGTGCCCGAGGGCAAGCACATGGCGGTGCTGTTCGTCCATCCGAACACCGTGTACCGGTACGGGGGCGACAAGGGCAAGGGCATCGAACGGGTGGCGATCGAGATGATCCTCGGCAACACGGTGGTGGCGCGGATGGGCACGGAAGGTCCGCTGGCGCAGCCGTGGTGGCAGGGATTGCCGCAGGTCAACCAGGTGGTCGACCGGGATCACACGCCCTTTTCCCTCTACTACGCGGACGCGGTGGAGCAGATCAAACGTTGATTCGCCGCGGTGGACAACGGGGTCGGCCGAGGTCCGCGGAAGCGGGGGAACGGGCGTGCAGTGAGGCCGGCCCCCGGGGCCGGGGCGGTCCCGCCGGATCGTCGAGGCAACCTCGCGGCAGTCTCGACGAAAGGGTTTGCATGGGGACGGCTGACTTGGTACAGGAGCGCGGGTCCGGGCGGAGGGGTTCCGGTTTTGCCGCGGATCGGACGGGGGGCCGCGGGAAGGAAGGATTCGCGGGGATCCGGGGAAGAATCGCATGCTGAAGAAGAACAGAATCCTGGCGCTGGATGTCGGGGCGGCGTCGGTCAAGATCGCCGAGTTTTCGGTGACGCGGGAAAACCGGCTGCGGTTGGAACGCTTCCACGCGGGCGATCTGGGGATCGATCCGGATTCCGAGGCGGATCGCGCGCGGCTGGTGGCGACGACGCTGAACGAGCTGATCCGGGAGAAGAAGATCAAGCCGGGGCCGGCGATCGTGGCGGCCTCGGGGCAGTCCGTCTTCACGCGGTTTGTGAAACTGCCTCCGGTGGACCCGGAGAAGGTGGCGCAGATCGTCCGGTACGAGGCGCAGCAGAACGTGCCGTTCCCGATCGAGGAGGTGGTCTGGGACTACCAGTTGATCGGGGACCCGGCGTCCGAGGAACTCGAAGTCCTGCTGGTGGCGATCAAGGGGGAGTTGAGCGAGGAGCTCATCGAGGAGGTGGAAGAGGGGCGTTTCTCGGTGACGACGGTGGACGTGGCGCCGGTGGCCCTGAGCAACGCGATCCGGTACAACGCGGGGGCGCTGGCCGAGAGCACGCTGATCATGGACATCGGCGCGCGCAGCACGAACCTGTTGTTCATGGAAGGGGATCGTTTCTTCATCCGGACGGTGCCGATCGCCGGAAACGCCGTCACCCGCCAGATCGCCCGCGAGATGGATCTGCCCTTCGTGGAGGCCGAGGATCTGAAGAAGACGCAGGCCTCGGCGATGCCGGAGGAGGGGACGGCGGAGGACGAGCTGGAGGCGCGGATCGGCAAGGCGGTTCGTTCGGCGCTGCAGCGGCTGGTGGCGGAGGCGAAGAGAACGGCCAATTTCTACCGGGCCCAGCAGAAGGGGACGCCGCCGACGAGGGTGTTGCTGACGGGCGGGACCTCGATGTTGCGGAACATCGACCGGTTCCTGGAAGAGAAGCTGGAGATACCGGTGGCCTATCTCGAGCCCTTCGTCGGGGTGGAGATGGGCGAGGAGGTGGATCCGGCCGAATTGAGCGGCGTGGGGCACCTGATGGCGGGCGTGGTCGGCCTGGGGGTGCGGGCGTTGCCCGAATGTCCGCTGCAGGTGAACCTGTTGCCGGCGAAGATCCGGGCGCGCCAGCGGTTCATCCACCGGGAGCCGTACCTCATCGCGGCGGGCGCGGGCGTGCTGCTGTTGTTGTCGGCCTGGTGGGCGCACGCGGCGAAGATGGCGCAGATCTACCGG
Organism: uncultured Verrucomicrobiota bacterium; assembly: GCA_964395275.1. Taxonomy (GTDB): domain Bacteria; phylum Verrucomicrobiota; class CALLYA01; order CAYNBQ01; family CAYNBQ01; genus CAYNBQ01. The sequence continues at coordinate 2,941 of CAYNBQ010000084.1, forward strand.
GAAGACCTCGAACGTTTGAAACCCCAGGCCACGAAATGGGCGAACCTGGCGAGGGAACTCGACGACGCCCAGGCGCGGTACGACGAAATGCTCTCGCGGCTTGAAGAGATCGACGGGGTGGTGTCGGGCAGGACGCGATGGCTTGAGATCACCCAGGCGTTGACGGACGCCCTGCCGGAGCACGTCTGGATCACGCAGATGACGCCGTCGACCGTGGGACTGACCACGGGGGCCGCGGAGGGAGAGGAAGGGGCTCCGGCGGCGGCGCCGATGCCGATGGCGCCGGTTCCGGGAATGCCGGGGATGATGCCCGGGATGATGCCGGGGATGATGCCCGGGGCGATGACGTACGGAGGTCCGCCGGGCGAGGGGGAGGAGGGTGCGCAGGCCAGCAAGGACATCGTGGCCCTGCAGATCCAGGGCATGGTGTACCGCCACCCCCATGCGGAAGACAAGCAGCCGGACCTGACGTTCCGGAACCGGCTGCGCGAATCGGAATTGTTCGATCCGGAAGGGACGGAGATCGTCGAGGCGCCGCTGGCGCGGCCTGAGGACATCACCCGGTCGTTCCGGATGATCGTCACGCTCAAGGATCCGATCGTCCAATGAAGAAGTTCCGGCCCTACATACCGATCATGATCGTGGGCGTGGTGTTTCTGGTCCTGTTCGGCTTTCTGGGGTTCAAGCTCTTCCGGGCCCTGGGGGACAAGAAGGCGGCGGTGGCCGAGCGCGAGCAGCTGGACCGGGACTTGAAGCGGTACCAGCGGGCCGATCCGACGCCGTCGCGGGGCAACATCAACATCGTCGAGGAGAACGCGCAGAAGGCGGGCGAGGACCTGACGAACCTGGTGGAACGGCTGGTGGCGCACAACGTGCAGACGATCGACATCGAGCCGGCCGGGTTCAACCGGTTGCTGGGCGAGTACCGGGACCGCTGGTTCGGGATGGCGTATTCGAACAAGGTGCAGGTGGCCCAGGAAATGGGCTACGGGTTCGAGTCGTACATGGCCGGGCAGCTCCCCCGGGAGGAGGACGTTCCGAACCTGCTCAAGCAGCTCGAGATGATCGATGTCATCCTCGGGGTGCTGATCCGCAACCATGTGGCGGCGATCGAAGGCTTCCGGCGGCAGCAGTTCGAGGGGTATTCCGAGGGCGGCGAGGAAGAGGCGGCCGCGGGGGGATACCCGGGGGCGATCATGGGCCTGGGCCCGATGGGGGGCGGCATGGGCCCCTCGCCGATTGCGGCCTCCGGGGAACCGCTGACGGGGCCGTTGATCCGCGAGGAGGGCGCGCATCACATGCGCTACCCGTTCGAGATCACCTTCATCTCGCGCACGGAAGGGTTGCGCGGTGTACTGAACGATTTCGTGAAATCGCCCCACCTGATCAGCGTTCGATCGATGACGGTCGAGAACCTGGGGGCGAGCGAACAGCAGACCGGCGGCGCCGGACGCGGGTTCGGCGGCATGCCGGGCGCCGCGGGGATGCCGGGGGCGCCCGGGGGTCTGATGCCGGGACCGGGGGTGGGGATGCCGCGCGGCGGCGGCGCCCTCGCGGAGGGGACCCGCGTGCCGACCTACCGGGAGTACCGGGTCGTGATGGGACGCGAGTACATCCGCACGACCCTCCGGGTCGACGTGGTGGAATTCGATCCCCCGACCTCGGGGGAAGAGGAAGAGGAACCGGCGGAAACCCCCGCGGAGACGCTGATGCCCGGCGCGGTTCCGGGAGGACCGCCGCCGGTGTCTGCGGAGTCCGCGGCGCCCTCGTCGAACGAGGCGCCGACGCCCGGCGAACCGGCCGGGGAAGGCGCGGTTGAGGCGGGTCCCGCCGCCGCCGCGGCCGCGGGAGGACCGCCGCCGGAAACCGTTCCCGCGCCGGAGACGGAGGGGGCGACGGCCGTGCCGGCCGGGCCTCCGGGCGCCGCCGCGCCGCCGCCGGGAGGTGGGCAATGAAGAACATTGTCGGCCTCCTGAAGGCGAACTGGGAGAAGTTCCTGGTGATCTTCCTCATGCTGGGGGTGACGCTGGTCTCGGCGTTCCTGGTGACGAAGATGCGCGAGGTGGAGCAGCTTCACCTCGGAGAGGGCGAACTCGATTTCGGGGTGATCCGCACGAAAAAGGCGGAACCCTACGACGGCGCGATCTTCCGGGAGATCGTGCGGCAGCTCGACGAACCCCTCCAGGTGCCGATCGACCAGGGGACGGATCATCGGACGTTCATCTCCGCGGAATACGTCACCTGCGTCAATCCGACCTGCCTGAAGCCGATTCCCTACGAGGCGTTGAGCTGCCCCTTCTGCGGCGCGCCGCAGCCGCCGCTTCCGCCGAAGGGGGAGAAGGACGACCGGGACCGCGACGGAATCCCGGACGCGGACGAGGTGAAACTCGGCCTGGATCCGTACAACCCCGCGGACGCGGCCGGAGACCAGGACGGCGACGGGTTCACGAACCTCGAGGAATACAACTGGAAGACCGATCTGAACGATCCGGGGAGCAGACCGCCCCTGGCGGCGAAGCTGCGGTGGTACCAGATCATCCGCGAACCGTTCATCCTGCGCTTCAAGGGGGTGCAGGAACTGCCCGGGGGTAGGAAGGTCTTCCAGATCAACCTGGGGGATCTGCGCCAGACCTTCTTCGGCAAGATCGGCGACACGGTCCGGGGCTACCGGATCATGGATTACGAGGAGAAGATCAGCACGGACGACAAGGGCGAGAAGATCGACGAATCGATCTTGACGGTTCAGAACATCGAGGACGAGGCAGAGGTCTACCACCTGGTCAAGGGCAGGGTGGTGCAGAAGGAGGAGTTCACGGCGGATCTGCTGCTGTTCACCCCGCCGTACCGGACCTATCGGAAGCAGAAGATCGGCGGCGTGCTGATGGTGGGGACCGATAAATACGTCATCGTTGACATCACGGGTGCGTCCGTTACGATCCAGGACGAGCGAAGCGGTGAAAAGTTCAAGATTCCGCAGTATGTCCAGCCTCGCGCCGGAACGGCCGATACGGCCGGCGGGTTCGGCATGTAGGGGGGCGGAGACCGGGAGGGAGCGTCCGGGGACGGCGGCGTGGTGGCGTCGTGCCGGGGCGGATCGAGAGGGCGAAGAGAGGTTCCCGGGCGCCGGGAACCCCGTCAGAAGGAAAAGGCGACACGATCTCGGCGGGAAGGCCTTCCGAGTTCACTTTTCGACGGAGGACATGATGAAGCGATGGGTCTTTTCTCTGGTGGTTGTGGCATGGATCGGAGTGGCCATCGCGGGTCTGCAGGCCCAGGAAGCGGATTCCGCCGCTCCCGCCGTCGAGGGGACGGAACCGGTTCCCGCCGCCGCCCCGGCCGTTGAGGGAACCGCGCCGGTTTCCCCTGCCGCCCCGGCCGTCGAGGCGACCGCGCCGAGCGCGGGGGAAGCCGTCGCCGTCGAGACCCCGGAGACCCCGGCGCCTCCGGCGGTCGATCTTCTCAGGAGCGAGGAGATCCGCCGTCAGGAGAAGCTGATCCGCGCGCGCAAGCACCTGGAAACGGGCGAATCGCTTCTCAAGAGGAAGAACTACGCGGCCGCGCTCGAGAACCTGGAGCAAGCGCTGAGCCTCTTCCCGAGGATCGGCGCGACGGAAAAGGAAGTGGCCCGGGCGACGCGGGATGCGGCGCGTGCGAGCTATTTCCTCGCCAGGCAACTGCTGGCGCAGGACAACTACTCGGCCGCGCGCGACAAGGCCAAGGCGGCGCTCGACTACGATCCTTCCCTGCGCTCGGCCAGGAGCCTGCTGCGCGACATCGACGCCGCCGAGAAACGGCATCAGGAGGAGATCCGCCGCGGTCCCAAGGTGCAGGAGACGCCCGAGTTCAAGGACCGCAAGCAGCGGGTGATGGACAACTACCGCAGGGGCAAGGAATATTTCCACGTCGGCGAGTACGAGAAGGCGCGGGAGATGTTCGAGAAGGTCCTGATGGACGATCCGTACCATTCGGACGCGAAACGGTTCATGAAGGCGATCGCCGACCGGGACTACAACTCGGCCACGAGGACGCAGGAGACGCTGGTCGCCGAACGGCTGGCCGAGGTCCGCGAGGCGTGGAACCCGAGGGTGCGACGCGCCTTGCCGACGCCCGGGCCGGAGACGACCGCCTCGCCGATCCCGGGGCAGGACACCGAGACGATCACCAAGAAGCTCAACGACATCATCATCCCCCAGCTCGAGTTCGTGGACGCGAACATCACGGACGTCGTGACCTTCCTGGTGACCACCAGCCGGGAGATCGACCCCGAGGGCAAGGGGGTCAACATCATCCTGAAACTGCAGCCGACCCTTTCGCCGTACACGACGCAGGACATGGGGTTGCCCACGGATCTCGGCGCCGGCGGATTCCCGGGTATGCCGGGCCTGCCGGGCACGGCGGGCGGAGCCGCCGGAGGCGGCGCCGGATTTCCGCCCGGATTCCCCGGGGCCCCGGGCGGGGGAGCCGCCGCGGGCGGAGCCGGGATGTTCCCGGGCGCGCCGGCGGGCGGCGGAGCCGGGATGTTCCCGGGCGCGCCGGCGGGCGGCGGAGCGTTTCCGGGCGGCATGCCGGGACCCGGCGGGGCGACCGGTTACCCGGGGGCGGACCTCGGTGCGGGCGGCCCGGATCTGACGGGCGCGGCGGCGCCGGGCGTGATCCCGCAGATCACGATGAACCTGCGCGACATCCCCTTGATCGACGCGATCCGGTACGTGACGGAGGTCGCCGGGCTGAAGTACCGGATCGAGCCCAACGCCGTGATCATCACCCCGCTGGCCGATCAGCCCGGGACGATGGTCACCAGGATCTATCCGGTGCAGCCGGCGCTTTTTCGCACCTACTTTGTTCAGGGTACCCAGCAGGATCAGCAGCAGCAACAGCGGTCTTCTTCCCGGGGCGACTACATCCAGATGGCCGGCGGAGGGCAACTGGTCTCCGCGGCGATGATTTCGGCGATGGTCCGCCAGTTCTTCATGGAGGCGGGCGTTCCGTTCCCGCCGGGATCGACCGTGACCTATAATGAACGGATCAGCACGCTGATCGTGAAGAACACGCCGGAGAACCTCGAGTTGTTCGAACGGATCCTGACGGCCTTGAACGTGATCCCCTACCAGGTCGAGATCGAGGCGAAATTCATCGACATCGCCCAGGACGACCTGGAGGAACTCGGACTGCAGTGGTTCCTGACCGACGACTACGAGTTCATCGCCAAGAAGGGGCCGGGACCGATCTCCGCGCGCGAACGCCTGGAAATCCCGGCGACGAACCTCACCGGCGGCCTGCGCTACGTCGACACGGTGCGCACCGGCGCGGTGACGGACAGCGGTTCCGGCGGAACCTCCGGAGTCGACCTTCTGACGCCGAGTTTCGACGCGATCATGGCCTTCCGGAGCGTCCTGACGAATCCGGAAGTGGCCGTGGTCCTGCGCGCCCTGGACCAGCAGCTCAGCCAGGACGTCCTGTCCTCGCCGAAGATCACCACGATCAGCGGTCAGCAGGCCCAGTTCCGCGTGGTCGAGGAGTTGATCTACCCGACCGACTACGACGTCACGGAACCGACGGTCAACGACGCCGGCACGATCATCACGCCGGCGGTGATCGAGCCGACGGACTTCGAGACGCGGGAGGTCGGCGTGCTGCTGAACGTCACCCCGACGGTCGGCGCCGACGGATACACGATCAACCTGGCGATCATTCCGGAGGTGTCGGAACTGGTGCGCTGGCAGAACTACGGGTATACGTACGCGGGCCAGGACATCCCGCTGAACCAGCCGATCTTCGCCAGCCGGAACCTGACGACGAACGTGATCATCTGGGACGGCCAGACGGTGGTCCTGGGCGGAATGATCACGGAGAAGCTCAGCAAGGTGAACGACAAGGTTCCGATCCTGGGAGACGTCCCGGTGCTGGGGCGGCTTTTCCGGTCGCAGGCGGAGAACAGCGAGAAGCGGAACCTGCTGATCTTCGTGACGGCACGGCTGGTCGATCCTTCCGGCGCCCCGATCCATCGGATGGAGGACGTGACGGATCTCTTCGGAAGCGCGAGCGTCGGCGGGGTCGGCGGCCTGACCACCGGCCCGGGAGGTTTGGCGACGCCGCCGTCGAACCTGGCGATCCCGCTTTCGATGCAGTAGAGGGGGAATCCCGCCCGCCGCGCCGGCGCGGGCCGGCGCAGGGGGAGAGCCGATGCCCGTATTGCTCCTGGTCGACGGCACGGCCGTGGCATACCGCGCGTTCCACGCGATCCGCGGTCTGTCGACGAAAGACGGACGTCCGACGAACGCGGTCTACGGCTTGATCCATTCGGTGCGGCGCTGGATCGACATGCTCGACGCAACCCACGCCGCCGTGGTCTTCGACCGGGGCATGCCGCAGTACCGGGTCGACGTCCTCGAGAGCTACAAGGCGCAGCGTCCCGAGATGCCCGAGGACCTGGCCTCGCAGATTCCCGTGATGATCGAACTGCTCGAGGCCTGGGGGATCCCGGTGGTGATCCAGGAGGGCGTCGAAGCCGACGACGTGCTGGCCCGCCTGGCCCTCGACGGCGTCCGGGCCGGATACGACACGATCGTCGTCACCAGCGACAAGGACATGCTCTCCCTGCTGGACCGGGGCGTCCGGCTCGTGCTGCCGCATCGACCCGACGAAACCGTCGACGCCGGGTGGGTGAAGGAAAAGTACGGCGTTCCGCCCGACCGCATGCCGGACCTGCTGGCGCTGACCGGCGACAGCGTCGACAACATCCCCGGGGTTCCGGGCGTGGGGCCGAAGACGGCCGCGGGACTTCTTCGGGAGTTCGGGAGCGCGGAGGGCGTTCTGGAAGGCGTCGACCGCATCTCCTCGCCGCGGATCCGGAAGGCCGTCGCCGCCGCGGCCGACGATGTCCGGCGGAACCTGGATCTGATCCGGCTGCGTCCGGAGGAGGCCCGACCCGTCGCCCCGGACTCGCTGCGGCTCCGGAGACCGGACCGTGCGAAGCTGGCGCCGCTGCTCCGGGATCTGGAGTTCCACGGCTTCCTCCGGGAACTGGAAGAGGGATCCCAGGGGACGCTCTTCTGAGGGCGGAATCGCCGGCGCGCGGCGCCGGAAGGCCCGGCGCAGCCGGGACGCGAGTTCATGAAACGATTCGTCCGCATGACATTGGGGATCGCGATCCTGTACGCGGCGGCGTTCGGGGTCCGGTACGCGGTGCTGCGGTATCACCGGAATCGCATGCCCGGAGGACGGTTGCCGTACACCCTCGAGGGGGCGCTGCAGTTCCACTACGCGGAACGGGTCGCCGAGGGCCGGGCCCTTCCCGAGATCGATCCGGACGCGCAATGGCCGGAGGGACTGCCGGTGCGCCGGGCCCTGTCGACCGGGCCGATGGAACTGACGGGACGGATCCATCGCCTGGTCGGCCGTCCCGCGGAGGCGTTTCACGAGGATGTGCGGTTGCTGGCGATCGGCTTCGCGTCGCTCGGGGCGGTCGCCGTCTTCCTCTGGGCGCTGGCCCTGGGGGTCCCCGCGGGCTGGGCGGGGCTGGCCGGGGCGTTGTACGCGGTGATGCCCTCGGCGGTGATCCGGTCGAGCGGGATCGAGTTCATGGGGGAGCACTACGGGCTGCCCTTCTTCTTTTTCCACACGGCCTTTCTGGCGTCGGCCCTGGAGAAGGACGAACGGGACGCGGGGGGGCGCACCGAGGCCTGGGCGGCGGCGGTCTGCCTCCTGATCGGCCTGTGGCTCTGGGACCTGGTGCAGATCGGGCCCTACCTGCTGGCCGGCTGGTTGTGGATCCAGCGGTTCCTCCGGCCGGACGAGAGGATTTCCCCAGGGATCGTTCTGCCGCAGGCGGCGGCTGTCGTTGCCGCAGGCTGCACAACCGCCTACGGTCGGGCCCACGGGCTTGCCTTCTCTCTCCCGGTGATCCTGACGGCCGCCTGGGCGCTGGACTCGATGGCGGGGACGGCCCGACCGGCCGGCGGCCGACGCAGATCCCTGGCGATCCTGGTGGCCGGCGTCGCACTAGGCGCGGGGCCGGCGGCCCTCTTCCCGTACGAAGGAGCCTACGGGCATTTCGGACGGCTGCTCTGGGCGAAGCTCCGTTTCCTGAACCGCAAGCCGGCGGATCCGTCCCGGCTGTCGTTCGACGCCCGGATCCTGTGGGTACCCGCGCTCCACTCGGCGACGCTCGGATTGACAATGCGCCTCTTCCCGGCTACGCTTCTGAGCACGGCGACGGCCCGATGGGTCGTATGGGTTCGGCGCAGGAGCCGCCGGGAACGTTCCAGCCGCCGGTTCGCCTTTTTCCTCTTCTGGTCGTTCGTCTTCCTCTACGTGCTGATGGTCCGGTTCCACGTCTTCCTGGCGGGCGCATCGGCGGTCGTCGCCGTCGTCGTCATGCAGGGGATCCGCGGGCGGAACCCGGGCTGGCGCTGGCCCGTACGGATGTGGGGAGCCGCGCTGTTGATTCTCGAATCCTTCCAGACCATCGGGCTGATGCCCTGGATGGGGCGCGATTTCGCCTATTACGGGGAGTTGGAGGATCTTGTGACGATCGTGCGGGAACAGACCCCGCCGGACGCGGTGGTCCTGGGGAATTTCGGGCTGGAACCGTCCCTGCTGCATTACGGACGGCGGCGGATCGTCCTGCACCCGAAATTCGAATCCCCGGGGCTGCGGCGGAAGGTCGAGCGTTACGCCGGGGCGCTGTTCGCGGGGACGGAAGAGGATTTCCGGCGGTTCTGCGACGAAGCGGGGGCCGGCTGGTACGTCTATTCCCTCGGAGAGTTTTCGATGGAGGAACCCCGCCACAGTCTCCGGTACTGCGCCGGGGTGCTGAATCCGGGTCCGGAGAGCGCGGCCCGGCGGATGGAATACGATCCCCGGGGGCTGCGCTGGTTCCGTTTGGCGGCGCAGAACCGCAAGTACCGGCTTTTCGAGGTCATCGGCGCCGAACGGGCGCGCCGGGCGCGGGATCTGCTTGACCGGGCCGAGGTCCTTTTCCGGGAAGGACGCCTGGAGGAGGCGTACGAGCGCGCCACCGACGCGGCGGAGGCCGATCCGGGGTTGACGGCCGCCTTCGAACTGATCGGGCGGATCAGCCGGTTGTACGAGGCGGGGTTCGGCCGGCCGTTGCCGGCTTCGGCGGCGGGAGGAGCGGAACGATGAAGAGGCCTCTCCGGATCGGACTGACCGGCGGGATCGCCGCGGGCAAGAGCACCGTCGCCGAGGGGTTGCGGAAGAAGGGGGCGGCGGTGATCGACACGGATCGGCTGGCGCACGAGGCGATCCGTCCGGGGGGAGCGGCCTACGAGGCCGTGGTCCGCGAGTTCGGTGCGGAGATCCTGAAGCCGGACGGCACGATCGACCGGCGGAGGCTGGGCCGGCGGGTCTTCTCCGACCGTGCCGCGCTGGATCGGTTGAACGGCCTGGTGCATCCGCACGTGTTGCGGGCCTGGAAGGAAGAGGCGGAACGCCTTGCGCGCGAAGAACGGCCGCCGCTGATCGTGGTGGCGATCCCCCTTCTGTACGAGGTGGGGATCGAGGGGGATTTCGACGCGGTGGCGGCGGTGGTGTGCCGCGAGGAAACCGCCCTGGAACGTCTGAAGGACCGGGGGCTGTCGCCCGAGGAGGCGCGGGCCCGGCTGGCGATGCAGTTGCCGATGACGGAGAAGGCGCAGCGCGCCGATTTCGTGATCTGGAACGAGGACGGCAGGGAGATTCTCGCCGAACAGGTGGATCGTCTCTGGAACCGTTTGATGAGAATGGCCGATCCGGCCGCAGCCGCGGCGACGGTCGAGGAGTGAGTATCATGCCGAAACCGAGAACCAATTCGAAGAACCGCCGTTCGTACCGGCGCCGGCCGCCCTCGGGCGGGGCCAGGTCGATGGATCTGCGGGGGCTGCCGCAGGACGATCCGACCGAGGAGGAGGAACTCCTCGAGAACGCCGAAGAACCCCGGGAAAAGATCGATCTGCGCGATCTGCAGCAGCTCGGGGCGTCCAAGCTGGCGCCGATGGCCTGGGAGCTCGGAATCGACAACACGAGCGGCTACAAGAAGCACGAATTGATCTTCGAGATCCTGAAGCGTCGCGCGGCGCCCGACGTGCAGTTCGTGGCCGAGGGGGTCCTGGAGATCCTGCCCGACGGGTTCGGGTTTCTCCGGTCGCCGATCTACAACTACCTCCCCTGTCCGGAGGACATCTACGTGTCGCCTTCGCAGATCCGCCGGTTCGGATTGAAGACGGGCGACACGATCCTCGGCCAGATCCGCCCGCCGAAGGAGAAGGAACGCTTCTTCGCCCTGATCAAGGTGGAATCGGTCAACCACGAGCCGCCCGAGAAGGTGAGCGAACGGATCCTGTTCGACAATCTCACGCCCCTGTTTCCCAACGAGCGGTTCATCCTGGAGACCGAACCCGAGGAGATCTCGATGCGGGTGATGGACCTGATCACCCCCCTGGGCAAGGGACAGCGGGGATTGATCGTGGCGCCCCCGCGCACGGGCAAGACGGTCCTGCTGCAGAAAATCGCCAACAGCATCCGGAAGAACCATCCCGAGGTCTATCTCATCGTCCTGCTGATCGACGAACGCCCGGAGGAGGTCACCGACTGGCAGCGGTCGGTGGATGCGGAGGTGATCAGCTCCACCTTCGACGAACCGCCGGAGCGTCATGCGCAGGTGGCGGAGATCGTCCTGGAGAAGGCGAAACGGCTCGTCGAACACAAGAAGGACGTCGTGATCCTGCTGGACAGCCTCACTCGTCTCTCCCGCGGGTACAACACGCTGCAGCCGCACAGCGGCAAGATTCTTTCGGGGGGGATCGACGCCAACGCGCTGCAGAAGCCGAAGCGTTTCTTCGGCTCGGCGCGCAACGTGGAGGAAGGCGGAAGCCTGACGATCGTGGCGACGGCGCTGATCGACACCGGCAGCCGGATGGACGAGGTGATCTTCGAGGAATTCAAGGGCACCGGCAACATGGAGCTGAACCTCGACCGGCACCTGGTGGACAAGCGGATCTTCCCGGCGATCAACATCGAACGGTCGGGGACGCGCCGGGAGGAGCTGTTGCTGCACCCCGACGAGCTGCAGCGGATCTGGGTGTTGCGCAAGGCCCTGAGCGGGATCCCGCCGGTCGAGATGATGGAGATGGTCGTCAAGCGGCTCAAGGAGACGAAGAGCAACGCCGAGTTCCTGATGTCGATGAACTTCTGAGGGGGATCGGGCCTGCGAAGGCGCGGCCGGGGAGAGGCGGCGGCTCAGGGCCCGTTCTGGTAGGGGGTTTCGATCCCGTAGCGTTCGCTGAGGGCGGCGATCCGGGTGCGCACGGCGGGATCGTCGCTGTCGGTGAGCCGGCCGATCAGGGCGTAGATCTTCTGGGCGGCCCAAGCGCGCGACAGCTCGGGCGCGGCGGGCCGGGCGGATTCGAACCGCCGGCTGAAGATCAGTTCGTGGCGTTTGCGTCCGTCGCTGCCGACGATCCGGGCGCCGAGGGCTTCCGACGAGGTCGGGTACCGCCCGTAAATGGTCAGGCGGCGCCCGGCGTAGAGGTGGGGAAGGACCGTCGGCACGACGTCGGCGGGGTCGATCCCGGTGAAGCGGAACTCGAGGTCGGTGACGGTCGGGTCGGCGAACTCGTTGTAGAAATCGACGATGGCCTCCGGCACGTCCCGCAGGGAGCGCACGTACCGGGACTCGCCCTGGTTCCGGTAGGCGAGCAGGTCGAGCAGGTAGAGGTTCACGTTGGCGCCGCCCGCGAAGCAGTAGACGGAGATGTTGCGGCGGTTCCGGCGCGTGAGCCGGTTGATGATCTGGCTGCTGTCGACGAGGCCGGTGGTGGGTTTGCCGTCGGAGATCAGGTAGACGATGATGGGGCGGCCGCCGATCTCGCGGCGCAGGCCGAGGATCCCTTCGAGGCTTCCGTAGATGTCGGTCTGTCCGCCGGCGTGAAGGTCGTCGACGAAACGGATGGCGGCGGCGATCTCGCGAGGATCGGGTTCGACCCAGATCCGGCGGAAATAGATCGGTTCGGCCTTGAACGTGGCCACGTTGAACCGGTCCCGGGGGCCGAGCTGCTGCAGGCAGAGCTTGAGACCCTCCTTGCATTTCTCGAGCTTGCGCTCGGTCATGCTGTTGGAGGAGTCGATGACGAAGAAGATGTCCTTGGGCAGGATGCGCAGCGGGCGGTCGGGCCGCGCCCCGATCTGGATCATGAAATAGCCCAGGTCCGGTTCCTCCGGGGAAACGTAGGTGTAGAGATCGACGCGCAGGAAGGGATCGAGCGGTTCGGCCGATTCGCCCTGGAGCGATGCCAGCGGGGGCGGGGGCGGCGGCTCGGGCACGGCGGGCGCCACCGGTTCCGGGGCGGCGACGGCCAGATCGCGCAGGACATCGCCGAGATCGGCCCGCATCTGGAGGCCGACGATCTCCGGGGCGACCGGGGGTTCGTCGACGGCGGTGTAGACGACGGGGCGGCCTTGCGTTGCGGCGGCGATCGTACCGACGACGTCGCCGGCGAGGGCGGGGGCGACCAGGTCGGCGATCGCCTCGGTGCGGGGGGTATCCGGGATGAGCTTGCGCGGGAGTTCCGGTTCGAGTTCCGGCACCTTCGGCTCGGGGATGGAGAGGATTTCCTGTCGGGGCAGGGTTTCGCCCGGCGGAAGATCGATGTCGGGCGGGGCGACCGCTTCCTCGATGCCCGTCAGTTCCGCCACGGCCGGGGGCGGGGGCGGCAGCAGGTCTTCCTCGGCCAGGATCCGCGCCAGTTCGTCGGCGGCCGCCTGGCGGTTCATGGCGGCGATCGCCGGGGTGGATGCGGCGGTTTCCTCCGGCCCGGGGGCCGCCGGTTCGGACGGTTTCGGTTCCGGGGCGGGACGGCGATCCGTGACGACGAAGGGGCGGGCCGATCGCTTGACGTAGTAGATCGGCTCGGCGATGCGGATCCGGGGCGAATACGCCAGGAGGAGGCCGTGCGCAGCCGCGCTCAGGAGCACGGCCGCGGCCATGGCGCCCCGTTGGCGTCTTCTCAGGATCCCGAACCAGGAGACATCTGCCGCGGAATCGGCCATGCCGGCGAGCATAGGGATGCGGCGGGGCCGGGGTCAAGGGAGGGCGCCT
>CAYNBQ010000085.1:0-15915 GCA_964395275.1 uncultured Verrucomicrobiota bacterium
TCCGGCACCTGCCGCCGGAACCGGGTCGCCCCGCCGCCTCCGGCGGGGATCCCGCCGCCCATGCCCGTCGACCTCTCCAGACTCAATCCCCAACAGCGCAAGGCCGTCACCACCGTCCGGGGCCCCGTCCTCGTTCTCGCCGGCGCCGGCACGGGCAAGACCCGCGTGATCACCTATCGGATCGCCTACCTGCTCGACCGCGGCGTTCCCGCCGATCGGATCGTGGCGATGACCTTCACCAACAAGGCCGCGCGGGAAATGCGGGAGCGCGTGCGCAAGCTCGTCGGTTCCGCGGCCCGGGGACTGAGGATCTCCACCTTCCACAGTTTCTGCGCCCGGTTTCTGCGGGAGGAAATCGAGGTCTTCCGCGGCTACCGGTCGAACTTCGTCATCTACGCCGAATCCGACCAGACGGCCCTGATCAAGCGCATCCTCCACGAAGAGATCCATTCCGGCGACGACGAGGCGCCGGATGTCGCCGCGATCCGCGTCGCCATCAGCCGGGCCAAGAACGACCAGCTCAGCCCGCGACGGTTCGCCGCGAAGTACGACGACGAACGGCACGCGCGGACGGCGGCCGTCTACGAACGCTATCAGAAGGCCCTGCGCGCGGCGAACGCCCTGGATTTCGACGACCTCCTGCTGCTGACCCGCCGCGCCCTCGGGCGCCGGGAGATCGCCGAGCGCCATGCGAAACGGTTCGACCACGTCCTGATCGACGAATTCCAGGACACCAACCGGATCCAGCTCGAGATCGCACGGGTCCTGGCCCGCAGGACGAAGAACATCTGCGTCGTCGGCGACGACGACCAGAGCATCTACGCCTGGCGGGGCGCGGAGATCACCAACCTGCTCCACTTCGAACGGTGGTTCCCGAATCCGACGGTGATCGCCCTGGAACAGAACTACCGCTCCACCAACCGCATCCTGGAAGCCGCGAACACCCTGATCACCAACAACAGCGGCCGGCGCGAGAAACGCCTCTGGTCGGCCCTGGGCGAGGGACAACCCGTCTGGCTTCTGCCGGCCCGCAATGAGCAACAGGAAGCCGAACGAATCGCCGCCCTGATCCGGTCGACCCGCGATCGCGACCGGGCGGCCTGCGAAGAACACGCCGTGCTCTACCGCACCAACGCCCAGTCGCGGGCCTTCGAAGAGGCCCTGCGCCGCGCGGGGATCCCCTACCGCGTGGTCGGCGGCATGGCCTACTACGAACGGCGCGAGGTGAAGGACGCCATCGCCTATGCCCGGTTGCTCGTGAACCCGTCCGACGACATCGGCCTCCTGCGGATCCTCAACGTGCCGCCCCGGAGCCTCGGCGCCGGGGCGGTCGCCGCCCTCGTCGAGGCCGCCAGGACGGAAGGCGTTCCGATCTGCGAGATCCTCGCCCGTCCGGACCGGCTGGGGGAGATCCTTTCTCCGCGGGCGAGCCGTGCGGCGGCGCGGTTCCACGATCTCGTCGAACACCACCGGAAATCGATTGCCGAAGGCGGATCGCCTTCGCAGGTCGTCGCTTCCCTCCTCCGGGAAAGCGGGTATGTCGAATGGATCGAGAAGGGCAAGGACCGCGAACAGGCCATCTCCCGGTCGGCGAACATCCAGGAGTTCGTGAACGCCATCGAGCAATTCGAGCGGCAGGAGCCGGAGGCCGGCCTGGAGGGCTTTCTGGAAACGATCGCCCTCGCCTGCGAGGACGAGAAGGAAGACGACCAGACCGACGACGGCAACGGGGTCACCCTCTCCACGATCCACGCCGCCAAGGGGCTCGAGTTCCCGTACGTTCACGTGGTCGGCGTCGAACAGGGGCTCCTGCCGCACCTGCGCAGTCTGGAAGCCGGCGACGTCGGGGAAGAACGGCGCCTCTTCTACGTCGCCATCACGCGGGCCAGGAGAACGTTGACGCTGAGTTTCTGTTCCTCGCGCAGGAAATACGGCAACACGGTCCCTTGCTGGCCTTCCTCGTTCCTCCGGGAACTGCCCCGGTCGGTCCTGCGTACGGTGGGCGTCGACCTCGACTCCCTGATCGCCGAAGCGCCGCCGCAGCCGGTTCGCCCCTGAATCGCCGCGCGGACTACGACGCCGATTCCGCTTCCCGGTCGCGCAGATCGAGCCAGGCGACTTCTTCCGGCGTCAGATCGATCTCGAGCGCCGCGAACGAGGACCGCGTCTCGGAGAGACGCCGGGGACCGATCAGGGCGAAGGTCGGAAACGGCTGGTGGAGGACGTATGCCAGGGCGATGTGGATCGGCAACACGCCCTTTTTCTCCGCCAGTTCCCTCGCCCGGTCCAGGCGCCGGAAATTGTCGTCGCTGTACCAGCAGTGAACCAGGCCGGGATCCGAGCGGTCCTCCGGATGAGCCCGCCCCGCGAAGAATCCCCGGGCCTGGCTGGACCAGGCGAAGAGGGGCATCTGCGTCTTCTCCAGCCACGCCCTCCACTCGTCCGTGGAGGCGGCGATGCAGCCCGGCCAGACCGGGTTGATCATCCGCGCCAGGCTGAAGTTGTTGCTCAACGCCGAAAAACCGGTCAACCCGTGTTTCCGGGCGTACGCCTGCGCTTCCTCGAGCCGTTCGATGGTCCAGTTCGACCCGCCGAAGGCCCGCACCCGGCCCCGGTCCCTGAGCCGGTTGAGGGCGTCGACGAACTCCCCGACCGGCACCTCGGGGTTGTCCCGGTGCAGCAGGTAGAGATCGACGAAATCGAGCTGGAGCCGATCCAGGCTTTCTTCGAACTCCCGCAGCAATCCCGCGGGGGTGCAGTTCGGCGTGTGGGCGCCCTTGTCCAGAACAACCACGTCCTCGCGAACGCCGCGCATGGCGATCCATCGGCCCAGCAGTCTCTCGCAGATCCCGCCGCCGTAGATGTGCGCCGTGTCGAAACAGGTTCCGCCCCGTTCGAAGAAATCGTCGAACATCACCGCCGCGTGGGGCAGTTCCTGCTGGTTGTCGACCCCCATCACCAGGCGCGAGATCGGCTTGTCGATCCCCGGGATCGATCCGTATTGCATCTTGACGTCGCCGCGCCGCCGCAGGGGGCGGCCGTGGATCGGGGGAATGTCCGCCTCGATCCGTTCCATCGGGTAACGCAGCCCGACCGCCGCGCGCCAGCGATCGAGGGTCGCCATGTTCCCCAGGGTGTCCTCCCAGCTCGGCGCCGGCGGTGCGGCCTGCCGGCGTTCGATCGATGCGGCGACGACGTCCGCCTCGATGCCGTAAAGGCCGCGTTCATCGGTCACCTCGATCGTCTCCGCCCCGGATTCCCCGTGCCGGTGCACCGTGAACCGGACCGTCCCCCCTTCCCGCGCGGGGATCCACGGCGAGGGCACAACGATCCATCCCTCCGACCCGTAGATTCGCACCCCGTTTTCCCGGCCGAGACGGGTGCCGCAGGAGAGCTGCGCCAGCATGCCGGAACGGAACTTCAGGGATCCGACGGCCCATTCGTCCACGCCGGTCGGCCCGATATGAGCGGATCCGGAGACCTCGAGCGGTTCGGCGAAATCCGTCCCCGCGGCCGCGCCGGCCACCAGGCGGGCCATCGAGGTGCAGTAACAGCCGACGTCCAGGATCCCGCCCCCCCCGAGTTCCGGGTTGAGCAGGCGATGTTCCGGCGGCACCGACACCGAGAAACTGAAGACGGCGTCGACGAGACGGATCTCCCCGATCGTTCCCGCGCGCAGGATCTCGACGAGCCGCGCGATCTGGGGATGACAACGGTACATGAAGGCTTCCATGAGGAAGACGTCGTGTTCCCGGGCCGCCTCGACGATCGCCATGGCCTGGGCATGATTCAATCCCAGCGGCTTTTCGCAGAGGATATGCTTTCCCGCTTCCGCGGCGCGCACGGCCCATTGCGCATGCATCGGGTGCGGCGTCGAGATGTAGACGGCATCCACCTCGCCGTCCGCAAGAAGATCGTCGTACCCGCCGTGCCGGTTCGGAACGTCGAACTCGGCGCCGAACCGCTCGGCGCCCTCTCTCGTGCGGCTGGCGACGGCGACGAGTCGTCCCGTCCTGGACGTCTTCAACCCTTCGGCGAACGCATGGGCGATGGCGCCGGTCCCCAGGATTCCCCATCGAAGCTTTTCGTCGGACATCGGTCCCTCCCTGTTCCGGATCCGTGGAACGGCGGGGAAAGTACCCTGCCGGACCGCGCCGGATCCAGCCGGGAGTCCTCCGGCCGGCCGGAGAAACCCGTCCGCAGAAACGGGCCGGGCTGCGACGCGTCGACGATCCGGGGAACCGTCACCGCGCGACCGATTCGAGAATGGAGATCACGCCCTTGCGCATGAGCATCACAGCGATCGCCGCCAGGAAGAGCGAGGCGATCTTGCTGACCACCTTTGCGCCGTTCTTCCCGAGGAAGCGATGGATCGGATCCGCAAAATAGAAGAGCACGCCGGCCAGAACGATGTTCGCCGACAGCGCGGACGCCACCGTGAGGCTGCTGTAATGATCCTTGAGAACCAGGGCCGTCGTCAGGGAGGCCGGGCCGGCGATCAGGGGCACTCCCAACGGGACCGCGCCGAAATCCTCCGGATCGGATTTCTTCCGCCTTTTCTCGGGCCCCAGCAGATCGCTCATCGCGATGACGAAAAGCAGGACGCCGCCGGCGATCATGAAATCGGCCACGCTGACCCCGATCATCCGCATCAACCAGGATCCCGCGAAGACGAAAAGGAGCGCCACCGTCAGCGCCGTGATCACCGCCTCGAGAACCACGAGGGGGCGTTTCCTCCTGGGAAGCGAAGACGAAAGCCCGATGTAGATCGGCAACGTCCCGATCGCGTCCACGGCCACGAAGATCGGGACGAAACAGAGCCAGAAGGTCTTCATGGAATCATCCCCCGCCGGGGAAGCCGCCGCGGCCCGGGCATCCCGCCCGCGCCCCGGCATCGGTCCGGCATCCCGGTCAACCGAACGGCGAATCGCCGAACATCGCCCGGTAGTATTCGCACCGATCCTTGTAGTCGTCGGCGCAGCAGACCTGTTCGATATGGAGTTGATGGACCCTCCGGTCCTCCCGGCCCTTCACGAACTGATGCTTCGCCGGGCAGTCCAGAACGACCGACGGGATCCGCTGGCTTCCACCGATGATCACGGACAGGTAGGCCTTCCCGCGGCCGAGAGGGCATTTGATGCGCGCGGCGATCTCGCCGAGCTTTTCCTCGAGAGACTGCTTCTGCTGGGCTCGTTCCTGATCGGTTTTCGGAATCTCCACGACATCCCGTCCCTTCCGCAAGAAAGCCGTTTCCTACCGGACCGGAGGAACATAGGGGCGCCGCGCGATTCCTTAAACCCGGATCGTCGCCGCCGGCCTGGGCACGACGGCCGCACCCGTGCGGGGTCGCCCCGCGCGGGAGGTGCGACGGGCCGACGACCGGCCCCGAGGGCGACCGCGCCCCGCCGGAGAACACGGGTGCGACTCTTCCCGCCCTCCCGGCGCGCCGCCGAAACGGAATCCGGAGCGCGCGGCGGGAACGCGGTCCCGCATGCCGCAACGGCGATCCCCCGACTCTTCCGGGCTTCCGGAGAAAATTCTTCTCACGCGGGATTTTTCGTGCGCGCGACGCGATCGATCTGCTCGATCACCTCGCGCCGCGCGGATTCCCGGTCGACCATCTTCCGCACCCGGGGCGCGAACTCCCGGTATCCTGGCAGACGTTTGAAATAGGCGATCGCATGTTTCCGGAAATGGATCGCCGCGTTCTTCTCCGGGTCGGGGCGTTCCCGCTCTTCGAACATCCGACACGTCAGATCGATCTGTCGCAGCATGGTTTCCCGGATCTCTTCCAGCGTCGGCGGAACCGGCTCGCGTCCCCGCCATCGATCGACCGATTCGCGGAAGATCCAGGGATAGCCGATCGCCCCGCGCGCGATCATCACCGCCTGCACGCCCGTTTCCTCGAGCATCCGCACGGCGTCGGCGGCCGTCCGCACCCCGCCGTTGCCGATCAGCGGCACGGGCAACTCTCCGGCGAGCCGTCGCAGAATTTCCCAGTCCGCTTCCCCGCGATGTTTCCGCCGCCACGGACGCGCGTGCATCGTCACCGCCGCCGCTCCGGCGGACGCCGCGGCGCGCGCGGCCTCCAGCCCCGCTTCGTCGTCGCGCTCCCATCCGCTGCGCATCTTCACGGTCACCGGCAGATCGACGCTCTCGACCACCCGCCGCACGGAAACCGCAATCCGCTCCGGATCCCGCAACATGGCCGCCCCGGCCCCCTTGCGGACGATCTTCCGGACCGGGCACCCCATGTTGAGATCCAGCAGATCGAACCGTTCGAGACGTTCGACCCGGCGGGCGGCCTCGACGAGCCGGTCGTCGTCCGCACCGAAGATCTGCACTCCCAGCGGGCGTTCCGAGGGATCGGCCTGCAGAAGATGAAACGTCTTGCGCCCGCCGTAGTGGAGCCCGTCGGCGCTGACCACCTCGGTGTAGACCAGGGCCGCCCCCAGGCCCCGGCAGATCTTCCGGAACGCCTGGTCCGTGTAGCCGGCCATCGGCGCCAGCAGGAAGGGGTTCGCCGGCTCCAGGTCTCCAAGCCGCATTCCCACGGAATCCCTTCCCTCCCCCGCGACGGGGATCGTTCCGTCAGACGTGCCGGATGTCCGTGTGCCCCGAAATCTCGGAGTTCACCGTACAGAGGTTCGCAACGGAAAGATCGTGCACGGAACGGTTCCCGGTCATCCGCGCGAACGTCCGGAGTTCCTCGGTGCACACCCTGAGGAAGTTCTCCAGACGCCGCGCCGATCGGTCGATGTCCAGGCGGGCCCGCAGCTCGGGATCCTGGGTCGTGATCCCGACCGGACATTTCCCCGTGTCGCAAACCCGGTACTGCTGGCATCCCGCGGCCATCAGGGCCGCCGTGCCGATCGCCACCGCGTCGGCGCCCAGGGCCAGGGCCTTCGCGAAATCCGAGGAGACCCGCAGGCCCCCGGTCACCACCAGCGAAACGCCGTCGGCGCCTTCCTTGTCGAGGAACTTCCTTGCCCGGTGCAGCGCGAAGATCGTCGGGACCGACGCCGAGGCCTTGACGAATTTCGGCGCGGCCGCGGTCGCCCCCGGGCGCCCGTCGATCGTGATGAAATCCGGCCCCGCCGCCAGCGCCGCCTCGAGATCCGCCTCAATATGGCCTGCGGCCAGCTTGATCCCGACCGGTTTTCCGCCCGTCCTGCCGCGCAGTTCGTCGACCCTGACCTTCAGATCGTGAGCGTCGGCGATGTCGGGAAACCGGGCGGGACTGACGATGTCCCGGCCCTCCGGGAAGCCGCGCACCGCGGAGATCTCCGCGGTCACCTTCGCTGCGGGCAGATGCCCGCCGACCCCCGGCTTGGCCGACTGTCCGATCTTGATCTCCACGGCGTCGACGGCGGCCAGGATCTCGTCGGTGACGCTGTAACGGTTCGGAACGTACTCGAAGATGTAGCGGTGGGCGGCCCGCATCTCGTCGTCCAGCACGCCGCCCTCCCCGGAGGCGATGGCGGTTTCGACCGCCGCGCTTCCCCGCGCGAGGGCGATCTTGATTTCCCGCGACAACGCGCCGAAGGACATGTGCGTGACATAAACCGGCGTCTCGATCACCAGCGGATGTTCCGCGCGGGGACCGATCACCGTGCGGGTCTCCACCGGTTCGTCCCCGTTGAGCGGGAGGCGCGCGAGTTGCGCTCCGCAGACGAGGATCTCGTCCCAGGAAGGCGCCGGCAGGGAGGTGCGCATCGGTTCGGTGACGGAGCGCCCCGTGGCCGCCATCCGGTGGATGTCGGCCATGTGAACTTCGAGATCATCCGAGGAACGCGCCCAGGCCGCGAGATACTCCCCCTCGTCCGCAGCGCCGGCCGGCGGTGCGCCGGATTCGGACGAGCCGGATTCCTCCCCGCCTTTCCGCCGGAAATCCCCCTTGGATGCGCCGCACAGGGGACAGACCCAGTCGTCCGGGAGATCTTTCCAGGGGACGCCCTCCCTGTCCTCGTCGTGCACGTATCCGCAGACAGGACATTCATACGCGGCCATGTCGGCCTCCCTCCGGGGATCACCCCCCGATATTCTCCCCGCAGACGCCGCCGGGATCAACCGACCGCCGCCGAAATCAGGAAGAGAACCGCCACGAGAATCCCCAGCGCCGCCGAGGCGGGCGTGACCTCGCGCCGACGTCCGCTCAGGACCTTCAACAACGGGTAGAGCATCAGGCCGAACGCCAACCCGTGATGGATCGTGTAGGTCAAGGGCATGGCGACGATCGTGACGAAGGCCGGGATGGCCTCGGTGGCGTCGTCCCACTCGATCTTGCGCACGTTGGACATCATCATCGCGCCGACCAGCACGATCGCCGGCGCGGTGACCGCCGCGCATCCGGCCACCGCCGTCACCAGCGGCGTGAACACGATCGCAAGGAAGAAAAGTCCCGCCGTCACGACGTTCGCCAGGCCGGTGCGTCCGCCCTGGGCCACGCCGGCGGTGCTCTCGATGAAACTGGTCACCGTGCTGGTTCCCAGGCAGGCGCCGACGACGGTGCCGGCGGCGTCGGAAACCAGGGCGCGATCGGCCGAGGGCAGCCGGTTGTCGCGGATCAGTCCCGCCTGTTCGGCGACGCCGACCAGCGTGCCGATCGTATCGAACATGTCCATGTAGAGGAAGACCAGGACGAACAGGAGCATCTTGACGGCGAGCGCCGGATCGAAGAACGCCCCGAAATCGAAGCGGAAAACGGTCGCTTCCCGGGGCAACCCGACGATCCCCTCCAGCCGCACCTGCCCGGTGAACAGGGCCGCGACCAGCGCCGCCAGGATCCCGATCAGCAGGGAGCCCCGCACGCGGCGCGCGTGCAGCGCGGCCGCGGTGAGAAACCCGACCAGGAACACCAGCAGGACCGCCGGCGGGATCTCCGGATTCAACCGGACCAGGGTCCCGGGAGCCGCGCTGATGATCCCGGCGCTCTGCAGGCCGATGAACGCGATGAAGAGGCCGATGCCCACGGCGATCGCGTTCTTCAGGCTGGGGGAAATCGCGTCCAGGATCCAGCTCCGCGCCCGAAGCAGCGAGAGCGCCAGGAAGAGGACGCCGGAAACGAGCACGACGGCCAGGGCCGCGCCGAGCGGATCCGACGCCCCGGCGGCGGCCAGCGCCATGAAGACCGTGATGAAGAAGAAGTTCTCGCCCATGCCCGGCGCCTGGGCGATCGGGTAGTTCGCCAGCAGCCCCATGATCAGCGTCGCCAGCCCCGCGGAGACGCAGGTCGCCAGTACGAGGGCGTCGGCGCTCAACCCCGTCGGCTGCCCCGCGAAATCCTTCGACAACACCTGGGCCTGCACGAAGATGATGTAGGCCATCGTGAGAAAGGTCGTGACGCCGGCGATCGTCTCGATTCGCACCGACGTGCCCCGTTCTTCCAAGCGGAACCGGTCTTTCATCTCTCCTCCTTCAGCGGTCGCCCGCCCATGCCTCCTTCCGCTCAACCCCACCAGGGCCGTGTCCGCAGCAGGTCGATGAGGATCGCGGCCGTGAAGTGATAGTCCCGCACCACGGAATGAATCCAGTCGCCGCCGATCTTTCCCTTGCGGTAGAGTTCGTTCGGCGGACGCGTCGCCTCGCAGTCGTAGTATTCCCAGATGACGCCCGTGCGCCGGTACCAGCGGACGATTTCCCGCAGGGTCGATTCCCGGAGCCGTCGGGCCAGGTCCCGCCGTCCGTACCGTTCCAGGCCGATGGCGACCAGGTAATTCGTGTTCGCCCAGGTCGGTCCGCGCCACATGTCCGGGACGAACCTCCCGCTGCGGGCCGAAACGGTCGAAACGGGGAACGGTCTCCAGAAATCGCTCTCGTCGGCGATTCTCTCGACGACGGCCTCGGCCTGTTCGGCGGTGGCGACGCCGGCGAACAGCGGCATCAACCCGGCCGCGGTCGGCACACGCACCCAGGAACCGTCGGGCCGGCGGTCGTAGAAGAACCGGTCTTCCTCGTGCCAGAAGGTTTCCCGGACGAATTCGGACCATTCCCGGTGGTATTCCTGCCATTCCCGGCGGATCGGCTCCTGCTCCAGCTCGCGCGCGATCAGGGCCAGGTGTTCGGCCTCGTTGACCGCGTAACAGTTCATATCGACGCAGAGAAGTTCGTCGACGTCCCCGTCGAACCGGGGACTGTTGTCCATGCCGGTCTCGTTCCGGCTCGATTGCCATCCGAGCGCCGGATGACCGGGCCGGGAGCCGCACATGTTGTGCACGACGTAGGCGCCGACGGTCGGAAGAACCCTTTCCAGGAGATCCCGGTCGGGATGGGTTTCGTAGACGTTCCAGGCCGCCCACGCCAACAGGGCGGGGTTCGCCAAGTCGCTGCGCCGGCCGTCGGGACGCGCCCAATGGGGAATCCATCCGTCCTGCCGCTGGAGGGCGAGTACCGCCAGGATCGAATCGACGGCCCACCGGGGATCGACGTGCCGCAGACCCAGCGCGTGGAAGGCCGAGTCCCAGTTCCAGAGATGCGCATGGGGATAGCGGTCGGGAGTTGTCCAGTTGAAATCGAATCCCGGCTGCGAACTCATCGAGTTCACCTTCGCCACGGAGACGCACTTGTAGTAGGTCCGCTCTTCGTCCGGAGTGCACTCGGGCGGGGGCGGCACCCGGAAGAGGAATTCCGCCCGGGCCCGGAACGTCTCGCGAAAGGCCGCCGCGTCCGGAACCTCCGGCCGTTCCCCGATCCCGAGGGCGAACCGCAGTTTCCCGTCGGCGTCGAAAGGCGCGGAGTACCACCCGCCCTCGTTCCGCAGGGGTCGGTCCGCCGCGAGGAAAACGGCCGGATCCGATCCGACGCGGACGGCTCGGCCCCGGGCATCGAGCCTCCTCCCGCCGGCCGTTTCGAGAAGGACCCCGGGGAGAAGATCGTCTCCCGACTCGACCTGCATCTCGCCCCAGAGGGTGCGGCGGTCGCGAACCGCGAACCGGATCCGTACCTCGCTTCCATCGGGGAAACCCAGGAGAAGATCCGCCAGATCCGAACCGACGATCCGGGCCTCGAGACGGGCCTCCTCGTCATCGATCGGCCCGCGCAACCATCTCCGCCCCCGTTTCATCCCCAGGGACAGAGAGACGGCGATCGGTTCGTGAAAATGGAATCCCGCGCATCCGCCCATCGTGGAACCGACGAGATCGTCGTTCCAGCCGGTCTGCCCTTCCATGCCGGAATAGGCGAAAAGCATCCCCTCTCCCCAGACGTCCGGAAGCAGACGGGTCGACGGGTCGCCGACGCCCCGGACCATTCCTTCCGCGGGAAAGGGAATCGTCGATTCTTCATCCATCGTTCCGAAGACCTCTTGCGGAGAATACCGGGGCCCCTTCTCCCCGGGGGGATTCCCGGGGACCCCGGCCAGCATAACCGACACGCCTGCGGGACGAAAGCCGCGCACGCCGCGCGCCGGGCGATCGCCGATCCTCAGCGCGAAATCGGCGATTCTCCCTCGGGCAGAACCGGAACCGCGGATCCCTCGACCCTGGGAATCTCGTCGGCCACGCCCTCCCCGGGCGCCGGGCGGCGATCCGGCGGAGGTTCGGCCGTCGGCAGGATCGTGGAGGGACCCACGCGGCTCCTGGCCGGTTCGAACGGTTCCCCGCCGAGCACGGTCACGTCCCCCTGCTCGTCCCGGTACAGCTCCGGCGGGCTGGTGATGTCCGAATAGAAGGATCGGTGCCGCCGTTTCCCCTCGGCGTCGAAAACCGAGTAGCCGAACGTGCGCGGGGCCATCTGCCGCAGGATGTGAATCCATCCCCTCGCGTCGAGTTGAATGTCGGGCTTGCGGAGGGGAACGTAGCGCCCCAGCGAATGCACGCAGTAGACGAGCCCCTTCTTCGGATCCTGGATTCGAAGGAAAAGCTCGTCGTACGGACCGACCCGGTTGACCAGGATCTCGTAGGTCCGCCTCTCCGGAGCCCCTTCCCCCCGGCCCGTTCCGGGGATCCCCGCCTCCTGCCGCCACAGGGAACGCCCCTTGACCACCTCGATCCGCAGACCCTGCGAACTGGCGCGGATCTTCGAATCGCGGGAGGAAACCATCGCGATGATCCGGAGAACGGTCGGATAGCGGATGCGGTAGTAACGGACCAGATCCACGCCGATCGTTTTCTCCTCCCCGTGGTCGATCGCCGTCGGCGGGGGCGGCTGGGCGCTGGCGAGCCGCTCGATCGCCAGACCATGCATGTCCGTGATCATGAAATCCAACGGATAGGTGGCGCCGGGACCGAGTCCCACCAGGATCGTCTCCCCGGTCATGTTCCGGACCGTCACGCGCACGGGCATGCTTTCGAAGAGGAGATAGGAGGGTTTGTCCATCTCCATCTGGACGCTCAGAAGCCCTCCGCGGGCCGACGAGGTGAAAATCGCCGTCAGAACGCAGGAGAAGACGATCCCCGCGCGCAAGGGGCTACCCCGTCGTGCGCGGGTCCGGAAAGCTGTGGTTTTCGATTCCATGGGACCGCGACCTTACCCGGACACCCGATCCAGGTCGAGCCCAAGGGACCGCCCGTCGCGCGGAAGGCCCCCCTGCGCCGGGCGATGCCCTGCGCCGACGCCGTGCCCATTGCACCCCGGAAATCCACCTTAGACCCCGAAAAACGGCCCAAAATCGGCATTCTAAGGCCCCCTGCGGGCGGCAAATCGGGGCGTAACCCCCTGCAGCACAGGAAGTTGCCGATGGTTAGCGTCGGCCGTCGTCCAGGATCTTGCGGACGGCCGGGGCGCGGGGATCTTCGGGCGCCGTTTCCAGGAACCTGCGCCACCACCGCCGCATCCCCTCGGGATCCTCCCGACGTCGACACACCTCTCCCTCTCCCCAGAGGGCGTCCGGAACCGTCCTGTCCACGCTCAGCGCCGCCGCGAAGTCGTTCCCAGCCTCCCGCAACCTGCCCTGACCCAGCAGCGCCAGCCCCCGCAGGGCCCGGGCTTCCGCGTCCGGACCGTACCGGCGCAGGATCCGGTCCGCCGTCGATTCGCAGCGGTGATACTGTTCGTAGGCCAACTGGGCCCGCGCAAGGGCCACCAGGAAATCCCGATCCGACGGATGGGTCAGAACCAGGTTCTCCAGCAGCCGCAACGCCTCCCGGGGTTTCCCCCTCTCCAGCAGCAGCCGTCCGCGGACATACAGGGCCTTCGCATGCATCGACTCCGTCTTCAACGCCCGGCGCAGCAGGTCGTCCGCCTCCTCCGGACGGCCCTGCCGAATCCGCACCTGCGCCAGGAGGACCAGGGCATCCGGATCTCCGGGATCGTCCGCCAGGAGTTCCTCCGCCCCGGCCGCCGCCGACGGGACATCCCCCATGCCCAGTCGTGCCCGGCCCAGACCGAGCCGAGCCCGTCTCAGTCCCGGTTCCAATCGAAGCGCCTCCTCGAAAAACCAGGCCGCCTCCCGGAACCGGCCTTCGCCGAGCCGGAACTCGCCCACATCGACATGGGCCTCCGGCAGCAGGATCGCGCCGTCCCGCCGCATCCGGTCCAGCCAATCCGAGGGCGACCGGATCTCCGCGCGCAGAATCGCGTACCGGGCATGGGCCCGATCGGCGGTTGCATCGTCCCCGGATTCCCGGGCGATCCTGGAGAGGTTGTACCAGGCGCAGAGATTCTCCGGCAGCAGCGCGACCGATCGTTCCAGCCCCGTTCGGGCGGTTTCCGCCCGGCCCGCCGACCATGCGGCCGCCGCCAGGTCGTTCAGGATCCGCGAATAGGAAACGTACAGTTCCTTCGGCCAGCGAGCCCCCTCGGCGAACCAGCGGTCCCAGAGGGCCGCGGCCCGGTCGACCACCGCCCCGACCGCATCGTCGTCGTCCCTGCGGTCCGACGGCAGCACCCGGTAGACCACGCCGGCGGGAACCGCCGCCAGGCCCGCCCCCCGCAACAGGGGAACGGGTCGAACGATGTACACCCTTTCCTTCTCGGCCCATCGGGCGATCCGCGCGCCGACTTCCTCCTCGAGTCCCTCGGTCCCGCCCGCCTCGAAGCCCCCCGCAGACAGGCCCGTTTCCTCGAAGATCCGGCGCCGTCCTTCGATGGAGAAGAAATCTTCCAGGGAAACCAGGCGAAGACTCCCGGTGGCGGGTTCGGGAGTTTCCCCCGTTTGTCCCCGTTCGATCTTCCACGCACGCAGATCGCGTTCGGAGGTCAGGAGCAGCACCGCTCCCGCATCCCCCGAAGACGAAACGGTCTCCCGGACCCGGCGCAGGTGTCCGTCCAACCCCTGTTCGGCCGTCGTCCGCAATCGCGCCGCAACCGAACCCGCGCCCCGGAGGCAGAAGAGCACGGCGACGATCGCCAGGATGCCGCGTCCCAGGACGATCCTGCGGGGGTCCACGCGCTTCTTCCGGTAGCGCGCCGGGGGCGATCCGAGCAGGATCAACCAGTATCCGACGCAATAGGCCAGCCAGAGCGACGTCACGAAAAACGCGTGGGGCACCGCCGCGCTCTCGCCTCCCACCCGGGTCGTTTCCAGAAATCCCGATTCCCGGAAGAAGATCCATCCGCCGACGGTGAAAAGGAAAAAGAGGACGTGCCGCAGCCGGCGGCCGAGAACGGTGTCGCGCGGGGTCTTTTCCCGTTTCATGTCCCCCCGCCAGTTCCAGGCCACCAGAAGAAGAGGAAAGAGCGCCACCATGAAGAGGGCGATGCCGCCCATCGCCGAGGTTTCCAGCGAACCGTGTTCCACGGCGACGGCCGGAACCGCGGTGAGCCGGGATTTTCTCAGGCCGGGAGTGAAGGGATCCGGCACTTCGACGCGGACCAGGACGGTCTCGGGTTCGAGCGGCCCCAGCGTCCACGCACGCAGGTTCCCTCCGGTCAGCCGCGCCCAGTCGCTCCCGCGGGAGAGGAACGGCAGGCAGCAGAGCGCGATGCCCAGCAGGACGCCCCCGCCCAGGGCCTGGAGCGGACGACCTTTCCACCACGGGCCCCTTACCCCGAACAGGAGAAAAAGAACCGCCCCGGGCAGAGAATAGAGCAGGATCCGGTTCGACGGAGCGCCGAGCGCATAGACGAATCCCGCAAGGAAGAGATAGCGCAGCTTGCCCGATTTCGCCGCAACGATCGACCAGGCGAAGAGGCCGAACAGGAAAAGTTTCAGCCCGTCGGCCGAGATCGCCGTCCCCCGATGCCACACCGGGGAACAGAAGGCGTACGCCAACGTCACCGCGAACGCCGGGATCAACGAGACCGGGGCGGAAAACGGCTCGTGGAAGAGTTCCTCCGGCGTGCGATTGTGGACATACGATCCCAGGATCAGGAAGAGGAAGACCGCCGAAGCGGCCGTGGTCGCCGCCGAAAGAACGCGCAGGGCCGCCGCGGGATTTCCTTTCGCGAGTCCGGCCGCCGCCCCCGCCAGGTACGCGTACAACGGGGGATCGCCGATCCTCCAGGGCTCCCATCCCTCGGCGGCGCAAACCAGCCGCAGGGATTCGCCGGCGGGAACCTTCGGATGCGGCGCGCTCAGATAGACGGCCAGGATCCCCAGGAACAGGACCGGCGCCGACAGCCGGCGCCAGCGATCACGAGCCCGAGACGGAATGATCGACACGTTGTCCGATGACCTCCTTTGCGTCCTGAAGGACTCTCTCCGGATCGATCCCCGTAAGGCAAGCCATGGGTTCCTCGTACGCGCATCGGCGGCGCAGACAGGGTCGACATGCGAGATCCGCCCGGAACACCGTGCGGGCCCGCTCCCCCCGCGGCCCGGTCAGCCGCGGATCCGAAGCGCCGAAAACGCCCACCACCGGCGTTCCCAGGGCGTCGGCGAGATGCAGCGGACCGCTGTCGCATCCGATGAAGACGTCCGCGCGACGGAGCCAGGCGGCCAACATCGCCGGGTCGAGGCGGCCGGTGAGATCGATCCCCCTGGATCCGGCCGCCCGGCGGATCCGCCCCCCCCGTTCCCGGTCGGCCGTTCCGCCG
>CAYNBQ010000086.1:0-15265 GCA_964395275.1 uncultured Verrucomicrobiota bacterium
CGGGGCGTACTCATAGATGGTCATGTAGAGATCCGTGCCCGACTGGGGAACGTTCTCCTTGTAGGCCTGGCCCGGCTCGTAGGCATCCCCCGGTTCGAAGATGAGGAAGTTCATTCCTTCCGGGGACGTCGCCCGGATGCAGTAGGTTTCCCCGGGGGTCAACGGCACCTCGCCGGGGTTGTACACGACGCCCGCGTGCTGGACTCCCGCGGCCTGATACTGGGCCTGGACCGTCTTGACCGGGCCGACGATCTCGCCCCAGGGGGTGTTCCGGCGGATTTCCCAGGTGATGTGCACGTAGGTGTCGTTGTTGGCGACGAAACACTCCACGGCGGCCAGGCTGCTGCCGGTGGCCCGGAAGGTCTGGGCCCACGAGTTCGCCCACCAGCCTTCGCCCCCGAGCGGAAGATTGCCGAGGCCGGTGATCTTGCAGTAGGGGATCACCGTCCCGTCGCTGTCCGAGCCGATGCAGGCGTAGAGATCGGCGCCGATCGGGTTTCCGTCGACGTAAGCCGTACCCTGCGCATACCCGTCGCCGGCGTCCAGGCGGCGGAAGAAGGCGAAGCCCTGTCCGCCTTCGGCCGTGAAGACGGCCGCGTACGTACGCCCCGGCACGGTCGGCACCTCCCCCGACCGCCAGGCGACCGGCATGTCCCCGAGGACCCCGGCCCGGATCCGGCGGGTCGGCCCGATCTGCGCCCCGTGGATCCCGCCGTCGTGGATGGAGACCAGGATGTCGTAATCCCCCGAATCCTTGCCGGCGAGCTTGAGGGAAAGTCTCGTGATGGACGTGCCCTTCGCCGTGAAGGTCTGTCCGAAGCTGTGTCCCCACACCCAGGGGTCGGCGCCCCATTCGCCCATGTTCCCGCCGAACGCCACGGAATAGTCGTTCGGCGTGACCGCGTCGTGATAGGTCGTCTGTCGATCGAGGGCCACGAGGTTGGTGACGACCGTTCCGCGCCACGCGAACTTCGGCTGGGAACTGAGCAGGGAATAGCGGCCCGGAACGACCGTGAAACGGAAGAAGCCGTCGCCGCTGTTGATGCCGGCGCGGTAGCGTTGCCCGGTCCCGTCCCCGTCGGGACAGAGGTTCACGTAGTACTCGTAGAGCTCGTTCCAGCCGGCGTTCCGTCCGGTGACCTTTTCGTAGCGACAATGTCCCTCGATCCGGCCGCTGGCGTGAACCGAGGACGCGAGGGCGAAGAACAGGGCGATCCAGCCGGCCGAGTGAAGGCGTCGGCGGCTCGTCATGGCGTTTCCTCCTGTGCGATTCCGGGCGCCTGCAACAAGAATAGGTGGAACCGGCCGGGATGAACAGGGGGCAGCCGGCTTTCCCGTGCGGCCGCCCGGCCCTCCGACCCCCTCTACTCGAGGTCGTACAGGCTGTTGTCCGGCGAGAGGAAGCCCGTCCCCGGCGCGATGTCGGCGGGATCCTCGTCCGTGTTCGTGAATCGTTTCGAGAGCGATTCGGCGCTGCCGTCGCAGAAGGCCACGTTCGTCCGGCGCCGATGTCGGTATCCCTGGGTGCCCGCCGTGCGGCCCCAGAAACCGGCGTCCGGCGCCGGTTTCCCGCGGTACGACGAGAAGGGCGCGCGCATGAACTTGTCGGCGCCGTCGCGGTATTCGCCGTCGCCGAAGATCGCGCATCGGGACGGCATCCGGACGTCGGCCAGCCGCGCGGACGGGCGACGACCTTCGCCGCCGAGGTAGCTGGTGTTGTAGTTGTAACCGGTGTAGGGGTCGGCGCGGGTCATCGACGCCCCGGCGAAGGCCGGGCACTGCTGGATCTCCGCGTCCGTGCGACCTTCCCAGAGCAGCCCGGGCGTGACGCTTGCGCCCCGGGTCGCGAAATCCCAGCTCCACCGTTTCCCGTCGATCCGTTCCGCGATCCAGGCCGGCGGAAGGAACCCGTCGTGGTTGCCGGCGTACTCGTGCGCGGCCATCGCGAGCTGCCGAAGGTTGCTCAGGCACTGGATCCTCTTGCCTTCGGCCATCGACCGCGACAGGGCGGGCAGGAGCAACGCCGCCAGGATCGCCAGGATGGCGATCACCACCAGCAGTTCGATCAGGGTGAAGGCCCCCGCCGCTCCGCGCGCTTTGCGGATGTTCATGGCGGCCTCAGGGGAACGGGTCGGGCGCGTCCGCGCGCAGCCGGAAGAAGGATCGCGAGGAAGCCGCGCTCGCCCGGGATTCGATGCGGACCGCGGATCCGCCGCCCGGGACCATCGTTTCGCGCTGGACGATCCCCTCCTCCGTCCATGTCCCTTCCGCGGAGAGCGATCCGTCGAGTCGTTCGATCCGCCAGCGGACGTCGACGGCGTCGGGGTTCCAGGGATGCCGGATCAGGACGTCGTCCCCGCTTTCCCCGGGGTCCCGCAGCAGCCGCAGGACCGAAGACGGATCCGCGAGGTTCGGGTCGGTGCCCAGGACGTATTCGACGAGGTTCACGATGCCGTCGCCGTCGGGGTCCGCGTCGTCGTCGGCGAGGGAGGGGTCTTCCGTCCAGGCGAATCTCTCGATCTTCCACCGGGCGTAGGGCGGGGCGGGGGCGACGTCCGCGACGGCATCGACTTCGGGATACCCGCGGTCCTTCTCGATCCGCACGTATCGGATCCATTTCAGGCCGGTCTCCGGATCGGGCGACAGCGGGAATCGGCCGATGTCGAATCCCCGGCCGCCGGCCGATCCGCGGTACCGCCGGCAGAGTCCGGCCAGGGTCATTCCGGCGAAATCGTCGGGCGCGAGATCCGGGTCGAGAGGCCAGGTGGGGTCGGTCGGCGGGCCCCACCAGAGGTTCCAGGCGCCGAGGGCCGGGTCGGGATGCTGGGGATCGTAGACGCGGCCGAGAGCGGGCGGGAAGCCGTCGGCGCCGGGGTCGTCCTCCGGGTACGTGTACCAGGCGACCCCGTCCTGGCTGACCGACACCGTCCCCCGTTCGCCCGCGCCGGCTTCGCCGACGACGACCGCGTTCGGATCGCGGTTCGTCCAGGGACCGCCTTCGGCGATCGGCAGCATCGCGTTGCCCCAGACGATGAGATCGACCCCGTAGGGATTCGACGGGTGATCCAGCACCGGGTGGTCGAATCGGAGGATGAGACGCCCGTTCCCGCCGCCGGCGTTCGTGCCGATCGTGAGCAGTTCCCCGGCGCGGAACGCGGGGTAGACCGGCACGACGGGAGCCGTTTCTTCCACCGGGATGTCCAGACCGTCGCCGGTGGTATCGACCGTGGGGCGGCCGAGGGTCGCCGTCACGTTGGTGAACGGTTCCCCGGAGATCCAGTCCACGGGGCTGAAGACCGGCCCGTCGAACTCGACGACTTCCACGGCGAACGGTTCGTGGACGACGATCCGGGGGTAGAGCGGCGGAACGCGCTTCGTTTCCCAGAGGGCGGCCCGTTCCGGATCCAGGGGGTCGAACCCGATGTCGATGAACTTCCAGCCTTCCCAGGAGCCGTCGTACAGGGTCCGGGTGGAAACGCCGGAGGATGCGTACGCCCACTCCCCCCGGGGTCTCGCGGCCGCGTCGAACTCGCCGTTGCCGGGGATCCGGTCGAACCCCCCGGATCGATCCTTCTCGGTCCAGTGGATCCAGTTGCCGTCGAACCAGCCCTCGGCGTAATGATCGTCCGGATCTTCCGCGGCGCCGGTCTCCAGGCCGCGTCCTTCGCGGCCGAAGACGAATCCCGATCCGTCGCCGTCCAGGTCGTATCCGATGCCGAAGATGCTGCGGGACCATCCCTGGTCCGAAAGCACGACGAAGAGGCGGGGATCCGCGCCGTGGACGATCTCCAGCACGTTCGTCCCCTGGTATTCCTTGACGACGACGGTTCCGGCCACGGCCCGGATCATCGTCTCGGCGTCGGCGGCGCCGTTCCAGCGGTATCCCCAGACCAGGGACTGGGGCGCGGCGCCGTCGCGCCAGTCGACGACCAGCGCGGCGCGGTTCGTGCCGGAACCGGCCCAGAACTCGATGTCGTCAAGGGAAAGCGGAAAACCGGCGAGAGGCGGGAAGAAGACGCAGACGACCGCGGCCGTCCGGATCCAACGCGTGTTGCCCAAGGTTCCAACCCTTTCTGCTCCTGGCGCGGGAGCGTCGGGGGGCTCGGGCGGACGATCGTTCGGGAAGCGCGGGGGGAACGGGCCTTCCGTCCCGCCGCCGCCGGACGAAGGTCTTCCGAACCCCCTTCTGTCGCGGAAGAGGCGCGAACTCTTCACGTGGGGAGAAGCACGTCTTCTGGCTTCCGGCTCGATCCTACTTCCCGGCCTTCCAGGGCGAGGGATCCCTCTCGGGAACCCGCCGGCCCCGTGGCGCCCGGGGTTCGTCGCCGGTCACAGCGGCGCGACCGCGTCCGATTCTCACGGAACTTCCGTTTGCTTCCCCGTTCGTACACCGAAACGAGATATCCAAAGAACCGCGCCGAATGTAGCAGCTTCCGCCGATCCTGGCCAGAGTCGGATCGGCTCAGGGCGCGCCGCGTTTCTCGCGCAGTTCCGCCAGGTACGCCGCGTCGATCCTGCCCTTGACGGTCCGCCGGTCGAGCCCGAGGCGGCGGGCGGTTTCCACGTAGCTGCCAGTGCGGTGGTAGATCAGCGTGCAGTAGCGCGCGAGGAGTTCGTCGGCGGTCAATCGTCCCTCCTCGATCCGGGCCGCCAGGTCGGCGCCCGCGGCCCCGTCCGGCGCGCGGATCGGCGCGTAGCTCTTGCGGATGAGGATGTTCCGGACGCACTGGTCCAGCTCGCGCACGTTGCCCGGCCAGGGGTAATCGGCTCCCAGGTTCGCCGCGATCCAGTCCTCCACCTCCCGGGCCAGGGGCGCCGCCTCTTCTTCGTCGACGATCCGCCGGGCCAGGAAGAGGACGAGATGATGCAGATCGCCCGGGGTGTCCCGGACCATTTCCCGCAGCGAGGGGGTGCGGATGATGTCCGAACAGAGCCGGTAGTAGAAATCCTCGCGGAACCGACCCGACGCGATCTCCCGGTTCAGGTCGCGGTTGGTGGCCGCGATGATCTTGCCCTCGAACCGGCGCACCCGGGTCTCGCCGATGCGTTCGAAGGTGCGGCTTTCCAGGACGCGGAGGAGTTTCACCTGGATCTCCGGGTCGAGGTCTCCGATCTCGTCCAGGAAGACCGTTCCCAGGGGCGGGCAGAGCTCCAGCCAGCCCCGGCGGTCCTCCACCGCGCCCGTGAACGCCCCGCGGCGATGGCCGAAGAGCTCCGATTCGATCAGGGTGGGCGAGAGCGCGGAGAGATTCAGCGGGTAGAAATGGGCGGCGTGGTCCTCGCTGAACGATCGTTTCCCGGCGTCGAAGGGGATGTAACGCGACATCCCGATGGCGCGGGCCACGAGTTCCTTCCCCGTGCCGGAGGGGCCGACGATCAGGGTGGTCATGTCGCCCATGCGCCGGTGGAGCGAGCGGAGGTACCGCGCCATGTCGTGGGTGAAGATCGACTGCCAGATGGCCGCCCGGAGGCGGGCCGAGGGCATGGAGGTGCCGACGATGCAGCCGAAGATGTGGTGGAACGCGCGTCGGATCTGGAAGAGCGATGCGAAGAGATGGGCCGGATCGATCCGTTCCAGCGCCTCCGCGCCCAGAAGGTGGAGGGCGTCTTCGAGGAACTCGTCGTAGAAGCGGACGCGGCGCGTTCCGATGGACTCCCCGACGATGCCCTCGTAGAGGCGCGCCTGGTTCCGTTCGTACAGAAGATAGAGGACCAGCGTCTCGTAGAGTTCGCGGTCGCCGCGGGAAACCCCGCTCCTGCGAACGGCCTTGGGGCGCACCTTGCGCACGAGGGCGTCCACGCGTTCCGCGATGCGATCGACATTGGGATTGGCGCGGCCGGCCTCGGGGATGCGGCTCCAGACCGGCGGGGCCTCGACGAACTCGTCTCCCAGCGCCTGCCGTTCGTACTGCATCCGCTCCGGCAGGAACGGGTTGCAGTAGGTCAGGCCCGCCACCGCCTCGGCGAACGCGCGATCCCGGTCATCGAACAGCGGCATTTCTTCCCCTCCTTCTGTGCATTCTCCGTACACCCCCGCCCCCTCCGATGCAAGGCATCAAAACGTCGATGGTTAGCATCGACAAGTTCCCATGACTCCGGGGGTTACGCATCTTCTTGCGCCCGTGGAAGGCGTTAGAGGGCCGATTTCGGGTCGATTTTCGCGTTCTAACGGGCGCAGATGGGGGGCGGGGGACGATCGGGGGGAGTGGCGTTCCCTCGACGCATCCGAGCGGGTTTGGTTCCGTCCGGGACGCGACACGAAGCAAAGGCCCCGCACCTGCAGGGCGATCGGTTGTCCCGGTTTGCAGGGGTTGGGGGAAAGCGGGTCGGGGAGATGGGCCAGGGATGTTCATGGCGGGCGGGCGCGAAGGTTGATAACCTCCCGGCCCATGATGGCGATCGGTCGTTTCTTTTCGGGGAACCGCGCGGCGGGAATGCATCGTTCCGGCATGCGAGTTCCGGCCGTTCTTCTGATGCTCTTGATCTGTGCGCCGGCGGCATCCGCCGCGGCCGGAGGAGTGTCGCAGACCATGTTCAAATGGGAGTTCAACGAGGAGAAGGGATGGAACGGCTGGACGCCGGGGCACGCCCTTCGGAATGCGCGGTTCGACGCGACGTCGGTCAGATTCGATACGCTCCCCCAAGCGATCCTGACGAGTCCGTGGTTCGAACTCGAGGGGGCCGACAACGGGGCCCGGGTGGAGGTCGATTTCGAGTGCGACGGCCCGGGGATCGTCATGCTCTATTTCACGAACAAGAGGGAGGGGAAATACGGCGGATTCGAACCGCCGTGGATGGCGCGCATGCATGTGCCGGCCGCGGGTCGTCGCATCCTGCGGTTCCGCCCCTTCTGGCAGCGGTTGGGCAAGATCAACCGGATCCGGTTCGATCCCCCGGTCAACCGCGCCTGTCGGCTCCATTCGATCTCGATCGTCGTTCCGCCCGACGAGCGCAATCCGCTGGACGGAGTCGGCGCGTGTTCCGTGAAGTGGTGGGAGAATGTTCGTGGGGCGGATCCGGCGGAGCGGGGGGGCGAACTGCGGGTCCGCGCGACGGAACCGCAGGCCCTGGTTCTTTCGGCGGTGGAGCCGTTCGAGGCGTGCCGCCGCTCGGTTCTCCGGCTGGATGCGGAGGTCTCGGACGGGGATGCCCCTTCGTTCTACTGGGCGGGCGACGGGGATGCCGGGCTTTTCGGCATTCCGCTTGCCGGGGTGACCCGATCTTCCTCGGGCGAATACGTCCTGGATCTGCGGCGTTTTTCCCAGTGGCACGGCAGGATCACCCATGTGGGGCTGGCCTTCGGCCGGGCCGCCGGGGCGACCCTGCGGATGCGATCCCTGGCGGTCGAGGCGAACGATCCGGAGCGTCCGTTGGTGCGGGTTCTCTTCCTGGGACCGGCCGAGCCCCTCCCCCGGGCGGGCCGACCGATGGAGATCCGGGCGATCCTGGCGCATGCGGCGGGACCGCCCTGGCCGGGGGGAGCGGCGCGTCTTGCTGTGGAAGGCGCCGCCGAATGCGCGACGCCGGTGCTCGAGGTTCCCGCGATGAATCCGGGCGATCGCTGCACGATACGAGGCCGGATCGTCCCGCGCGCGGCGGGGGATTTCCGTTTGCGCCTCGTCCTCGGGGAGGAGGAGACGGTGCGAACGGTTCACGTCGAGCCTGCAATCGCGCCGGTCGCCGCCGGGGAGTACGAGGTGCCGCCGCCCCGTCCGGTGCGCACCCCGTACGAGATCGGGATCTACTACTTCCCCGGCTGGTCTCCCGCGAGCGGATTGAGCCGCTGGAAATTCCAGGCGGGATTCCCCGAACGGGATCCGGCGCTGGGCTGGTACGAGGAAGGGAGCCCGGTGGTCGCCGACTGGCAGATCAAGTGGGCGCTGGAGAACGGCATCACCTTTTTCATTTTCGACTGGTACTGGCGGGACGGACGGGAGGAACTCGGCGAAGGGCTGAACGAGGGTTTCCTGCGCGTCCGGTATTGCGACTCGATCCGGTTCGCGGTGATGTGGGCCAACCATCCCCCCTTCGACAACCATTCCGAGGACCAGCTGCTGGAGGTGACCGACTACTGGATCGAGCGCTACTTCCGCCGGCCGAACTACCTGCGGATGGGGGACCGCCCGTACGTGAGTTTCTTTTCGCCGCACGAACTCGTTTCGGATCTCGGCTCGGAGGAGGCGGTGCGCAAGGCCTTCGACCGGATGCGGGAGCGGGCGCGCGCTGCGGGGCTGCCCGGCATCCACATCGCCGCGTGCGGCGGCATGGAGAAGCCCGATCTGGAGAGGTTCCGCCGGTGCGGATTCGATTCTGTGACCGCCTACAACTATCTCGACGTCGGCCTCCCCGTGGCCCAGTTCCCGTACCGGCACTACATGGCGGCGCATGAAGGGATCTGGCGCCGGCTGCGGGATGCGGCCGTGCTGCCGTACGTGCCGCTGTTGACCGTCGGTTGGGATTCCCGCCCGTGGCACGGGCCGCAGGCGCAGGCGCGCTTCGACCGGCGCACGGAGTATTTCCGCGAGGGGCTCGAGGGATTGAAACGGTTTCTGGACGAGTCCGGATCGAAAACGGCGATCCTCGAGGCGTGGAACGAGTGGGGCGAGGGATCGTACCTCGGGCCCAACGTGGAGTTCGGGTTCGGAGATCTCGAGGCGGTCCGCGCGGTTTTCGCGGACCCGGGTCCGTGGCCGGCCAACGTGGGACCGGCGGACGTCGGAGCGGCGGGCGTTCACGATCTGCGCGGGGACGGGGCCGGAGCCCGGGCGGCGATGCGATACGGCAGTCCCGTGAAGGTCGAGGGAGTGCGCCCGGGGGTCGTCGAGGGGCTGGAGTTGCGTTGCTGGGAGGATCGCGTGGCGGTTGCGCGGGGGAAGATCCGTGTCGGCGGCGAGGTGCGGGAGATCCGCGGCGGGGTGGTCCGGATCGAACCGGCGGACGAAACGGCGGCGGATCCCCTGCCGATGCGGATCGTCGGTGGGGAGGTCGACAGTTGGCTCGGCGGCAACCGGTTGATCATCGGGCCGAAGAACCGGCGGAACGTGCTGCCCGGAAGTTACCGCGCCGGAAGCCTGCGGTTGTTCGATCCGGAGGATCCGGGGGCGATCTTCGAGGAAGGCCGGGACTACGAGGTCGACGACGTCTGGGGGGCGTTCTCGATCGTCGAAGGCGGCATTCTGAACGAGGGGCGGACGGTGACGGCCTACTACCGGTACACCACGCGCAGGGTCGACGTTCTGGGGATCGATCCCGGCGGCGATCTGCGCGTCATCCGTGGGGAATCCTCCCCCGATTGTCCTCCGATGCCCGAAGTTCCCGAGGGATTCTTCGTTCTGGCCAACATCTATCGCCCGTTCGGATCGACGACGGTGAAGCCGTCGCAGGTTTACGTGCCGACCGGCGCGGAACCCGATCGTTCCCCGATCGTGCATCCGGCGCTGAAACCCGTGCTGGAGAAGCTTCGCAGCGGCGGCGAAGTGACGATCGTCTGCTGGGGCGACAGCGTGACGGCCGGCGGCGAGGCCAGCGACGAGGCGCACCGGTTCGTGGGGCTCTTCGAACGGATGCTCCGGGAACGGTTTCCCGGGGCCTCGATCCGGGTGATCAACGCCGGCGTCGGCGCCTCCAACACCGAGGTCCGCCTGCCGCATTTCCAGGAAGAGGTCCTCGATTTTCATCCCGACCTGGTGACCCTGGAGTTCATCAACGACATGAGTTTTCCGGAAGACGTGCTGCAGGAACGCTACGAAGAGATCCTTCGCAGAACGCGGGAAGCGGGCGCGGAACTGCTTCTGCTGACTCCGCACTTCGCGATGCCGGAATGGA
This sequence comes from uncultured Verrucomicrobiota bacterium, assembly GCA_964395275.1. GTDB lineage: Bacteria > Verrucomicrobiota > CALLYA01 > CAYNBQ01 > CAYNBQ01 > CAYNBQ01. The sequence continues at coordinate 9,826 of CAYNBQ010000086.1, forward strand.
TGGGGCTGCCCGACGGCCGGGGTCCCGACCGGCGCCATGCCGTGGCGTTTCTGCGGCGGTTCGCCGAGGAGAACGGGGTTCCGCTGGCCGACGCGGCGAGGCGCTGGGAGATGCTCGAGGCCCAGGGGATTCCCTACGAGATCTACCTGCACAACGGGATCAACCATCCGGACGATCGCGGTCACCGCATCTTCGCCGAAGAGATGATGCGCTTCTTCCCCCGGTGAACCGGGCCGCGCGGCGTTTGACTCCCGGCCGAAATGGGGCCATCGGAAGGAAGCGCGGGGGAAGGAAGAAGGGAACGATCATGCGGCACTACGATTGGCATCAGAAGCTGAAGAAGATCTTCGAGGGGGCCGTGGAACGTTATGCGGCGGGGCAGCAGGATCTCGAGGGGTTCTTCGAGGCGGAAGAAGAGGAGTTCCTGGCTTCCATCGGGTATCGACCGATCGACATCTACGACGTCGCCGAGGACATCGTTCTGGAAAAGGAGCCCGACTGGGAGACGGTCCTGTTGGTGGCCTCGGTGCGCCGGGACTACTTCCTCCACGTGCAGAAGGGGGTTCCCTCGGGGCGCATTCAGGAGACCTTTCCCGGCGCCGAGGCGAAGCTCGGGGGGATCCGCGGACTTCCCCGGATCCTGGCGAAGGCCCGCGCGAAGCTGCGCGGTGAACTTCCCGAATACCTGATGTACGCGGCCGGCGGCGACCGGACCTTCTTCCGGCGGCACGACATCCATCCCGCCGACTTCCTCCGGGTGGTCTGGGCGGCGGGCGACGACGAGGGGCCCGTCATCGAGTTCGTTAAGAAATCCCGCTGGGGCCGCAGCGCCGGCGTGGATGTCAAGGAAGTCCCGCCTCCGAGCAGCGATTCGTTCTCGGTCTGATTCGGGAGACGGTCCCGGAGACCTCCCCGCGGAGGCGGGCGCGCTCCGACGCGGCGCGAACGACGCCTCCCGCCCGGTTCGCTGGATTCTGGACCGTCCGGTTCCGGCCGCGGTACGGTTTCCCGTGTCGCGGCGCCTTCCCGATGGTCGGCGGCTCCGCGCGGCGAGGGGAGGATGGTCGATCATGTTCCGGGCAGGATCCCTCTGTTTGCTGGCGGCGTTCTTCGTGGCGGGTTCGGCCGTGCATGCCCAGATCGTGAACGGGGATTTCGAGGGAGGCTTCGGCGGCGGCGGGGTTGCGAACGGCTGGACCCTTTTCAGCAGTCCGGGCTACAGCGTGACCCCCTCCGCGGAAAGCGCCAACGTGCACGGCGGATCGCGGGCCCAGAGAATCGCGATGCCCCAGCCGGGCGGCGAGGGATACGGCGGGATCTTCCAGACGATCAACACGGTCTCCGGGCGGCTCTACCGGATCGATTTCTGGATCTACGCCGGCGAGCTGCCGGAGGCGTATCCGGGGGAGGATTTCGAGGCCTTCGTGGGATTCGACGCGGCGGGCCGGGATTCCTACACGCACGGGCTGACCGATTTCGACATGAGCTGGATCAAGTTCGATCCGGGCCGGGGCGCCTGGCGCTCCTGCGGCCGGGAATTCCTGGCGGCCGGTCCGCGAACGACCTTCTTCATCCGCGGCTGGCGAAAATGGGCGCAGCACGGCGACTCGTACTTCATCGTCGACGACATCACGATCCACACGGTCTCCCAGACCCACCCCCCCTCGACGGCGGCGACCCCCGCCCCGGATCCCCCGCCGCGCACCGGGGCCAATCTCCTTGCCAACCCCGATTTCGAGGCCGGGTTCGTCTCGGGAACGGGGCGATACTGGACGTCGTGGAAGGCCCGCGGAAACGCCGTGTTCGCGGCGACCCGCGACCTGGGGATGATCGGCGGCGGCCATTACCACCCGATCTACGAAAGCGCGTTCCAGGCGATCGCCCGCTCTTCCAAGGCCGTGCTGGGCGAGGGTCTGGTGCTCGATTCCCTCAGCTCGGTGAAGTCGGCCAGCCCGGAAACGGTCACCATCGGCCGGCTCTACATCGACGATGTCGATTTCTGGGACGAAGACGACGCGGGAACGATCGCCAAGGGTCGCGCCCATGCCGAGAACTGTTACCAGGAGCATCTGAACCATCCGGGGATCGACGCCTGGCAGGGATACAACGAACCGGATGTCGGCAGCCGGGAACGGCTGCGCAAGACGGCGCTCTTCGAGAAGGCGTTCACGGAACGTTGTCACGAACTCGGAATCCGTTCGTGCGTGCTGAACCTGGGGGTGGGCAATCCCGGATCGCCGCAGATCGCCGAGATGTTCAGGGACCTCTTCGCGATCGCGGATTTCGTCGGCTACCACGCGTACGGGGAGCCGGGTTCGGACCTGATGAACGGTCCGAACGAGGAGTGGTACGCGTTCCGGTGGCGGATGATCAAGGATCACTACGACGAGCTGGGCTGGCGGCATCCGCCGGTGGTCTACACGGAATCGGGGACGTACGGTCCGTGGAAGGGGAAGTTTTCGCCCGAGACGATCGCGACCGATTACGAACAGGCGGCCCTGAAGATGATGCAGGACGACTGGACGGTGGGTCAGGCCCCCTTCGCGGTGGGCATCAACTCGAGCTGGTGGGGATGGGAACTCGGGGACAACTCCCTCTTCCAGACGCGGTTCACCGCGTGGAACGCCGCGCATTCCTGGGAATCCCGCGGGGGAAAGGCGCAGCAGTGGTCGTACGGCGCCTCGAACTTCCGCGGCGGGATCGTGCAGGCGGTCTCCACGGGCGCCGGGGGTTTCTGGCTGACGGGATGGTTCAAGTACGAGACGGGGATCGGCGGGGATCCGGCGGATCCCGAGGTGGAGTTCCGGATCGGGTACGATCCGACGGGGCAGACCGCCGACCCGAACGCCTCCACGATCGTCTGGAGCGCCGACCAGATCGGCAGCCGCCACCTGGAGGCCTTCGTCTGGTACGACTTCGGCGTTCCGGTGCGCGCGTCGGGATCGAACACCTCGATCTGGATCGCCAGCGATCAGGGCGCGACGAGCCCCAGCGCGAGGATCTATGTCGACGCCCTGGATCTTCGCGCGGCCGATCTGCCGCCTTTCTGCGACGTCGAGTTCCGCTGAGCGGGCATCGCACCGGGGAAGCCGCGCGGCTCGACCCGGCCCGGAGGCTTCTCCTCCGGGGCGCGCCGCAATCGGTCCGTGCCGGAACCGCTCGGCGATTGTGCGGGCGCCGAATGCTGTGGTAGCCTCCGCGCGATCCGCTGTCCGCCGTCCGAGGGAACCGGCACGGATCGCCCGGAACGAAGGGGGAGGGCCGTATGTCCGGCAGATTTTCCACGGCGATGCTCGTGGCGGCGTGCGCGACGCTGGCCACGGCGGGCGCAGGGCAGATCGTGAACGGGGATTTCGAAGGGGGATTTTCCTCGAGCGGTCTTGCGAACGGGTGGACGCTCTTCAGCAGTTCGGGGTACACGGTTTATCCGCGCCAGGAGATCTCGAACGTTCACGGCGGATGGCGGGCGCAGAAGATCGAGATGCCCCAGCCGGGCAGCCAGGGGTACGGCGGGATCTTCCAGACGATCGACACCGTCTCGGGACAGGTCTACCGGATCACCTTCTGGTTCTACGCAAGCACGATTTCCGGGGAAAGCTATCCGGGCGAGGATTTCGTTCCCTCGATGGGATTCGATACGGCGGGCCGGAACTACTACGACCAGGACCTGTCCGATTTCGAGATGAGCTGGCTGGAGTTCGATCCGGGCCGGGGGGTGTGGCGACAACACCAGCGGGAATTCATCGCCGGCGGACCGCGGACGACGATCTTTCTGCGGGGCTGGCGCAAATGGGCGCAGCACGGCAGCTCCTATTTCATCATCGACGACGTGAGCATCCAGACGGTCAGCGAAACCCATCCCCCTTCCTACGGCGCGGTCGCCGAGCCGGAGGATCCGCCGTTGAGCGGCGGGAACCTGTTGACCAATCCCGATTTCGACAGCCGCTCCTTCGTCGGCGGCGTCGGCGGCGGGTGGACCCGCTGGACGAAACGGGGGACGGCGAGCTACCGGCCGACGCGCAACCTCGGGAAGCTCGGCGGCGGGCACTACAATCCGAGCGGGGGCTCGGTTTTTCAGGCGATTTCGGCGACGGCGAAGGTCGCCTTCGCGATGGACCCGTCGCTGGGCGCGCTCACCGATGTCAAGAACAACGGCCCGGAAACGGTGACGATCGGACGTCTTGCCGGCGCCGAGGATGTCGATTTCTGGTCGCAGGACGACGCCGAGACGATCGCCCTGGGGCGCGCGCATGCCGAGGCCTGTTACCAGAAACACCTCGACCATCCCGGGATCGACGCCTGGCAGGGCTACAACGAGCCGTGGGTGGGGAGCCGGCAACGGGTGCGCAAGGTGGTTCTCTTCGAAAAGGCGTTCACCGAGCGGTGCCACGAACTGGGCATTCGGTCGATCGTGTTGAACCTCGGCGTCGGCAACCCGGACACCCCGGGCATCGCCGAGATGTTCAAGGATCTGTTCGCAATCGCGGATTTCGTCGGATACCACGCCTACGGAGAACCCGGCCTGGACCTGATGAACGGTCCGAACGAGGCCTACTACGCGCATCGCTGGCGCATGATGAAGGCGCGATACGACGAGCGCGGCTGGCGGCATCCGCCGGTGATCTACACCGAGTCCGGCACCTACGGCCCGTGGAAGGGGCGTTACAGCACCACGACGATCGCCGACGACTACGAGGCGGCGACGCTGAAGATGATGGACGACGACTGGTTGCTCGGGCACACGGTCTTCTGCGTGGGCGGATTCGGATTCTGGGACGAGTGGGATATCGCGGACGACTCCATCTTTCAGCAGCGGTTCACCGCGTGGAACGTCGCCCACACCTGGGAAGCCCGTTCCGGAAGGGCCCAGGAGTGGTACTACAGCGGGTCGAACTACCGGGGCGGGATCGTGCAGACGGTTTCCACGGGGTCGGGCGACTTCTGGCTGAGCGGCTGGTTCAAGTACGAGACGGGCATCGGCGGGGATCCGACGGATCCCGAGATGAGATTCCGGATCGGGTACGACCGCACCGGGCAACGCACCAACGCCGACGCGTCCACCGTCCTGTGGAGCGAGGACCAGATCCACGCCCGGCATCTGGAGGCCTTCGTCTGGTACCGGTTTGCGTTGCCGGTTCGTTCCACCGGTTCGCAGGTTTCGATCTGGTTCGAGACGGACCAGGCGAGCACGACGCCGGACGGACGGTTCTACCTGGACGACCTGAGCCTGCGCGCGGCCGATCTTCCCCCCTTCTGCGACGTCGAGTTCCATTGAGCCGGCGGGGGCGGGGCCGGGAGACCGACCGTTCGCTTGGGAAAGACGGCTTGTGAAGGCGCGCCGCCGAAACGGGATCGAGCGCCGCGCCTTCAGCGCGGGGGAAGGTGGTTCGGGATCGTCATTCCCGGGGCGGCGCTTCGCTTGCCCCGGGCTGACGAGCGA